>MGBV01000023.1:11071-36282 GCA_001788415.1 Candidatus Rokubacteria bacterium GWC2_70_16 | reverse complement strand
AGATGCCCCTGTCGGCCAGCTGGGCGTTGATGCGGCCGAGCATGAGGCGGACGATCCCGAGGATGTCCTCCCGGCTCAGCGCGTGGAACACGATGGTGTCGTCGATACGGTTGAGGAACTCGGGCCGGAACGCCCGCTTCAGCTCCTCCAGCACCCGCTCCTTCATCTTCTCGTGGGAGGCGTCCTCCCCTTCGGACAGGAACCCCGGCGCGGTCCGCTTGCCGATGAAGCTCGTGCCCAGGTTCGACGTCAGGATGAGGATGGTGTTCTTGAAATCCACCACGTGCCCCACCGAGTCGGACAGCCGGCCGTCGTCCAGCACCTGGAGCAGCATGTTGAACACGTCCGGGTGGGCCTTCTCGATCTCGTCGAAGAGCACCACCGAGTACGGCCGCCGCCGCACCTTCTCGGTGAGGAAGCCGCCCTCTTCGTACCCGACGTAGCCCGGAGGCGCGCCCAGCAGCCGGGAGACGGAGAACTTCTCCATGTACTCGGACATGTCGATGCGGATCAGCGCGTTCTCGTCGCCGAAGAGGTACTCGGCCAGCGCCCGGGCCAGCTCGGTCTTGCCGACTCCTGTGGGTCCCAGGAAGATAAACGAGCCCACCGGGCGCTTGCTGTCCTTGAGGCCGGCCCGTGACCGACGGATGGCCCGCGACACCGCGGCCACCGCGGTGCCCTGGCCGATGATCCGGCCGTGGAGCACCTCCTCCATGCGCGCGAGCTTCGCCGACTCCTTCTCCTCGAGCTTCGAGAGCGGAATGCCCGTCCAGCGGGAGACGATGTACTCCACGTCCTCCTCGCCAACCACCTGCGGCCCCTTGCCCTTGCGCTTGTCCCACTCGCGCTTGAGCTCCTCGTCGCGTCCGCGCAGCAGCTTCTCCTTCTCGCGGAGGGAGGCGGCCTTCTCGAACTCCTGCGCCTCCAGATACATGTCCTTCTCGCGGACGACGCGCTCCACCTCCCGGCCGAGCTCCTTGATCTCGGGCGGTGGCGTGAGGGCCATGAGGCGGGTCCGGGAGGAGGCCTCGTCGATCACGTCGATGGCCTTGTCCGGCAGCTGGCGGTCGGTGATGTACCGGTCCGCCAGCTTCACCGCCGCGTCGATGGCCTCGTCGGTGATCTTCACGCGATGGTGCGCCTCGTACTTGTGGCGGAGCCCCTTGATGATCTCCACCGACTCCACCACGGACGGCGCCCGGACGATGACCGGCTGGAAGCGGCGCTCGAGCGCGCCGTCCTTCTCGATGTACTTCCGGTACTCGTCGAGCGTCGTGGCCCCGATGGTCTGGATCTCGCCGCGGGAGAGCGCCGGCTTCAGCATGTTGGAGGCGTCGATGGCCCCCTCGGCCGCGCCGGCGCCGATCAACGTGTGCAGCTCGTCGAGGAAGAGCACCACGTTCTCGGACTGGCGGATCTCCTTCATCACCGCCTTGAGGCGCTCCTCGAACTGGCCGCGGTACTTCGTCCCCGCCACGAGCGCCCCCAGGTCGAGCTGCAGGAGCCGCTTCTGGGCCAGGACGTCGGGCACCTCGTGACCCACGATGCGCTGGGCGAGGCCCTCGACGATCGCGGTCTTGCCCACCCCCGGCTCGCCGATCAGCACGGGGTTGTTCTTCGTCCTGCGGGCGAGGATCTGGATGACCCGCTCGATCTCGGTCTCCCGCCCGATGACGGGGTCGAGCTTGTTCTCACGGGCGAGCTGGGTGAGATCGCGCGCGAACTCGTCGAGCACCGGCGTCTGCGAGCGCTTCTTGGGGCGGGGGTAGTACTGGTCCCCGAGCAACGAGAGCGTTTCCTGGCGCACCTCGTCCAGCCGGGCGCCCAGCGACTCGAGAATCTTGGCGGCGATGGACTGCCCCTCCTTCATGAGGCCGAGGAGCAGATGCTCGGTGCCGATGTAGTTGTGGCCGAGCTGCCGGGCCTCCTCGATCGAGAGCTCGAGCACCCGCTTGGCCTGGGGGGTGAAGGGGACCTCCCCGAACGTGAGGGTCTTCGGGAAGCCCGCCAGGGCCCGCTCCACCTCCGCCTTCACGGTCTCGAGCCGGAGCCCGAGGCGCTGCAGGACGGCCGTGGCGATCCCCTCGCCGTCGCGGATCAGACCCAGCAGGATGTGCTCGGTCCCCACGAAGTCGTGCCGGAAACGGCCCGCCTCCTCCCTGGCCAGGATGATCACTCGACGCGCCCGCTCCGTGAACCGTTCGAACACTTGAGGTCCTCGCTTCCAGGGTCGGTTAGCGCTCGCTCGCTACCATGTAAACCAGCCCAAAGTATAACCCTCTGCTCTGTCCCCTCATAGGGTTTTCTTCTCCGGCGGCCGTCCTGCGCGGACCCGGGCCGCAGGGACCGCTCACGGCCAGGCCACCGCGCGCCCGTCCAGCAGCCGGTAGCCGCGGTCCGCCTTGCGGGCCAGCTCGTGGTTGTGCGTGGCGATCACGAAGCTCAGCCCCCGCTCGGCCTGAAGCCGCAGGAAGAGATCCCAGATGACCTCGCTCGTCTTCGGATCCAAGTTCCCGGTGGGCTCGTCGGCCAGGATGACGCGCGGCGTCCCGACCAGCGCGCGGGCGATGGCGACCCGCTGCTGCTCCCCGCCGGACAGCTCCCCGGGCCGGTGCGCGAGGCGGTCCGCGAGCCCGACCTCGGCGAGCGCGGCCGCGGCCCGCTCGCGCGCCTGGCTCCACGACGCCCGCTGGAGCAGCGCGGGCATCATGGCGTTCTCCAGCGCCGTCATCTCCCCCAGGAGGTTGTAGAACTGGAAGACGTAGCCGACCTCCGTGCGGCGCAGCCGCGCCAGCGCGCTCTCCGAGCGCGAGAAGACGTCCTCCCCCGCGAAGCGCACGCGACCCCCGGACGGACGGTCCAGCCCGCCGATCAGGTGCAGCAGCGTGGACTTGCCGACGCCGGAGGCGCCGATCACCGCCACGCTCTCTCCCTGGTTCACGGCGAGGGTCACGCCGCGCAGGACGCGGATCACCTCCGGGCCCATCCGGTACTCCTTCTCCAGCTCCTCGGCGACGAGCAGCGGCTCACTCATAGCGCAGCACGTCCACGGGGTGGAGCCCGGCCGCCCGCCGCGCGGGGGACAGCGTCGCGAGGAAGGAGATCACGATGGTGGCGCCGACCACCAGGGCGAAGTCCGTTCCGGTGAGCTTCATGGGCAGGTGGTCGATCTGATAGACATCGCCGGCGAACCGGATGATCTTGTAGGTGTTCTGCACCCAGATGAGCAGGAGGCCGAAGGCGCTGCCCGCGACCGTGCCGACGAGACCGATGAGCATGCCCGCCGCCAGGAACACTGCCGCGATGCTGCCCGAGGTGGCGCCCATGGCCTTGAGGATGCCGATCTCCTTGCGCTTGTCGGCGACCAGGAGCACCAGGTGGCCGATGATGGCGAAGCCCGCCACCAGCACGATGATGGTCACGATGACGAACAGCGCGAGCTTCTCGAGCTGGAGCGCGGCGAAGAGGTTGCGGTTCATGTCCATCCAGTCGCGGATCCAGAAGGGCCCGCCCCCAGCCTGCGCGATGCGGCGGCCCACGGCCTTGGCCTCCCACGGGTCGTCGAGCTTGACCTCGACGCCGGTCACGCGGTCCCCGAGGCCGGCGAACTCCTGGGCCGCGGCGAGGGTCGTGTAGGCGAGCGAGGCGTCGTACTCGTACATGCCCACCTCGATGGCGCCCGCCACGAGGAAGCGCCGCATCTTGGGCACGAGCCCCACCGCGGTCATGGCGCCCTGGGGCGAGATGACCGTCACGTGGTCCCCCGGCACCGCGCCCAGGGTGCGCGCGAGCTCGCGGCCGAGGAGGATCGCCGGCTCCGGGCCCGAGAGGAGCGGCTCGACGCTGCCGAGCCTGAGCTGGGCGGCCAGGGCCTCCCGCACCGACGCGGCGCCGAGATCCAGGCCGCGCAGGAGCCCGCCCGTGGCCCCGCCACCCTGCGCGGTGTAGAGCGCCTGCTGGAGGACGAACGGCGAGGCGGCCCGCACCCCGGTGACGGCTCGGGCGCGCGCGGCCACGGCCTCTCCGTCGACGAGCCCGCGACCGCCCCCCTCGACGATGAGGATATGCGGGTTCGCCGAGATGATCTTCTCGCGGATGCCGTCCTGGAACCCCGTCATGGTCGCGAGCACGACGATGAGCGCGCTCACCCCGAGGAAGACCCCGCCGATCCCGATCCAGACGAAGAGGGAGAGTCCGCGGAACTGCCCGCGGGCGCGGAGGTACTTGACCGCCAGGAAGAGCTCGAAGGGGAGCCCGCGCCCGGGCGTCACGAGGCCCCTTCTCCGGCGCCCGGCTCCCCCTGGGGCGGCTCCCGGTGCTCGGGCCTCAGGTGCGGGAAGAAGATCACGTCCCGGATGGACGGCGAGTCGGTCAGGAGCATCGTGAGCCGGTCGATGCCGATCCCCTCGCCCGCCGTCGGCGGCATGCCGTACTCCAGCGCTCGGAGGAAGTCCTCGTCCAGCCAGTGGGCCTCCTCGTCCCCGCGCTCGCGCGCGCGCGCCTGCTCCTCGAAGCGGCGGCGCTGGTCCACGGGATCGTTGAGCTCGGAGTAGGCGTTGGCGATCTCCCGCCGGCAGATGAAGAGCTCGAAGCGGTCCACGAGCCGCGGGTTGTCCCGCTTCCGCCTGGACAAGGGCGACAGCTCGATGGGGAAGTCGGTCACGAAGGTCGGCTGGACGAGCCTCGGCTCCACGAGCGCGTCGAAGACGTCCTTCCAGAGCGCCACCACCTCCCCGGGCTGGCCCACCGGCACGCCGGCCGCCGCGGCCGCTGCGTGGAGCGCCGGGGCCTCGGTCGCGGGCCCCACGGGCGTGCCGAGCCCCTCCGAGAGCGCCTGGAAGAACGGCAGCCGTCTCCACGGGGGCGCGAGGCTCAGCAACTCGCCCTGGTAGCGGATGTCGGTCCGCCCGAGCAGGCCCTGAGCGAGCTCCCGGAACATCTCCTCGGTGAGCTCCATCAGATCGTTGTAGTCCGCGTACGCCTGGTAGAACTCCAGCATGGTGAACTCGGGATTGTGCTGGGTCGAGATCCCCTCGTTCCTGAAGCTGCGGTTGATCTCGTACACGCGCTCGAGGCCCCCCACCACGAGACGCTTGAGGTACAGCTCCGGCGCGATGCGCAGGAAGAGCGGCATGTCCAGCGCGTTGTGGTGGGTCTGGAACGGCTTCGCGGCGGCGCCCCCGGGGATCGGCTGCATCATCGGCGTCTCGACCTCGAGGAAGCCGCGCGCGTCGAGGAAAGCCCGGAGCGCCTGGATGAGCCGCGTCTTGAAGACGAAGGCCTCGCGCACCCGGGGATTGACCACCAGGTCCACGTAGCGCTGCCGGTACCGCGTCTCCACGTCCCTGAGCCCGTGCCACTTCTCCGGCAGGGGGCGCAGCGCCTTCGACAGGAACTCGACCTCCTTGACGGCCACCGTCAGCTCTCCGGTCCGGGTCCGGAACAGCTCGCCGGTGACGCCCGCGAAATCGCCGATGTCGAGATCCGTGAAGAGCGCGTAGCGGTCGCCGAGCCCGTCGGCTCGGGCGTAGAGCTGGATGGCCCCGGACTGGTCGCGGAGGTGGGCGAAGCACGTCTTGCCGTGGTGGCGGAGCGCCATCACGCGGCCGGCCAGGCTCACCGCGCCCGCGCTCTTCAGCTCGTCCTCGGCGGCGTCCCGGAACCGGGTGGCGACGTCCCCGGCCCAGTGGCTGACCGGGAAGCGCCCGCCGAAGGGGTCGATCCCGCGCGCGCGCAGCGCCTCGACCTTGGCGAGACGCCGGCGGACCAGCTCGTTGGCGTCGGCGGGAAGTCCCGAGTCTCCGGCGGACGGGGGCGCGGTCATGGCGGCCTAGGCGGGCCTGGCGGAGGCCAGATAGGCGCGGATGAACGGATCCAGGTCGCCGTCCATCACCGCCTCCACGTTACCCACCTCGACCCCCGTCCGGTGGTCCTTGATGATCTGGTACGGGTGGAAGGTGTAGGTGCGGATCTGGCTGCCGAAGGCGATCTCCTTCTTCTCCCCCGTGAGCTCGGCGAGCTCCTCCCGCTGCCGCCTCTCGTACATCTGGAAGAGCCGGGACTTGAGGATGCGGAGCGCCGTGTCGCGGTTGCGGAGCTGCGAGCGCTCGTTCTGGCAGGCCACCACGATCCCCGTCGGCAGGTGGGTGATGCGCACGGCCGAGTCCGCCGTGTTCACGCCCTGCCCCCCCGGCCCGGAGGAGCGGTAGACGTCCACGCGCAGCTCCTCGTCCCTGATGACGACCTCCACGTCCTCCACCTCGGGAATCGCCGCCACGGAGGCAAAGGAGGTGTGCCGGCGCCTGGAGGCATCGAAGGGCGAGATGCGGATGAGGCGGTGGACGCCGATCTCTCCCTTCAGGTAGCCATAGGCGTATTCCCCGGTCACCGTGATGGTCGCCGACTTGATCCCCGCTTCCTCGCCCGCCAGCAGGTCCACCACCTCCGCCTTCAAGCCGGCGCGCTCCGCCCAGCGCAGGTACATGCGCGTGAGCATCTGCGCCCAGTCCTGCGACTCGGTGCCGCCCGCCCCGGGGTGGATCGAGAGGATGGCGTTCTTCTTGTCCTGGGGGCCGGAGAGCACGATCCGCAGCTCGAGGGCCTCGATGTCGCGCGCCACCCGCCCGATGCCCTGGGCGATCTCGGCGGCCATGCTCTCGTCCCCGGCCTCGGTCGCCATTTCCCAGAAGAGGCGCACCTCGCCCGCCTGGGTCGCGAGCTCGTGGATCCGCGTCACGGTCCGCGACAGCTCGGCGCGCTCCTGGACGAGGGCCTGGGCCTTGCGGCTGTCGTCCCAGAAGGCCGCCTTCGACATCTCCGTGTCGATCAGCGCCAGGCGTGCATCCTTGGCCGGCAGGTCAAAGATGACCTCGGAGATCGTCCAGGCGCCTGTCCATGTCGGCCAGGTCCCGCTTCAGCTCGCTCAGCACGAGGGCGTCGACCTCCGAAAGAGTGAGTGTCCCAGCGCACCCGCCGCCACCGCCAGACAGGCGAGCGCGAACCAGTCGCCGAATCGGGTGTAGACGGTGGCGGTCTGGCGGAGCGGGACGCGGTCCGCAAGCACTCCGCGCTCGAGGAGCGGGAGCCGCCTCGTGACCCGGCCCGACGGCGCGACGAACGCCGACACCCCGGTGTTCGCCGCCCGGGCGATGGCCACGCGATTCTCCACCGCCCTGAGCGGCAGCATCCCCAGGTGCTGCCACGGACCGCTGGTCTCCCCGAACCACGCGTCGTTGGTGATGTTCACCATGAAGGTGGCGCCCTCCGCCACGAACCCCCGGAACAGCTCCGGGAAGATCACCTCGTAGCAGATCACCACCCCGAACGGCGCGCCCGGCAGCGGGAACAGGGTCCTCTCCTGCCCGGCTCCGAAGTCCGAGATGAACTCGGCCCAGCTCCGGACAAACCCGATCAGCCCCGACAGCGGCACGTACTCGCCGAACGGGACAAGGTGAATCTTATCATACTTGGCTCCGATGCCTCGTCCGTCGAGGAAAAACGCGCTGTTGAGGAGCTTCCCCCGCGGCCCGTCCAGCCTGTCGATGGAGCCCACCAGGAGGGCCGACCCGAGCTCGGCCGAGAGCGCCGCGAGCCGCCCGAGCAGCGCGGGGTCACCCCGGAGGAAGATCGTGGCCGCCGTCTCCGGCCAGAGGACGATCGCGGGGGGCGCGGAGGCGCCGCCGGCTGCCTCGGGCCGGGCGGCCTCCCGCGTCAGCCGCTCGTACACGCTCATGATCTCGGCGTGACGGACCGGGTCCCATTTCATGGTCTGCTCGATGGAGGGCTGGATGAGGCCCACGCGCACCGACGGTCCCGCGCGCGTCGCTCCCGGCCCATCGGCCCGGAGCGCGCTCCAGCCGAAGCCCAGCGCGCCCCCCACGAGGGCCAGCGTCACCAGGGCGCCGGGAAGCGCCCGGCGCCAGCCGAGCCCCACCGCTGCTGCCAGCGCCGCGTTCACCGCGAGGAGCAGGAAGGACACCCCGTACACCCCGGTGAGCTCGGCGATCTGGATCACGGGGAGCACGGCGTGCTGCGAGTACCCCGCGAGCCCCCACGGAAAGCCGTCCATCAGCCGGCCGCGGATCCATTCCCCCCCGACCCAGAGGGCGGGCGCCATCGCCGCGGCCCATCCGGCGCCGACCCTCGCGCGCAGCCGCGCCACCGCCGCGCAGACCAGGCCCGCGTACAGGCCGCAGTAGGCGGCGAGCGCGAGGATCGGCAGCCACGTGAGGGGCCACGGGATGGCGCTGTAGTGGCGGAAGGTGTGGTCGAGCCAGCGCAGGAGCACCACGAAGAACACCGTGCCCTGGAGCCATCCGTCGCCGAGCGCCGCCCGGGGCGGCCGCACCAGCGCGCAGGCCAGGGCGGGCGCCACCCATACCCACCCGAAGAGCCACCAGTCCGCCGCGGGAAAGGCCAGCGCGCCCGCGACGCCGGCGGTCAGGAGCAGTGGGAGACGCAGTCCCGCGCGGGACAGGGGAGCCAGCCGGTCAGGATCCACTGGCCAGGCGATGGGCGAGCACTCGCGGCAGCCCGGCCTCGAGGATGCGCGCGGCGGCGGCGCGATGGTCGTACTCGACCCTTCGGATCCACACGAGGCGCTCCTCCAGGTCCCACAGAGCGTAGGCCGCGCGCGGGTCCCGGTCCCGCGGCTGCCCGACGCTCCCCACGTTGATCACATAGCGGCGACCCGCCGCGAGCCGCACCTCGGCGGGCCAGCCCGTGAACCACGCCGCGTGCTCGGGACCCGCCGCGCCCAGCGACCAGACGCCCGGACAGTGGGAGTGCCCGACGAAACACAGAGGCGTGCGGAAATCGCCGAACACCTCGAAGCCGTCCTCCGCCGACAGCAGGTAGTCCCACTTCTCGGGACGCCGCGGGCTGGCGTGCACGAGCGTGGCATCCTCGAGCGTCGCCGTGAGGGGCAGCGAACCGAGGTAGCTCCGGACGCCGTCGGAGAGCTGCGCCCGGGTCCAGCGCACCGCCTCCCGGGCCACCGCGTTGAACCAACGGAGGCTCGCGAGCTCCAGCACCCCGTGCTCGTGGTTGCCCGCCACGACAATCGCGGCCCGCTCCCCCACTGCCTCCGCGCACGCCACGGGATCGGCGCCATAGCCGACCAGATCCCCGAGGCAGACCAGGGCGCGTGCTCCCTCCCGGTCCGCGTCGGCGAGCACGGCGGAGAGCGCCTGGGAGTTGCCGTGTATGTCCGACAGGACGGCGTAGCGGATGGAGGACTCCCTACTCGGCGGCGCGCAGCTCCTTGCGGACCCGGTCCAGCATGCCGTTGATGAATCGGCTCGACTCGCGGGTGCTGAACTTCTTCGCCACCTCGAGGGCCTCGTTGATGGCCACCTTGGGCGGGATGTCGGCGCGCCAGAGGAGCTCGAAGATGCCCTCGCGCAGGATGTTCCGGTCCACCACCGCCATGCGATCCAGGTCCCAGTTCTCCGCGTACTGGGCGATCACCTCGTCGATCTTCCCCTGGTGGAGCTTGGTGCCCCGCACGAGGGACTCGACGAAGGCGCGCACCTCGCCGTCCACCGGGTGGCGCGCCCAGAACTCGTCGAGGTAAGGCTCCGGGCTGCCCTCGTCCTGCAGGTCAAGCTGGTAGAGCAGCTGGAGCGCCAGCTCCCGTGACTTGCGGCGCTTGCCCATGCGTGTTCCGCCTACCGGCGCCCGTCCCCGCGCCGCGCGCGGGGCAGCCACTCGGCCATCGCGAGAGCCGCCAGGGCGGCCTCCTCGCCCCGATGGCCGACGGCCCCGCCGGCCCGCTCCCACGCCTGCTCCTCGGTGAGCGCCGTGATGACCCCGAAGGTCACCGGCACGCCCGTCTCGAGGGCCACCTGCTGGATGCCGGCGGCGGTCTCGCGCGAGACATGCTCGAAGTGCGGGGTGCCGCCCCGGATCACGACGCCCAGGCAGGCGATGGCGGCGTAGCGGCGGCTCCGGGCCAGCGCCAGGGCGGCCTGGGGCAGCTCGAAGGAGCCGGGGACCCAGTGGACCTCCACGCGAGCGCCGCCGACACCCCGCGCCGCGAGCGCCGCCACGGCCCCGTCCACCAGCGCCTTCGAGATCGCCTCGTGGAAGCGCGAGGCCACGAGGGCGAATCTGGCCCGACCCCGCCCGGCGCGCGCGCCGAGGCCGCGCGGCGCCTTCGGGGCACGCCCGGCCATCTCAGTCGGGCAGCGAGGAGAAGAGGTGTCCCATCTTCTCCCGCTTGGTGACGAGGTAGCGCCGGTTGGCGTCGGTGGGCGGGATCTCCAGCGGGACACGCTCGACCACGTGGAGGCCGTAGCCCTCGATGCCCACGATCTTCTTCGGGTTGTTGGTGAGGTAGCGCAGGCGCGTGAGCCCCAGGTCCACCAGGATCTGGGCCCCGATCCCGTAGTGGCGCAAGTCGGCACCGAAGCCCAGGGCGTGGTTGGCCTCGACGGTGTCCTTGCCCTGGTCCTGGATCTCGTAGGCGCGCAGCTTGTTCAGGAGCCCGATCCCCCGCCCCTCCTGGCGCATGTACACCAGCACGCCGCGCCCCGCGCGCGAGATGATCGTGAGCGCCTTGTGCAGCTGCGAGCCGCAGTCGCAGCGCCGGGAGCCGAACACATCCCCGGTGAGACACTCCGAGTGCACGCGCATCAGCACCGGCTGCTCGCCCCCCACCTCACCCATGACCAGCGCCAGCGGCACCCGGTCGTCCACCGTCGTCTCGTAGGCGATCACCTGGAAGTCGCCGTACTCGGTGGGCAGCTGCGTCGTCGCCGCCCGCCGCACCAGCTTCTCCGTCTGCATGCGGTACTCGATGAGGTCCTTGATGGTGATGCACTTGAGCCCGTGGGCGCGGGCCAGCTTCATGAGGTCCGGCACCCGGGCCATGCCGCCGTCCTCGTCCAGCACCTCGCAGATCACGCCCGCGGGCGCGCAGCCCGCCATCCGCGCCAGGTCCACGGCCGCCTCGGTGTGCCCCGCCCGCCGCAGCACCCCGCCCGGCAGCGCCCGCAGCGGGAAGATGTGCCCCGGCTTCGTCAGGTCCCCGGGCCGGGTGGCCGGGTCCACCAGCGTCCTGATGGTGATGGCCCGATCGTAGGCCGAGGTGCCCGTGGTGACGCCCCGCCGGGCGTCCACCGTGGTGGTGAAGGCGGTCCCCAGCGGCGCCGTGTTGTCGCGAACCATCATGGAGATCTCGAGCTGGTCCAGGCGGTCGCCGAGCATCGGGACGCAGATGAGCCCCCGGCCGTGCTTCGCCATGAAGTTGACCGCCTCCGGCGTGGCCTTGTCGGCGGCCATGAGGAGATCGCCCTCGTTCTCGCGATCCTCGTCGTCCACCACGATGAGGATCCGCCCGGCGCGGACCTCCTCGACCGCCTCCTCGATGCTCGCGAACTCGCCCCCGCTTTTCTCCGTCACAGCGCCTCCCCTCTCAGGCTCAGCGAGCGCACCACGTACTTGCCGATCATGTCTGCCTCCAGGTTCACCCGGCTGCCGGGCCGGACGGAGCCCAGCGTCGTGTGCGAGAGGGTGTGCGGGATCAGCATCACTTCGAAGGCGCGCTCCAGCAGCGCGGCCACCGTCAGGCTCACCCCGTCCACCGCCACCGACCCCTTCGGGATCAGGAGCGGCGTCAGGCTCTCGTCCTGCCATTCTATCCTGACCCGGGCCGACTCACCCGTCCGGCGGGCCTCGGTCACGACGCCGACGCCATCCACGTGGCCCAGCACCAGGTGCCCGCCCACGAATCCTCCCAGCGCCAGCGGCCGCTCCAGGTTCACCGGGTCCCCCGCGCGGAGATCGCCCAGCGCGGTGACGGCGAGCGTCTCGGGGCCGAGATCGAAGGCGAGCCGCCCCGCGCCGCGCTCCACCACGGTGAGGCAGGCGCCGTTGACCGCGACGCTGGCGCCGATCTCGCTGCCCGCCAGGACTCGCTCCGCCGCGACGCAGAGCCGCGGGCCCTCTCGACTGGCAACCCGTCCCAGCTCCTCCACGATCCCCGTGAACATCTCAGCCTCGCCTCTCCCTGGGCGCGACCTCTCCCTCGATCAGCCAGTCCTCGCCCACGGCGCGCACCCGCACCGAGCGCAGCCGGACGGCCGCGCCCACCGTCCGCCCGGCCCCCTCGACGGGCGTCGGGGCGCTCCGGCCGCCGATCAGGAGCGGGGCCACGAAGAACGCGACCCGGTCCACGAGATGGGCCTCGAGGAACGCCGCCGCGATCTCCCCGCCCCCTTCGACGAGCAAGCCCAGCACATCGAGCCCGAGCAGACGGGAGCAGAGGTCCGCGAGGTCTACCCGGCCGCCCTCTCCCTTGCACGCGAGCACCGTTGCGCCGCGGGCCTCGAGCGCCGCCACCCGGTCGGGCGGCGCCTGCCCGGTCACGGCCACGAGCGCGCGAGCGGGCGCGCCCGCGCGGATCACCTGCGCCGTCACCGGGAGGCGGGCGTGGCTGTCCACGACGACCCGCCACGGCTCCCTGGGCCAAAGGCGCCCCAGCCGCACCGTCAGCGCCGGATCGTCGGCCAGCGCCGTCCCGATGCCCACGGCGATCGCGTCGGCCTCGCTCCTGAGCCGGTGCGCTTCCCCCCGGGCTTCCTCGCCGGTGATCCACCGCGACGAACGGTCGAAGGCGGCGGTCTTGCCGTCCAGCGTCATCGCGCACTTCAGGGTGACGTGCGGCCGCCGCTCCCGCATCGCGGTGAGGAATACGCGATTCAGCGCGCTCGCCTCCTCGGCCAGACACCCCATCTCCACCGCCACGCCGGCCGCGCGCAGGGCATCGGCCCCGCCGCCGGCGCGCGGATTCGGGTCGCCCACGGCGGCCACCACGCGGGCCAGCCCCGCCCCGACGATGGCCGCCGCGCATGGCGGCGTCCTGCCGCGATGGTTGCAGGGCTCGAGGCTGACATAGAGCGTCGCGCCGCGGGCCGCCGGCCCGGCTTGCGTCAGCGCCACCACCTCGGCGTGGGGCGCGCCGGCCCGGACGTGGTGGCCCTCGCCCAAGAGGCGTCCGTCGCGCACCACCACCGCGCCCACCATCGGGTTGGGCGATGTCAGCCCTCGGCCCAGGGCCGCCAGCTCGAGGGCACGCGCCATCCACTTCCGGTCCTCGTCCAGGTCAGGGCCGAGCGTTGCTCCGACTGTCATGGCTCAGGCAGCAGTCCCGAGACGAACACCTTGGCGTCGAAGGGCTGGAGATCCTCGACCCGCTCGCCGACTCCCACCAGCTTGATGGGCAGCCCGAGTTCCTGGTGGATGCGGATGACAATGCCTCCCTTCGCGGTCCCGTCGAGCTTGGTGAGAACGAGCCCCGTGAGCCCCACCGCCTCGTGGAAGACCCTGGCCTGCGCCAGCCCGTTCTGGCCCGTGGGCGCCTCGAGCACCATGAGGCATTCCTGCGGGGCCCCCGGGAGCTGACGGGACACCACGCGCCTGAGCTTGACGAGCTCGTCCATGAGATTCGACTTGGTGTGCAGCCGCCCGGCCGTGTCCACCAGCAGCACATCCGCCTGTCTGGCCGTGGCCGCCTTCACGGCGTCGAATACCACCGCGGCGGGGTCCGCTCCCGCTCCCTGCCGCACCACCTCCGCCTTGGCGCGGCGACCCCACTCCTCCAGCTGCTCGATGGCCGCGGCGCGGAAGGTGTCCGCCGCGGCGAGGATCACGCTCTGCCCCGAGGCCACGAGCGCCGCCGCGAGCTTGCCGGTCGTCGTCGTCTTGCCCGCGCCGTTGACGCCGAGCATGAGGATGACGGCCGGCTTCCCGTCGAGGTTGAGGGGAGCGGCCGCCCCCGCCAGCGTCTCCTCCAGGAAGCGGCGCAGCAGCGCGCGGACCTCGGCGGCAGTCACGGCGCGCCCTCGCGGGGCCTCTTCCCGCAGACGCTCGGCGAAGGCCGAGGCGGTCGCCGCGCCGAGGTCGGCGGCCACCAGCATCTCCTCCAGCTCCTCGAGGAGGGCGTCGTCCAGGGGCCGCCCCACCGACAGGAGCGCGTCCAGCCCCGTGTCGAGCAGCTGCCGGGAGCGCCGCAGCCCTTCGCGGACCCGGTCGGCGAAAGCGCCGAAGAAGCTCAAGAGCCAGAGGCCGCCATGCTCTGGGGAAGCACCAGCTCCCGGATCACCGCTCCGCGGGCGCCGAGGGAGGGCAGGGCCTGGCCGTTGAGCTCCAGCTGGAGCCCTCCGGCATTGCCCACGGTCAGCACGAACCGCTCTCGGGCGCTCCACTCGCGCGTGGCCCCGGTGGGCAAGAGCTCCTGCACCGACCCGACGCCGTCCATCTGGACCTTGATCCACGTGGGCTCGATGGCCCGGACCACCAGCCGCTGACTTCCCCGCGGCGCCGGTGGCACGCTGCCCGCCGGGACCACGGGAGCCAACTCCGGGAGGGCGGGCCGGGACTGAGCCCGCTCCGGACCGGGCCGCAGGCTCGCTGCCGGGTCGCTCTGCGCCGCCGGCCGGGCGGGCGCGGTGGCGGCTCGATCAGGCCTCGCCCTGAACCCCATGTTGACGATGAGAAGGGCTCCACCCAGGAGAACGAGCAGGACGAAGCTGACGACCACGGGTCCCCAGCGCCAGGCCGCGCCGCCCGAGCGGCCCGTGGTCATCCCCTGAGCGGGACTCCCGTGGCCGAGGAGATCGCCGTACCGCGCCAACGCATCGTCAGGCGCCACCTGGAGGAAGCCACAATAGGCGCGAATGAACCCCTTGACGAACACGGGCGCCGGAAGCTCCCGGAGATCCTCCGCCTCGAGCGCCTCGAGCTGGCGCTTCCCGACGCGCGTGGCGCGCGCCATCTCGTCCAGGGAAACCCCCCTGGACTGGCGGATCTCGCGCAGAAGAACACCCAGCGTTCCCATGACTTGGAGCCCACGGGAAGTGTAAGCCTGCTGGAGCGGAAAAGTCAACTAGGGAGGGCAGTTACGCTTCAGTCAGCTTCACCGAGACGAGGCGGGACAACCCGGGCTCCTCCATGGTCACGCCATACAGCACATCGGCGGCCTCCATGGTCTTCCGGTTGTGGGTGATGACGATGAACTGCGTGTGGGCGCACAGCTCCCGCAGCACGCGGAGGAAGCGATGGATGTTGGCGTCGTCCAGCGGCGCGTCCACCTCGTCGAGCACGCAGAAGGGGCTCGGGTGGTAGTAGAAGATGGCGAAGAGCAGGGCCAGGCCGGTCAGCGCCTTTTCTCCCCCGGACATCAGGCTCACCGCCTGGAGCCGCTTGCCGCGCGGCTGCGCCATGAGCTCCACGCCGAGCTCCAGCGGGTCGTCCTCGCCCTCCGCCGCCTCGACCATCCGGAGCTCCGCCCGCCCCCCTTCGAACAGGCGCGCGAAGATGTTGGAGAAGTGGTGGTTGATCCGGTCGAACGCCTCACGGAAGCGCTCCTGGGCGGTTCCCGTCATCCGCCGGATGGCTTTCTCGAGGTCCTTGATGGAGGCCACGAGATCGTCGTGCTGGGCGCGGAGGAAGTTGATCCGCTCCTCGAGCTCCCGGTACTCCTCATCGGCCACGAGGTTGACGGCGCCCATGGCCTCGAGCCGCGCTCCGAGGTCCTCATGGCGGGCCTTGACCGGCGCGAGGTCGGCCGACGGGTCGTGCGCGGCCAGGAGCGCGTCCCGACCCTCCACCCCGTGACTGCGCCGCGCCTCCTGGAGCAGCTCCTCGCGGCGGACGCGTCCCTCGGTCTCGTCGAGCTCCAGCGCGTGCACGCGCCCGACGAGCCGCTGACGCTCCTGCTCGGCGCCTCGCAGCTCCGCCTCCAGGGACAGGCAGTCCGCGGCACGCTGCTCGCGCGCCTCGGCCGCCACCCGGACCTGGGCTTCGAGGCGGTCCCGCTCGGCGACAACCTCGCGCGCCCGCGCGTCCGCCCGCTCGGACTCCTGCTCGAGCTCCGCCCGCCGCTCCCCCATCTGGGCGCGGCGCAGCGTCGATTGCTCCAGGCGGGCGCCCGCCTCGATGGCGAGATCCTGCAGCCGATCGAGATCCCGCGCCAGGGCGTCGACCCGCTCGGCCACCGCGGCGAACTCCACGCGGCAGGCCGTGAAGTCGCCCGCCAGCGCCCCCTCCTCCCGCTGGCCGACCTCCACGCGCTCGCGCACCGCCTCCATCTCCCCCTCGAGCGCCGCCTCCGTCTCGCGGACGCCGCAAAGCGCTGCTTCCACCTCGTCGCCGCGCGCGGTGGTCTCCACCCGCTCCCCGGCCAGGTGCAGGCCCTCAGCCTCCAGCGTCTCGAGATGGCGCCGGTTCCTCTCCTCGTCCCTCGCCGTGGCCTCGAGATCCTTGCTCCCGGCCACGCGCGCGGCCTCCTGGGCCTGGAGCGAGGAGCGGAGCCCCGCCTCCCGGGAGCGCAGCGCCTGGATGTCGGCCTCCAGGGCGTCGAGCAGCCCGCGCTGGAGCGAGGCGTCGCGCTCCAGGGCCTCCACTTCCTCGCGCAGCTGCCTGATGGAGCCCTTGCGCCGGAGGATGGAGTGGTCCCGCTCCCCGTTGCCGCCGTCGCGCCGTCCGCCCGTCAACCGGCCCGCGGGGGAGAGCACCTCGCCGGTTGGGGTGACGTAGGTTGCCACCACGCCGTTGCGCCGCCACAGGGTCTCGGCCTGATCCAGGTGGGCGACGATCCCGACACGTCCCAGCAGGTAGCGCAGCAGCGAGGGATGGGGGCCCCCGACGAGCCGCGCCGCCCAGCGCACCTCATCCGAGTCCTCGACGGGGCCGCCATCGGCGGGCAGCGTCTCGAGCGGCAGGAAGGTCGCCGCGCCCGCGCCCTCGCGCTCCAGATAGCCGAGCGCGGCCCGGGCGTGCTCGAAACGCTCCACCACCACCCACTGGAGACGATCGCCCAGCACGCCTTCCACGGCGGTCTCGAGCCCCGGGGGCACTTCCAGGAGATCGGCCACCGTGCCGACCACGCCGCGGAGAGCCGCGCCGCCCTCCGCGAAGACCGCGCGGACGCCGGCGCCGTACCCCTCGCGCTCGCGCTCGAGGAGCGTGAGCGCGTCCAGCTGCGACTGCCGGCCCGCAAGCGCCAGCCGCAGGTCAGCCACGGTCGCCTGCATGTGCGCCCGGAGCCCCTCCCGCTCCGCCAGCTCGGCCGCGATCTGCTGCTGCTCCCCCACGAGGAGCGACAGCTGCTCGCCGGTGCGGTGGTGGTGCGCCTCGAGGCGCCCGCGTGAGACGGCGAGTCGCCGGGCCTCGGCCCGAGCCTGGCCGAGCTCGCCCTCGAGCCGGTCGAGTCCCCGCTGGAGGTTGAGAGTCCGTTCCCGCAGCTCCCCGGCCTCGCGCGTGAGCTCGGCGCGACGTCCAGCGGCCTTCACCTGCTCGAGCCGGAGGCTTTCCAGCCGGCTCCGCATTCCGGCGAGCCGGGTCCGGCTCTGCGCGAGCAGGGTTTCGAGCTCGCCCACGCGCCGTCCGTGCTCGGCATGGCGCTGCCGCGCCTCTGCGAGCCCCCGCGTCTTCTCTTCCCTTTCGGCGCCCAGGCCCAGCCGGCGCTCTCCGATGGTCCGGATCTCCTCGGCGAGCCGGATGTCCTCGTCCCCGATCTCCCGGAGCTGCGTGCCGATGTGGTCACGCCGTTCGATCAGACGCTCGGCCTCGAGCTGGACCTTCTGGACGGATTGCCGGAGGTCGGCGAGCCGGTACTCTACCTCCTGGACCTCCGCCCGCTGCGTCGTCTCCCGCGCGGCGAGGACGGCGATCAGGCTCTGGCGCTCCTCCGCCGCCGCCCGGAGCCGCGCCAGCTCCGCGGCCACCACCTCGTGCCGGCTCGTCAGCGCGGCGAAGTCGGCGGCCACCATGGCGAGCGCCAGCGCCTGCCTCTCCTGGTGGAGCGCCTTGTACTGCTGGGCCTTCCGCGCCTGGCGCTCGAGGGAGGCGAGCTGGCGCCGCTCGGTGTCCATCACGTCGCGGACGCGCTGGAGGTTCTGTCGCGTCGCCGCGAGCTTGCCCTGGGCCTCCGCGCGCTGCTGCTTGTAGCGCGCGATCCCCGCGGCCTCCTCGATGAAGGCGCGGCGCTCCCAGGGCTGCGCCGCCAGCACGTGGTTGAGGCGCTCCTGGTCCATGAGCGCGTAGGCCTTGGGATTGACGCCGGTGCCGGCGAAGAGATCCTGCAGGTCCCGCAGGCGGCAGACATTCTTGTTGAGCAGGTACTCGCTGTCGCCGGTGCGGTAGAGGCGGCGCGCGACGCTCACCTCGCTCCAGGGAACGCTGAGCGTGCCGTCGTTGTCGAAGACGAGGGTCACCTCGGCCATGCCGATGGACTTCCGCGAGGCCGAGCCGTGGAAAATCACGTCCTCCATCCGATGGCCGCGGAGTGTCTTCGGGCTCTGCTCGCCGAGCGCCCAGCGGATGGCGTCGGCAACATTGGACTTCCCGCAGCCGTTGGGGCCGACGACGCAGGTGATGCCGGGCAGGGCGCGGACTTCCGTCTTCTCCGCGAAGGACTTGAAGCCGTGGATGACGATCTGTTGGAGCCGCATCGTGCGCCCCGCAAGGGCTACTAACGAATACCACAGGGTTCCGCCGGGGCAAAGAAAAAAACCCCACGCCTGGGGGGGCGGGGGGCGGGGGGCTACCAGATATGGGCTGCGGCCGGAGCGGCTACGTCCCCTTCAGCAAACAGCACTTCTTGTACTTCTTGCCGGAGCCGCACGGACAGGGGTCGTTTCGGCCCAGCTTCTCCCCGGTGGCGGTGCGCGGCTCCACCCGGCCGGCCGGGCGGGGGGCGGTGCCGATGTCGCCGCCCCGGTTCTCCAGCCAGTGCCGCGCCGGCGCCGCGGCGACCCGCACGGGCGCCGCCTCCTCGCGCATCATCCGCACCTTGAAGAGCTGCTCCAGGACCACCTCCTTCAGGTGGTCCACCATCTCCTGGAACATCTCGAAGGCTTCCTTCTTGTACTCGGTGAGCGGGTCCCGCTGGCCGTAGCCCCGGAGGCCGATGCCTTCCTTCAGGTGATCCATGTTCAGCAGGTGGTCCTTCCAGAGCTGATCGATGCCCCGGAACTCTCCGTCCTCCCAGCGCAGCCCGAGCATGATCCAGCGCTCCAGCCGGTGGAACATCTCCGGCCCGAGCTGGCGCTCGCGCTCCCGGTAGGCCTGCTGCGCCACGGCCGCGACGCGCTCCATGAGGCTGTCGCGGGAGCCGATCTCCTCGGGGGTCACCTCGCCCGGCAGCCGGAAGTCGAACTGCCGGTGCAGCGCCTCGCCGAGCCCCGGCAGGTCCCAGTCGTCCGGATGCGCGTCCGCGGGGGCATACCGGTCCACGAGCCCCCCGACCAGCTCGCCGATCCACTCGAGGACCGTCTCCTCCTGGCTCTCGCCGTCGAGGATCTCCCGCCGCATCCCGTAGACGATCTCGCGCTGCTTGTTCATCACGTCGTCGTACTCGAGGAGATGCTTGCGGATCTCGAAGTTGCGCGTCTCCACGCGCTTCTGGGCGGTGCCGATGGCCCGGGTGACGAGCTTGTGTTCGATGGGCTCGCCTTCCTCCATGCCGAGCCGGTCCATGATGCGCTGGATGCGCTCCGAGCCGAAGATCCGGAGGAGGTCGTCCTCCAGCGAGAGGTAGAAGCGCGAGGAACCGGGATCGCCCTGCCGTCCCGCGCGCCCCCGCAGCTGGTTGTCGATCCGGCGCGACTCGTGCCGCTCCGTCCCGATGATGTGCAGTCCCCCGAGCGCCACCACGCGCTCGTGCTCGGGGTCCGTCACCTTCTTGGCTTCCGCCCACGCGGCCTCCCGGGCCCCGGCGGGAGCCGTGGCGGGGTCGAGCCCCTTCTTCCTCAGGACCTCCTTGGCGAGGAAGTCCGGGTTGCCCCCCAGCAGGATGTCGGTGCCGCGGCCGGCCATGTTGGTGGCGATGGTGACGGCCCCTTCGCGCCCGGCCTGCGCCACGATCTCCGCCTCCCGCTCGTGGTACTTGGCGTTGAGCACCTGATGCGGGATCCCCCGCTTCTTGAGCAGCCGGGAGAGGTGCTCCGAGGTCTCGATGGAGACCGTTCCCACGAGCACGGGCTGCCCCCTGGCATGGCAGGCGGCGATCTCGGTGCTCGCGGCCTCGAACTTCTCGCGCGCGGTCTTGTACACCACGTCGGCGTGATTCACGCGCGTCAGCGGGCGGTTGGTGGGCACCACCGTCACGTCCAGGGTGTAGATCTTGGCGAACTCCTCCGCCTCCGTGGCCGCCGTCCCCGTCATCCCCGCCAGCTTGTCGTACATGCGGAAGTAATTCTGGAGGGTAATGGTCGCAAGGGTTTGATTCTCAGACTCGATCCTGACCCCCTCCTTGGCCTCGACGGCCTGATGCAGGCCGTCCGACCACCTGCGCCCGGGCATGAGCCGCCCGGTGAACTCGTCCACGATCACTACCTGCCCGTCCTTGACCACGTAGTCCACGTCCTTCTTGAACAGCGCGTGCGCCTTCAGGGCCTGGTGGATGTGGTGGAGGATCTCCATCTGGGAGGGGTCGTAGAGGTTGTCCAGGCCGAGCAGCCGCTCGCAGTCAGAGATACCTTGCTCCGTGAGGGACACCGCCCGCGACTTCTCGTCCACGATGTAATCGCCCGGGGCCTGGGCCTCGATCTCCGACAGCTTGCCTTCCACGATGGTGGCCGCGCGGGTGAGCTTCGGGATGATCCGGTCGATCTTGTAGTACTTCTCCGTGGACCCCTCGGCGGGACCGGAGATGATGAGCGGGGTCCGCGCCTCGTCGATGAGGATGGAGTCCACCTCGTCCACGATGGCGTAGTGGTGCTCCCGCTGGACCATCTCCTCGAGGCTGAAGCGCATGTTGTCCCGCAGGTAGTCGAAGCCGAACTCGTTGTTCGTGCCGTAGGTGATGTCGGCCTGGTAGCCCTCGCGCCGCGAGCACGGTCGGAGTGAGGCCAGCCGGATGTCCGGGGAGGGATAGTCCGGATCGTAGAGGTAGGACACCTCGTGCTGGATCACGCCCACCGAGAGGCCCAGGGCATGGTAGATGGGCCCCATCCACTGGGCGTCGCGCCGCGCCAGGTAGTCGTTGACCGTCACCACGTGGGTGCCGAGACCCGGGAGCGCGTTGAGGTAGGCGGGCAGCGTGGCCACGAGCGTCTTGCCCTCGCCCGTGGCCATCTCGGCGATCTTGCCCTCGTGGAGCACGATGCCGCCCATGAGCTGGACGTCGAAGTGCCGCATGCGGACCGTCCGGCGCGCGGCCTCCCGGCACACCGCGAAGGCCTCCGCCAAGAGGTCCTCCACCACCTCGCCGGCCGCGAGCCGCTTCCTGAACTCCTCGGTCCTCGCGCGGAGATCCCCGTCGGCGAGCTGCTGCACCTCCGGCTCCAGCGCGGTGACGGCCTCCACGGTGGGGCGCATGCGGCGCGCGTCACGCTCGTGCTTGGTGCCGAAGATGGCGCGGACGAGGGAGCCGAACATCGTAGTTCGCTATCTTACACCATCGCCCCGGACGGGCCGAGCCTCACGCGGGGCGCCGGGCCTCCCGGACCAGCTCCCGGGCGTGGCGCCGCGTCGCCTCCGTGATGCGCTCCCCTCCCAGCATGCGGGCCAGCTCCTCGACGCGCCCGGCGGCATCCGGCGCCGCCACCGTCGTGCGGGTCGTCCCCCGCACGACCCGCTTCTCCACCACCAGGTGATGGTCGGCGTGGGCGGCGATGGTCGCCAGATGGCTCACGCAGAGCACCTGCCGTCCGGATGCCGTGCGACGGAGCGTCTGCCCCACCACGTCGGCCACCCGTCCACCGATCCCGGCGTCCACCTCGTCGAAGACCATCGTGGGCATCTGGTCCGCTGCCGCGAGGACGGTCTTGATGGCGAGCATGGTCCGCGACAGCTCGCCCCCCGAGACGACCTTGGCCAGCGGCTTGAGCTCCTCCCCGGGGTTCGCCGACAGGAGGAACTCCACGGCGTCGGCGCCGCGGAGCCCCACGCGCCAGCGCCCGGCCCCGCAGGCGAGCTCCCCCGGCTCCACCGGCTCATGCCCCACCGCCGCCCGGAAGCGCGCATGCTCCATGCCGAGCCCCCGGAGCTCCTTCTGGATCAGTCGCTCGAGCCGCGCCGCCGCCTCCTCCCGTGCGCCGGACAGCGCCAGGGCCTCGCTGGCCGCCTCCTGGCCCAACGCCTGCAGCCGGGCCTCGGCGTCCGCCACGAGGTCGTCGTGCCGCGCGAGGCGCTGGAGCCTGCCCGCGACCTCCTCGCGGTAGGCCCGCACGGCCTCCACCGTCTCCCCGTACTTGCGTTTGAGCCGGGCCAGCGCGTCCAGCCGCTCGTCGATGTCCTCCATCCGTGCCGGGTCGAACGCCGCCCGGTCGCGTTGCACGCGGGCGCGCGCCACGGCATCCCCCAGGTACGCCTCCGCCTCGCCCAGCGCCTCGGTGGGCGCCCCCAGCTGCGGGTCGAACGCCGACAGGTCGCGGAGCAGCGTGCCTGCGCGCCGGAGCCTGGCGGAGGCCGACTGGCCGTCGTCGTAGAGGAGCGCCAACACCTCGTGGAGACCGGCGGCGATCCTCTCGGCGTGCTGGAGCCGGCGCCGCTCGGTCCGCAGCTCCTCCTCCTCGCCCTCTCGGGGCCGGACCGCGTCGATCTCGGAGAGCTGGAAGCGGTGGATCTCCTCCTGCCGCGCCTGCTCCCGCCCCTCCTCGCGCAGGGTCGCGATCTCCCGCCGGGCCTGCTCCCAGCGCCCGACCAGATCCGCGACGCGTCCGCGGCGCTCCTCGCAGTCGGCGAAGCGGTCGAGCAGCAGCAGCTGCCGGCCCGGCTCCATCAGTCGCTGGTGCTCGTGCTGGCCGTGGAGCTCCACCAGCGCTTCCCCGAGCCGCTCCAGGAGTCCCACCGTCGCCGGAGCGTCGTTGACGAAGACGCGGTGCCGACCCGAGCGCACCAGCTCTCGCTTGATCACGAGCTGGCCGTCCCGGAGGCCGTGCCCCGCCCCCTCGAGAATGGCCCCCACCGGACTGTCCGACGCCAGCTCGAAGCTGGCCTCGATGAAGGCCGCCTCCGCCGTGGTCCGGATGAGGTCGGGCTGGGCGCGCGAGCCGACCACGAGCAGGAGGGCGTCGATGACGATGGACTTGCCGGCGCCCGTCTCTCCCGTGAGCACGTTGAAGCCGGGGCCGAAGGGCACCGTCACCTCTTCGATGACGGCCAGGTTGCGGATCCGGAGCTCGCTCAGCATGGCACCCCGCCCAGGCTACGGCCGGCCGGGCCCGGCCGGCAACACGTATCCCGCCGCGGACAGGGGGGCGTGGCTAGCGCTCGCCCCACTTGAGCTTCGTCCGGAGCACGGAGAAGAAGTGCTTCTGCGGGAAGCGGAGGAGCCGGGTGCGCGCGGCCGCCTGCCGGACCTCGACGGCATCCCCGCGCTTGAGGGCGAAACCGACCTGGCCGTCCAGGGTCAGCATCACGTCCTGATCGGACAGGAGCCTCACCTCGACGGCGAGGCTTGCCGGCAGCACGATGGGCCGGTTCGTGAGCGTGTGGGAGCAGATGGGCGTGAGGACCACCGCGTCCATCGTGGGGAAGACGATGGGGCCGCCCGCCGACAGGCCGTACGCCGTGGAGCCCGTGGGCGTGGAGATGATGAGGCCGTCCGCCCGGTAGCCGGTGGCGAACTGCCCCTCCACCGAGACCTCGAGGTTGATGATGCGGCTCATGGCCGACTTCGTGATCACCACGTCGTTGAGCGCCACGTACTCCGACAGCCGCTCCCCCTGCCGGGACACGCGGGCCGCCAGCATCATCCGCTCCTCGATGACCAGCTCGTCGCGCCTGAGCGCCTCCAGGGCGGGGAAGAGCTCGTCCACCGTGAGCGCGGTGAGGAAGCCGAGGCCCCCCAGGTTCACCCCGAGGATCGGCACCCCGAGGTCGCCCACGAGCCGCGCCACCGAGAGAAGCGTCCCGTCCCCGCCGAGCACCACGAGGAGATCCGCCTGCGCCGGGAGCTCGGGCTTCGGCACCGCATGAGCGCCGGTGTCCGGGCACAGGCCGGCGGTCTCCTTCTCGAGCACGGGCGCGAATCCGTGCTCGGCGCACCACTCGAGGAGCCGCGGGACCACGACGCCCGCTTCCTGGCGGTCGACCTTGGCGACGACCCCGATGCGCTTCACTCGGGCGCCTCCCTCACCACGCGCTCGATGCGCGCCATGAGGTCGGCAGCGGAGCGCCCGGTGCGTGCCAGGTGGAGGAAGAACTCGCGATTGCCCTTGGGCCCTCTGAGCGGTGAGGCCGTGACGCCGCGGACGTGCCAGCCGTGCAGGATCGCGAAGCGCGCCACCCGCTCCAGCACCGCCCGGTGCTGGGCCGCATCCCGGACCACGCCGCCCTTTTCCACGAGCCCCTTGCCCACCTCGAACTGCGGCTTGACCAGGGCCACGACTTCGCCGGCCGGCGTGAGCGACGCGAACACGGCCGGCAGCACCTTCTCCAGCGAGATGAAGGACACGTCCACCGTTGCCAGCTCCACGGGCTCTGGAAAGGCATCGGGCCGAAGCGTCCGGGCATTGACCCGTTCCATCACGACCACCCGGCCATCCCCGCGCAGCCCGGCGTCCAGCTGGCCGTGGCCCACGTCCAGCGCGTACACGCGAGTCGCGCCGCGCCCTAGAACGCAGTGGGTGAACCCGCCGGTGGAGGCTCCCACGTCGAGGCACACGCGTCCCTGCGCCGCGACCCGGAACACGTCCAGGGCATGGGCGAGCTTGTCGCCGCCGCGGCTCACGAAGCTGGGCTTCGCGGCCACCTCCACCGTCGCCCCCGTCCCCACCACCGTTCCGGCCTTGTCCACCCGGCGGCCGTCCACGCTCACCGCCCCGGCGAGGATCATCCGCACCGCCTTCTCCCGGCTGGGGGCCAGCCCCCGCTGGACGAGAGCGCTGTCCAGGCGCTCCCTGGTGCCGCGCCCTGCTCCACGATCCGGGGCCCCGGCGGCCCGCGCCACCCTCTCTCGCTTCACGCGATCCCCTTTCTCCATCCGTCGATGCGCCCCCGGTACTCCTCGGCCAGCGCGCGGGCGCGCTCGCGGTCCGCCGACTCGGCGACCACATGGAAGCAGGCCCGGTCCGCGTCCGGGATGGCCGCGACCCACTCCTCCCCGCGCCTGAGCCGCACGCCCTCGATGAGCTCCACATCCGCGCCCTTTGTGGCCTCGATGAGCCGCCGCATCACCGCGCCCTTGCGCTCGTCCGGGCAGGGCACCTCGACGCGCACGACGTGGCTCGCGGGGACCTCGCGGGTGAGCTGGTGCAGGC
>MGBV01000023.1:8928-11065 GCA_001788415.1 Candidatus Rokubacteria bacterium GWC2_70_16 | reverse complement strand
CGAGCCGCGCCATCATCTCCAGGATTCTCGCGACGGCGGCCATCCCGTCGAAGCACGGCTGGAAGCGGGGAAAGATGAAGCCGCCCATCTCCTCGCCGACCAGCGCCACATCCCCGGCCAGCGCCGCCTCGGTGAGGGCCCGCAGCGTTCCGCGAGACCGTGTGACCGTGAAGCGGTGCTCCTCCGCGAGCCGGTGGACGGCTCGCGACGCGGTCACGGGCACCACGATGCGCCCCGCCGGGTGCGTCCGCATCACGAGGAGCGCCACCAGGGCCAGCGCCAGGTCCCCGGGCAGGATCTCGCCCTTCTCGTCCACCAGGAAGACCTTCTCCCCGCCCGTGTCCAGCAGCACGCCGAGATCGGCGCCCAGCGTGCGCACGATGTTCGACAGCTGGTCGAGCGAGCGCTGGAACTCCTCCGCCGTCTTCGAGATGCGGCTCTCGTCCAGGTACGCGTTGAGAGAGATGACGTCCACGCCCAGCGCGCCGAGGACGCCGGGGAAGATGGAGGAGGCCGAGCCAAAGGCGTAGTCGAGCACCATCCTGAGGCCGGCCCGGCGGATCAGATCGGCGTCCAGCGACTTCAGGAGCCCGTCCCGGTACCGGTCTGTTCCCGCATGCGGGAAGCTCAGGAGCCCGGTCTCCTCGGTCGGGGCCCGGTAGAAGTCCTCGGTGAAGAAGAGCCGCTCCACCGCCTTCTCCCGGTCGGGCGCGCACTCGAGGCCGCGGCCGTCGAAGAACTTCACGTCGATCAGCTCGGGGTCGTACGGCGACTTCCGGACGTGGGTCCCGCCCGCCAGCCCCAGCGCCTGGATCTGGTAGCGGACCACGGGCACCGGCGCCACGCCGAGATCCTGCACGTCCACGCCCACCGAGAGGAGGCCCGCCATCAGCGCCCGGTTGATCATCCGCGAGGCCTTGTGATGGTCGCGGCTCGTGATCACCACGCGCCGCCTGCCCAGCGTCGAGCCGTAGGCGGCGCCGAGCTTGGCCGCGAACTCCGGGGAGATCTCGATGTTCGCCAGCCCGGAGACGCCGTACGGCCCGAAGATCGACCGGCTCCAGCGCTCGCCCCACACCAGGCTGGTGGCCAGCGTGGCGCCGTCCTCCACCTCCTTGTACGGCCAGACCTTGGCATTGGCCTTGACGACGCTGGACTCGCCGATCTTGCAGAAGTCGCCGATCACCACGCCTTCCGCGAGGAAGGCATTGGCCCGGATGACCACCCGGCGTCCCACGACGGCCTCCTTGATGGTCGCCCCCGGGCCCACCTGCACATCGGCCCAGAGCACGCTGCCCTCGATGTCGGCGCCCGTCTGGATCACGGAGCCGGGCCCGACCACGCAGTTGGCGAGCCGCGCCCCCGGGGCCACCTGCACGCCCCGCCCCAGGATGACCGAGCCGGAGAGCCTGGCCGTGTAGTCCACGCGCGCGCCCTCGTCCAGCCACACCGTGTGACCGGCGCCCTCGTGGCGCGTCCCGGGTATGTCCAGGCCCACCCCGCCCTGCAGGAGATCGATGTGGGCCTTCCGGTACTCGTTCAGGTCACCCACGTCCCGCCAGTACCCCCGCGCCACATGCCCGTAGAGCGGCCGCCCGGCGGCCAGCAGCGCGGGGAAGAGCTCCTTGCCGAAGTCGTAGGGGCGGCCTGCCGGCACGGCACCGAGCGCGGCCGGCTCGAGCACGTAGATGCCCGTGTTGATCGTGTCGCTGAACACCTCGCCCCAGGTCGGCTTCTCGAGGAAACGCACCACGCGCCCGACCTCGTCGGTGATGACGATCCCGTAGGCGAGCGGGAAGTCCACGCGGGTCAACACCATCGTGGCCTCCGCCGCGCGCTCCCGGTGGAAGGCCACTGCCGCGGAGAGATCGAAGTCCGTGAGCACATCGCCGGAGATGACCAGGACGGGCTCGCAGAGCTCCCCGGCGGCGAACCTCACGGCGCCCGCCGTCCCCAAGTCCGCCGTGGGCGTCACGTAGCTCATGCGCACCCCCCACGGGGCACCATCCCCGAAGTGGGCGGTGATGGTCTCAGGCAGGAAGTACAGCAGAACGATCAGCTCGGTGAAGCCGTGTCGCCGGAGCAGCCGCACGGTGTGCTCCATGATCGGCAGGTTCCCGATGGGCACCAGCGGCTT
>MGBV01000023.1:135-8912 GCA_001788415.1 Candidatus Rokubacteria bacterium GWC2_70_16 | reverse complement strand
CGCCATGATGACTGCCTTCATTCGCGGCTCCTCACTGAGGCGTTTCGCGGGACCCGGGCACAGCGCTTTCAGTATAGCGGAAAGGCTGCGGGACGGAGGAACTACCGCCCGCGGGACGGAGCGCGCGGGCGCATGAGGAAGAGCAGTCCCATGCCCGCGAGGAAGCCGCCGATGTGAGCGAACCAGGCGACGCCCCCGCCCCCGCTCTGGCCCCGGGCCGCGGCGATGCCCACCGTGAGGAAGCCGTTCAGGAACTGCACCACGATCCAGAACCCCAGGACGATCACCGCGGGGATGCGGACGAGCCGGATGAAGAACCCGAAGGTGATGAGCGTGAGCACGTTGGCGTGGGGGAAGAGGAGAAGATAGGCCCCGAGCACCCCCGACACGGCCCCGCTGGCCCCGATCATGGGCACCGTGGACCCCGGCGCCGTCACCGTCTGGGCCAGCGCCGCCGCCACGCCGCTGAGCCCGTAGAAGGCCAGGAAGCGGCCGTGCCCGAGCGTGTCCTCCACGTTGTTGCCGAAGATCCACAGGTACAGCATGTTGCCGCCGACGTGAAAGAGGCCGCCGTGCAGGAACATGGAGGTGAAGATCGTCAGGACGGGCGAGGGCAGCCCCAGGGTCTCGCGGCAAAGGCCGGTCAGCCGGCAGGGGATCAGCCCGAACTCGAGCATGAATTCCTGCGCGGCGCGGCCGCTCCCGGCGGGCCCCTCGCCGCCCAGGGAGAGCTGGTACATGAAGGCCAGGACATTCATGGCGATCAGCCCCACCGTCACCACAGGGATGGAGCGGGTCGGGATGTCGTCCTTGAGCGGAAGCATGCGCCCTCCGCCTCCGGCCGCCGCGCCCTACCGAGGCGGCGGCCGCAGGGTCACGACGGTGGGCGCGGCGAGATAGGCCCGCGCCACCCGCTGCAGGTCGTCGGCGCTCACGGCCTCCACCGCCTGTGCATAGCGCTCGGCGAAGTCGTGGCCGACCCCGGCCGCCTCGAAGAAGCCCTGGTACCACGCCAGCCGCGCGTTGGTGCGGCGATCCAGCGCGAACTGGCCCAGCAGATAGGCCTTGGCGCGCGAGACCTCCTCGGCGCGCAGACGCTCCCGGCCGAGCCGCGCGATCTCAGCCTTCATCCCCTCCTCGGCCTTCTCGACATTCCCCGGGGCGGTCCCGAGGTAGGCCACGAGCATACCCCGCCCCGCCCGCGACGGGTAGAAGGCGCCGGTGGAGTAGGCGAGCCCCTGCTTGTCCCGCAGCTCGCTGAAGAGCCGGCCCGCCATACCCCCGCCGAGGGCGGTCGAGAGCACCTTCACGGCCGCGTAGTCCGGGTGGTCCATGGGGGGGGCGAGGACGCCGGCCAGCACCTGCGCCTGGGCCGCGGGGTGAATCACGATCGCCCGCTCCGCAGTGGCGGCCGTCACGGGGCTCGGGGCGGCTGCCTCGCCCTCGCCATGGGGCATGGGAGCGAAGAGTCGGGAGATCTCGGCCGCGACCTCTCGCGACGACAGCTGCCCGCTCACCGAGACCACGGTGCGCCCGGCCCGGTAGTAACGGCGGTGGTGCTCCAGCAGCGCCTCGCGCCCGAGCCGCGCGACCACCTCGCGGCGCCCGAGACTCGGCAGCGCGTAGGGATGGCTCCCGTACAGGCGCTCCCTCAGCGCTTCCAGCGCCCGCTGGAACGGCTGGTCGGCCCGGGTTCGGATCGCGCTGAGGACCAGCCGGCGCTCGCCCTCGATCTCGGCGGCGGCGAGAGCCGGGCGCAGGGCGACGTCGGCCACCAGCTCCAGCAGCTCCCGCCAATGCCGCGCCAAAGCGCTGCCCCGGATCTCCGAAACGTCCGTGTCGGCCGAGGCGCTCACGCTGCCTCCGATCCCTTCGGCGGCCTCCGCGATCTCGAGCGCACCCCGCCGCTCCGTCCCCTTCACCATCACCTGCTGCAACAGGTTGGTGATGCCCGCGTTGCTCTCGCGCTCCCACCCCGACCCCACGCGAACGAGCAGCGACACGGCCACGACGGGCGCCGCCGGATTCTCCCGCACGATCACGGTGAGCCCGCTGGGCAGCCGCTCCCGCAGCACCGCCCCCTGCGCGCCGACCGCGGGCGGGACGGCGAGAAGGACCGCGGCGAGGGCGCACCCGGCCAGGCTCCCGCCGCTCACCGCGCCTCCCCCTTGGGCATCAGCGCGAGCCGCACATGGCCCGGACCGAGGTACCGCCGAGCAGCCGCCTGGATCGCTTCCCGCGTGACGCCACGCAGCCGCTCGAGGTAGCCCAGCTCGCCATCCAGGGTCCAAAGCGTCTCGGCGAGCCCATAGGCGTAGGCGCGCCCCTCGGCGGTCTCGCTCGAGAAGGCGTGCTGGGCCTCCGCGGCAGTGACGGCCCGCTGGCGCTCCGCCTCGCTGACACCCTCCTCCTGGAGACGCTTCACCTCAGCAAGGATCCCCGCCTCGACCTGGTCGACGGCGCCAGCCTCGAGCTGGGCCGTGACGGTCAGAAGCCCGGCGCCAGCGAGGGCAGAGTACGCGGCCCGGACGGAGGACACGATCCGGGCGCGCTCGCGCAGCGACTGGGTGAGCCTGGAGGTCCCGGACCCGCCCAGGATCTGGGCCAGGAGATCCACGGCGAACATGTCGGGATCTCCCAGCGGGGGCCCCGCCCATCCCAGAGCCAGTGACGCCTGGCGCTCCGGCCGGGGGAGCATTTCGCGCCGGCCGCCGTCCAGCACCGGCGGAACTGCTACGGGCCGACGCCTATACCCCTGAGAGGCAATCCGTCCAAAGGAGCGCCCCACGGCCCGCCGGACCTCGTCCGGCTCCACGGCACCGATGACCACGAGGGTCATGTTCTCGGGCACGTAGTGCCGCTTGTAGTAGCCGCGGAGGCTCTCCCGGGTGACCGCGCGCATCGCCGCCTCATCCCCGAGAACGGGAAAGCCGTACGGGTGCCCGCGGAAGGCCAGCTCGTAGAGCCGGCGGACCAGGGAGCTGCGCGGGTTGTCCTCCCCCAGCCGGACCTCCTCGAAGATCACCTCGCGCTCCCGCTCGATCTCCCGGGGGTCGAAGCGCGAGTGGAAAGCCATGTCCGCCAGGACCTCGATTCCACGGCCGCCCCGGGCGGATGGCAGGAGGATGTAGTAAAAGGTGTAGTCCCACGAGGTCCCTGCATTGGTCCGGCCTCCGACGCTCTCCACCTCGCGGTCCACGAAGCCGGGCGCCCGGCTTTCCGTCCCCTTGAAGAGCATGTGCTCGACGAAGTGAGAGAAGCCGCGCTCGTCGGGTGCCTCGTCGCGCCCCCCCACTCCCACCCAGAGGTGCAGGGCCACCACGTCGCTGGTGCGGTGCTCCTGGATGACGAGACGCATGCCGTTTGCGAGAATCTCGCGCGATGGAGCAGGCAGCCCGTCGCGGGCGGGAAGACCGGGGATGGCGGGGGCACAACCGGCGAGGGTGGCCACCGCCAGCGCCAGCGCCGCCCGGAGCACGGGATTGCGGCGATGAGCCATGGCGATGGAGCCTACCAGAGTTTCCACACCCCCTCAAGACAAGCTGCCGGGGCGAGATGGTCAGTGGGCGGCCCGCCCGGCAATCCGCGGGCCCCAAGGCAGATTGCCGCCAAACCTGCCGGGAGGCCTTCGGGCAGAACGCCGCTGATAACTGCCAGGCGGATGGACGGATGATCAATAAGCCATTGCCACATAAGCCAAAGCGAATCGCCTCACGCCCTGGCATCTCGCCTGCAGGTTGGACTACCGCGGGGAGGGAGCGGCGGATGCGCCCACCCAGTTCGGACGATGTCAGGATGGGCCGCGGGCTCCCGGGGGAGCCGGCGGAGGCGGCAGCGGCGTGAGAGAGCGGTTAACCAAGAGCGAAAGGACGGGGAAGATGAAGAAGCTGTTTGCGACGGTGACGAGCTTCGTGTTCGTTGTGTCTCTGGCTGGCACGGTGAGCGCGGCCGAGCCGAGCTGCCCGCCCGAGGTGGGCACGGCAAAGACCATGCTGCAGAAGAAGCAGCAGCTCGCCAAGAGCCAGGATGTCCAGGCGCCTCGCTCGCTGGCCGGTGCCAGGACTCAGGATGTCCAGGCCCCACGCACCCAGGATGTCCAGGCCCCACGCACCCAGGTGCCGGTGCAGGCTCCGCGCACCCAGGATGTCCAGGCCCCGCGCACTCAGGACGTGCAGGCGCCTCGCTCGCTGGCCGGTGCCAGGACTCAGGATGTCCAGGCCCCGCGCACCCAGGTGCCGGTGCAGGCTCCGCGCACTCAGGATGTCCAGGCCCCGCGCACTCAGGTGCCGGTGCAGGCTCCGCGCACTCAGGATGTCCAGGCTCCGCGCACTCAGGATGTCCAGGCCCCGCGCACTCAGGATGTCCAGGCCCCGCGCACCCAGGTGCCGGTGCAGGCTCCGCGCACCCAGGATGTCCAGGCCCCACGCACTCAGGATGTCCAGGCCCCGCGCACCCAGGTGCCGGTGCAGGCTCCGCGCACTCAGGATGTCCAGGCCCCGCGCACCCAGGATGTCCAGGCCCCGCGCACTCAGGATGTGCAGGCGCCTCGCGGTCAGGACGCGCAGGCGCCTCGCGCGAATATCAGCAAGGCCGCCACTTTCGTGAAGGAAGCTGAGGCGGCGTGCAAGGCCGGCAACGCCAGCCTGGCGACGCAGAAGGCCAAGGCTGCCATCGAGATCCTGAAGTAACAGCCGCTTGCGGCTTGCCTGCGGGCCCCGGGGGGGATCCCCCTGGGGCCCGCGTCTTTTCGGCCTTGGCGCACGGTGTACAATCCGCGCCTGGATGTCCGGACCCAGTCCGCCTACGACGCGAGCCCCTTCCGCATCCCGGGTTCCATTCGCCTCTCCCCGGACGAACTCAGGAGCGGTGTCAGTTCGCTACGCGTGGTCCCCGACCGCCCGGTCCTCGCCTACTGCACCTGACCCGACGAGCGGACGAGCGCCCGGGTGGCGCTACAGCTGAGGCGGCTCGGATACCGCGAGGTGAAGATCCTCAAGGGCGGGCTTGGCAGCTGCGCCAACGTGGGGCTGCCGCTGGAGTCAAAGCCCGCCGCGGGCCAATGACTCCCGCGGAATTGCGTGAGCCGCGCGCGGCGCGCCCGGCTACACCAGGCGCGCCCGGATGCGGGACGACGCGAAGTCCACGAGCATCACGAGCGCCACCAGCACCAGCAGGACAGCGGAGGCGGCCGGGTAGTTGAGCATCCGTAGATACGTCTGGATGTAGAAACCGATCCCTCCGGCGCCCACGAAGCCGAGAATCGCCGCCGCCCGGATATTCGTCTCGAAACGATAGAGGGTGAAGGACAGGAACTGCGGGACGAGCTGGGGCAGGACGCCCCACCGCAGCACCTGGAGCGCCGTCGCCCCCGCCGCCGCCACTGCCTCGACGGGCCCCGGGTCGATGGCCTCTATCGCTTCGGAGTAGAGCTTGGCCAGCACCGTGGCGGTATAGGCCACGACCGCCAGGACCCCGGGGAAGGGCCCGAGCCCCACCGCCGCCACGAAGAAGAGCGCGTAGACGAGCGTGTCCACCGCGCGGAAGACGTTGAGCACCGAGCGCGAGCCGTAGAACAGCCACGGGGGCGCCACGTTCCGGGCGGCCGCAAAGCTCAGCGGCAGCGCCAGGAGTGCCGACACGCCGGTTCCCACCACGGCGATCTGCAGCGTCTGCATGGCCCCCGTGAGGGCATTGCCCATCACGGAGAAGTCCGGGGGCACCATCCGGCGCAGGAAGTCGAGCATGAACGGCACGCCTTCCACAACGCGGTACAGGGACAGCTCCGTCGCCGAGGCCGACCACAGGAACAGGCCGACGATGGCGGCCCACCCGGCCCAGCGCCCCCCGCGGGTCACTGCCCGACCCCGGAGAAGATCCGGGCGGCGGCCGCGGCGCTGAGCTGCTCCGGTGGGCCGTCGTACACCACGCGGCCGTCGCGCAGGCCGATCACCCGGCGACCGTACGCCCGCGCCAGCTCAAGGACGTGGAGGGATGTCACCACCGTGATGCCGTCTTCGCGGTTGATGGACTCCAGGAGCTCCATCACCGTGCTGGCGAGCGCAGGATCGAGGCTCGCCATGGGCTCGTCGGCGAGCAGCACGCGCGGCTCCTGGAGGAGAGCGCGGGCGATGGCCACGCGCTGCTGCTGGCCGCCCGAGAGCGTGTCCGCGCGGCGGTCCCCGAGTCCGCCGAGGCCCACACGCGCCAGCGTGGCTCGGGCCTTCGCGATGTCGGCAGCGGGGAACCACCCGACGAGCGAGCGGGCGTGCGGCACATGCGTGAGCCGCCCAATCAGCGCGTTCTCCAGCACGCTGAGCCGCTTGAGGAGGTGGAACTGCTGGAAGACGAAGCCGATGCGCGCCCGGATGCGACGAAGGGTCTCCCCCGTGGCTCCCGTGACGGGCTGCCCGTCCACCTCCACGCCTCCTGCCGTAGGCTCCACCAGCCCGTTCACGCAGCGCAGGAGGCTGGACTTCCCCGCCCCGCTCGGTCCGATGAGCGCCACGAACTCCCCCGCGGCGATGTCGAGATCCACCCGCTCGAGCGCCAGCGTGCCGCCGGGGTATTCCTTCCTGAGCCCGCGGACCCGGATCACCCCCGCCGTCCCGCGGTGAAGTGGAAGTGGACGTGGTAGACGAGCTGTCCGCCCTCGGGGCCGCAGTGGCATGCCAGGCGGTAGCCGCGCTCGGCGTACCCCGTCCGCTCCCCGAGGACCCTCGCCACCTGGACACAGCGGCCCATCAGGTCCGTGTCCCCGGGAGCGAGGCGCGCGATGGACTCGATGTGACGCCTCGGGATGATCAGCAGGTGGACGGGCGCTTTCGGGTACAGGTCCTTGAACGCGACGATCTCGTCGTCCTCGTACTCGATATCAGCGGGGCTCTCGCCCGCGACGATGCGACAGAAGACGCAGTCCCTCGTCACCGCTGCTCCTCCTGTGGTGTATAATGCAGCGTCCCTGCGGGGACGGGTTGCGAGATCCCCATTCAAGGAGACCGGCATGGGCACTTGCCCCAAATGCAAGCTGCGGATCCGGAAGAACGGCAACCACGTGAAGCTCGGCAGCGTCTGGATGCACAAGATCTGCCCCGCCAAGCCCGCCGCCTCGAAGCGCGGGTAGCCCCCCCCGACACGCAACGAGCGCCGCGGTTTCCCGCGGCGCTCGCACGTTAGCACAGCCCCTGGGCGTCCGGAAGGCTCAGCCCCGCCGGGGGCCCTCGTCCATGGGGACTTCGTCGGCCGCCATGGGACAGGTGAAGCCGTCCTCCTGCAGCGGGTCGTGCCCGAGGCGAGTCTGGACCCGCAGCGGAGAGGCTGCCAGCCGTGACACCTCGGCCCCTACCCACGCGGCAAGCAGGTCGCCGACTGCCGCGTAGTACGGAAGCGCTGTCGCTTCCCTGAGGGCATCCGCCAGCGCTTGCGCCCAGCGCCCGAGGTGATCGGCGAGGAATCTCGCCTGGGCCCGCCGCGTCACCTCAATCCCGTCCGCAGCTCCCTCCGCCAGCAGATAGGCCTCCTTGAGCGCCAGCGCGCTCATGAACTCCAGCTCGGCCGCGATGTGGTCCTCGCTGTCGGGTCGGGCCGCGGCCGGCTCGAGCCCGAAGGCGGCGTAGAAGCCGGCCACATCCGCGAGCTGGGCGGCCTTGCCGGCGAGCTGCGGCGCGTCACCGTAGGCCCCCTCGTAGGGCGGACAGCGGACCTGGCGATCGAACAGGAAGACATGCTCTTGCGCGAGCGCGCCGGCATCGGACTCCCGTATGGCCTTCGCCAGCGCGCGCAGCGGCCCGCTGAGCGGCGGGGCGCCCAGCGGCCCGTCGGCGGCCGCCACCGCCAGGCGGCCGAGCTCCTCTAGCCCCGCCTCGGCGGGATACGCGAAAGCGCCGCCAAGCAGCCGGTACACCCCGGCACGCGCCAGCGCCAGGCCGACTTCCGCTGCGTCTTGTTCATCCCGCGTGAACGGGGAGGATGTCGGGTCGCGGTCTGGCCTCTCGGTGCCGGGCGGGCTCATCGGGCGATGGCCAGGGGGAGCCAGGGGGCCCATGCCTTGCGGGAACCCACCTCGCGGTTGCCACCCTCCCAGACCGCGAAACCCGCCACCGTGCGGTCGCCGGGCACGAGCCGCGGCGCGTTCACGTCGTCGGAGACCATCGGGCGGGTGATCACGACACGCCACACGCCCTCTCTCCACACCCCCCGGCCGAGCGCGTGCTGGTCCGGCTTCACCGTCATGGACCCCCACCCCTCGGCCATCTGATCCAGGACCGGCGTGGCCACGCCGCGCGAGATGGGGTTCTCGAGGCCGAGGGCGCCCGTATACGGGCGCGCGTCGGCGGCGCCCAGAACCTCGTCCGGGTAGAAGTCGGCCCACGCATTGGGATAGAGGTCCTGCACCGTGGGCGGCCCCACGTCGAGGTCGCGCTGGAAGGCCGCCCGCCACTGCATGATGTTCACCCGGCCCCCGGCATTGCCCATCATGGGGGAGGGCACGGCGCCCCTGGGGTCCAGCGGCAGCTGCACCGCCACCTGATCCCCGAAGTTGTCCAGCACGATCCTGTTCGACAGCGTCGGGTCCCTCCACTCGATGAGGAAGGCGATCCAGCCACCGTTGTGCGCGGCGCGGACACTGATCTCCTTGATGGCGGAATCGGGCTTCTGCGGGGAGGTGACCGTCTGCGGCAGCATCGCGACCTTCACGGGGCGCGCCTGCTTCCAGGCCGGGGCGGCGAGGTCAGTGATGGGGCCGGCGCCGGGCACCCGCACCGCGGTCAGCGGGGCCT
>MGBV01000023.1:0-116 GCA_001788415.1 Candidatus Rokubacteria bacterium GWC2_70_16 | reverse complement strand
CCAGAGCACGAGCGCGGAGAGCACGGCAGCGGACAGGCGAGCGCGCATGGGGCTGTCTCCCTTACGTGATGTTCGTCCGGAACGCCCGGTGCTTGGGGTCGTAGACCTCCCGAATC
>MGBV01000022.1 GCA_001788415.1 Candidatus Rokubacteria bacterium GWC2_70_16 | reverse complement strand
TGCCGTTCACCCGGAAGGATGTCGAGCAGGCCCGGCAGGGCCAGGTGATCTCCCGGCTCGTCGAGGGCGAAGGGGACCGGTACTGGGAAGTGATGGCTCCGATCACCCTCGGCGGAACGGCGGCCGGCGCGGTGGCCGCCAAGTTCTCCCTGGAGCGGGCCGACCGCCTCGGGTCCCGGACGCGACGGTGGACGCTCCTCCTCACGGCGGCCTCGGTGGTCGTGATGGGATTGCTCATGAGCCTCGCCGTGTATCAGGTCGTGGACCGGCCGATCCGGACCTTCCTGGAGGCCATCAGCGTGCTCCGCGGCGGGGCCACCCAGGCCCGCGTCCGTCTCGAATCAACGGACGAGTTCGGAACCCTCGCGCGGCAGTTCAACGAGATGATGGCCCGGATCGACCGGTTCAGCGAGGAGCTGCAGACCCGGGTGAAGGAGGCCACCGCCGAGCTGGACCAGCGGTACCAGGAAGTCCAGCGGCTCAACCGGCTCCTGTTCGACATGCAGCGCCGGCTCGGCCACGCCGAGCGGCTCGCCGTGTCCGGCCGGATCATGGCAGAGGTGGCTCATGAGGTGGGCACGCCGCTGCATTCCGTGGCCGGGCACGTGGAGCTGTTGCGAGAGGCGCTGTCGCCCGAGCTGCTCACACCAGAAGCCCGCCGAAGGCTCGCCGTCGTCGAGACCCAGCTCGCCCGCGTGGCGGGAATCATCACCCAGCTCCTGGACCTGACGCGACGCCCCCCGGGGGAGCCGGACCGTGTGGATCTCGGCCAGCTCGTCAGGGAGACAGCCGAGCTGGTGGGCCCGAGCATGGCCGCCGCGGGCGTCACCCTTCACGTGACCACCGAGCCCGGGTTGCCCGCGGTTCGGGGACACGGCACACAGCTCCAGCAGGTGATCCTCAACCTCCTCACCAACGCCATGGACGCGACACCCCCTGGAGGGGACGTGGAGATCGGGACGTCCACCCTGGGAGACCACAAGCAGGTCGTGCTGGAAGTCCGCGACACCGGAGGGGGCATCCAGGCCGCGGTCCAGGCTCGGATCTTCGAGCCGTTCTTCTCCACCAAGGAAGCGGGGCGGGGCACCGGCCTCGGGCTGTTCATCTCGGCGCAGATCGTCCACGAGCACGGCGGGACCATCGACGTCACCAGCGACGGGGCGCGGGGCACGGTGTTCCGCGTCGTCGTCCCGGCCGCTGAGCCCGGCGCGTGACGGCCCCTCCCACCCTGCTCATCGCCGACGACGATCCAGTGGCCCTGGATCTCCTCGCCGAGGTCCTGAGCCGCGAGGGCTACCGGGTTCGCGCAGCCGCCAGCGGAGAGGATTGCCTGCGCTTGGCCGAGGCGGAGCCGGTGGACCTCGCCATCGTGGACCTCCGCATGCCGGGGCTCGACGGTCTGCAGGTGATTCAGCGGCTGGCGACCATCCAGCCGGGAGTGCCGGTGCTGGTGCTCACGGCCTTCGTGACCATCGACACGGCCATCGAGGCCATCCGCTCCGGCGCCTACGACTACCTATCCAAGCCCTTCAGGATGGAGGAGATCAAGGTCGTCGTCCGGCGCGCGCTCGAGGCTCGCCGGCTGGCCGGGGAGAACCGGCAATACCGCCGGGAACTGGAGAGCCGCTACGGTGTGCAGAACCTCCAGGGGCACTCCCCTCAGATGGTGGAGGTGTACAAGCTCGTGGCCCGCGTGTCCGCCCTCGAAACCACGGTGCTCATCCAGGGCGAGACAGGGACCGGCAAGGAGCTGGCGGCCCGGGCCATCCACTATGCGAGCCCCAGGGCCGAGCGGCCCTTCGTCGTCGTGGACTGCACGGCGCTCCCGGAGGGCCTCTTCGAGTCGGAGCTGTTCGGTCACGAACGCGGGGCGTTCACGGGAGCGGTGTCGACGCGGCGCGGCCTTCTCGAGACATCCGATGGCGGCACCTGCTTCCTCGACGAGATCGGCGAACTCGCCCCCGCCCTGCAGGCAAAGCTCCTGCGGCTGCTCCAGGAGCGCGCCATCCGGCGGGTGGGCGGGAACGAGGTCTTGCCGGTGAACGTGCGGATCATCACGGCGACCAACCGGGATCTCGGCAAGCGCGTCGCCGAGGGAGCGTTCCGCGAGGATCTCTACTACCGTCTGAACGTGGTGACCATCGTCCTCCCTCCCCTGCGGGAGCGGTCGCAGGATATCCCGCTCTTGGCCCAGCACTTCCTCGACAAGTACGCGCGCCCCGCCGGCAAGCCCGCCAGGGGGTTTGCGCCGGAGACCCTTGCGGTGCTCTCCGGCTACCACTGGCCGGGCAACGTCCGCGAGCTGGAGCATGCCATCGAGCGAGCCGTGGCGCTGTCCTCGTCGGAGGTGCTCGTGCCCGACGATCTGCCGGTGCTGCTGCGTCAAGGGCCGGCGGGCGACTTGCGCCTTCCAGCAAGCAGGATGACGCTTGAAGAGGTCAAGCAGTGGTATGTCGCGAAGGTGCTCGAGGAGGCCGGCGGGAACAAGGTCCGCGCCGCCGAACTGCTCGGCATCGACCGGGGAACGCTCTACCGGATCCTCAGGCGGCATGCCAGCGAGGAGGAGGCGGAGGGATGAGCCGGGCCGCGCTCGGGCTCGCGCTCGGTCTGCTGATCTCCGGCTGCGCGTCCGCTCCGGCAGGCCCCGAGCGCGGAGAGGTCATCCGGCGCATCCTTCCCTCCTCGGTGCAGTTGCGCGCGGAACGCCAGGACGGCGCGCGCCGCGCCGCCTCAGGCGTCGTCCTGGCCTCCGACCCCGCGGCGGGCCGATCCTGGATCATCACCACGCGGCACTTCCTGGACCCGCCCGGGCCCCAGGACCTCTACGTCAGCAGCCCCGGACGGAAGGGACGCGCGAAGGCCGTGGTGGCGGCCGTGAGCCCGGATCTCGACCTAGCGGTAATCCGGGTGGACGGGTTGAGCCTCCCCCCCGTGAGGCTCAAGGAGATCGCGAGCCTCGGGGACGAGGTCTGGGTTGTCGCTTTCCCCTGGGGACGCCGGCTCACCGTGGTCTCCGGCGTGGTCAGTCAGCTCGTGTCCGGTGAGGGGGAGCTCCCCGTGGAGGGGACAGTGCGGATGGTCGACGCCTCCGTGAGCTACGGGGCGAGCGGGGGCGGGGTCTTCGATGTCGAGAGCGGCGCGCTGATCGGCATCGTGGAGGGCTACCGCACGGCCAACGTTTCCCTCCCCGAGGCTCCCGCACGGGTCGTGCCGGTCCCCGTCCCGGGCGAGACGACCGTCATCGCGACCCGGGCCATCGTGCGGTTCCTGACCGCTTCGGGTCTCGAGGCGATCGTGCCCAGATGAATCCCGGCGGGCAGACCGGGCATGGCCTGCCCGCCGGGCCCAGCCTTCTGCGGGGTTACTCGGAGATCTGGATTCCCGTCACGACCTTCTGTCCGTCGCGCTCCTCGTAGGAGGCCTTCACCGAGGCGCCTTCCTTCAGCCCCTCGGTGGGGAGCCCCTCGGCCAGCCGGAGCTGGGTGCCGTCCTCGAGGACGAACGTGCGCTCCGAGGCGTCGACCTTCTGGATCTTCCCGGAGATCTCCTCGGCCGCGGCGATGCCGACACCGAGACCCAGCAGCACTGCCAGCGCCAACCCCATCACCTTCTTCATGTGAACTTCCCCCTTGCTCTGCGGTGTGTGTGTGAACTGCCATCGACGTCACAGTCGACTGCTGTCCAGAGCAAGGGAGGTGCCAGCGGCGCGGCGCGCCCGGCCGCCAGCGAATTCAGGCGCTTCGCGTCCCCCGGCCCGCCGACGGAAGAAGAGGCGTGTGGCGGGCTGGAGCACGCTGTGGCGCATCGCCACAGCAGGGGCGCGGCGCCCTGGGGGTCGTGGTGACGGGGGCTACTGCGAGCGGCCGCGGGCGGAGATCTCCCACACCGCCTCGACCCTGTCCCCCCGCATGGCGTAGAGACGATCGTAGAGGTTGATGGTCGGATCGCAGTGGGGCGGGAAGAACTCCAGGAGATCGCCGAGCCGCGGCGCGCGATCCTGGTCGACGATGGTGAGCCGCCCGTGCTCGTCCCCCGCCCAGGAGTACGTGAGCCCCGGCCACTCGACCGCCTCGGGGACGAAGGGCTTGTCGGTGGAGAAGGCCTTGAAGCCGGCGTCCACGATGGCGAGCTCCGCCCCGGGCCGGCTCACCACCGTCGCGAGCACGCTGAGCGCCATCTCGAAGCTGTCGTAGACCTTCCCCGCGCGGCTGCCGATGCGCCGGTAGTCGAGATCCATCACGCAGTAGGAGCCCGACTGCAGCTCCGTCAGCCCCGGAAGCTCCACGTCGATGTCGAAGGTGCCGCTGGAGCCCCCGCTCACGATCTCCACGGGCAGCCCGTGCTTGTCGAAGAGGGCGCGCGTCCGCATCAGCTTGCGCATCCACTTGAGAGAGGCGCGCCGCCGCGACTCCCAGCCCGTCACGTGCGCGCAGTGCCCGGCATAGCCCTGGAGCCCGCGGAGGTTGAGCGCAGGCTCGTTCATGACCTGTCGTCCCAGGAAGAGCGCCGCCTCGCCGGGCTCGATGCCCGTGCGCCGGCCGCCCACCTCCACGTCCACCAGCACGTTGAGCACGCGTCCGGCGCGCGCCATGGCCTGCCCCAGCTCGCGCACGTTGTCCGCGTGATCCACGACAACCATGGTCTCGGCCTGGCGTTCGAGCACGCGCAGCAGCCGGCCGATCTTCTCCGCCCCCACCACTTCCGTGGTGATGAGGAGGTTACGCACTCCTGCGGCCGCCATCACCTCGGCCTCTCCCACCTTCGCCACGCAGACCCCGACAGCGCCTGCGGCCACCTGCCGCCGGGCGATCTCCGGGCACTTGTGCGTCTTGGCATGGGGGCGCAGCTTCTTGCCGGCGGCCTTGACGTGGGCCGCCATCTTCTGGACGTTCCGCTCGAAGCGATCGAGGTCGAGGAGCAGCGCCGGCGTCGGGATCTCGGCTCGTGTCATGGCGCGAGGAGCTTACCATAGGCGCGGGCACCCGGGCTGTCGCCCGCCCGCGCCAGGCGTGTATGATAGGGCGCCATGACGACACGCGCGCCGATCCACCCGGGCACCGTCGACTGGTCCGGCGAGAACCCCGGCATGTATCTGAAGGAGGAGGCCGACGGCCCCTTCGTGACCCTCGTGAGCTTCTTCCGCGTCGTGCTCTCGCCCCACGGCCGCGGCCATGCCCTCGTCCTTCTCGAGGCGCCGATGCTCGACCGGAGCCTGCCGGAGGCGCTCAATGTCTGCGTCACCGACAACGAGCCCCTGGCCCGCTGGCTCGTCCAGGGCTTCGTCGCCCACTTCGGCGCCTTCCGCGGCGTGACCGCGCTCGAGGCCATGGCGTACCGGCCGCTCCAGGGCGTGGCGACCTCGGGCGATCAGCGCGCGAGCTACGTGGAGTGGGTCAAAGGGGACGGGGTCGAGGCCACGCTCGCCTGGGAGGGCCTCGGCGAGCCCTTCCTGGTGGCCCTGCCCCCGGAGAAGTCGGCCACGGGGCGCCATGAGATGTGGAGCCTCTTCGTCGAGGCCGAGCGGGTGAATGCCCGGGTGAATGGCCGGCCGCTCAGGGGCCGCCCCTTCCCGCGCGACTTCGCCGGCCGCCGGAGCAGCACCGCCTTCCTCGCCTTCTCGGAAACGTGGGTCAGAGCGTGAGCGGGCCCGGGCGGCCGTTCCTGCAGATCCCCGGCCCCACGCTCGTGCCCGAGCGCATCGTGCGGGCCATGTCCGAGTCCATCATCGATCACCGGGGCCCACGCTTCGCCGCCCTCGTCGGCGAGTGCCTGGACGGGCTCAAGGCGGTGTTCCAGACGGCGCGCGGCCACATCGTCCTCTATCCCGGCTCGGGGACGGGGGCGTGGGAGGCGGCGCTGGTCAACACGCTCTCGCCTGGGGACCGCGTGCTCGCCTGCGTCAACGGCCACTTCTCCACGGGCTTCGCCCGCGCGGCTGCCGCCTACGGCATCGAGGTGGACAGGCTCGAGGTGCCCTATGGCGCCGGGATCCCTGCCGCCCAGGTCGAGGCGCGGCTCGGGGCCGATGGGGCCCAGCAGATCCGCGCCGTACTGGCCGTGCACAACGAAACATCCACCGGGGTCACCTCCGACGTCGCCGCCCTCCGGCGGGCCATGGACGCCGCCCGTCACCCGGCCCTCCTCCTCGTGGACACGGTCTCCTCCCTCGCCTCCATCGACTTCCGCATGGACGAGTGGGGCGCGGACGTGACGCTCACCGGACCGCAGAAGGGGCTGATGCTCCCGCCGGGCATGGCCATCCTCGCCGTGAGCGACAAGGCGCTCGCCGCCAGCGAGAAGGCCAGGTGTCCCCGCTCCTACTGGGACTGGGCACCCGTCCTCGAGCGAAACCGACGCGGCGAGTTCCCCTACACCCCGGCCACGGCGTTGCTCTTCGGGCTCCGCGAGGCCCTCGTCATGCTCAAGGAGGAGGGGCTCGCCAATGTGTTCCAGCGTCACGCGCGGCTCGGCGAGGCCTGCCGCCGGGCCGTGCGCGGCATGGGGCTCGAGATCCTCTGCCGCAACCCCGCCGAGCGCTCGAGCACCGTGACCGCCGTCGTCATGCCGCAGGGCTCCGACTCCGACGCCTACATCGCCCACGCCAACCGCGCGCTAGGCCTGTCCCTCGGCGTGGGCCTCGGCGAGGTCAAGGGCAAGGTGTTCCGCATCGGACACCTGGGCAGCCTCAATGAGCTCGAGCTCCTGGGGGGGCTCGCCGGCGTGGAGATGACGCTCCGGTCCTTCGGCCTGCCCGTGCCGCTCGGGGCGGGCCTCGCCGCCGCGGAGGCGTACCTCCTCCAGACCGCCTGACGGCGCAGGGCCGCGGGAACCGGCCCGGCCCGCCGGCTCGAAAGCGAGCCCCGTCTCGCCCGGCGCCTGGTCGAGCGCCCCGGGGACCTCACCGGCGCCGACCCGGGGTCGCGGCCAACCCTATTGACCGTCACGGGCGCCGCGTGGCAGGATGCGGGTAAGCAGCACCCATCGAACAAGGAGGGGGGGGCATGGCGACGCCGGAGCGGCTCATGCTGATCGTCCCTCGCTTCGACTACGATCTGCGCGCCTGGCTCGAGAAGAAGTTCGGGGGCGACTCCGAGGTGGTGGTCATCCGGGACCGGCGCACGGGGCAACGGCGTCAGCACCGCGAGATGCGCGAGCAGGACCGGCGTCAGTTCGATCGGCGCGGGCTCAACCCTCACCGCACCGGGGTCCTCCTCCCGGTCAAGACGGCCGCGGTCGTCGAGACGCCGGGCGAAGCTCGGATGACTGAGCGTCGTCACTTTGATCGTCGAGGATCGGCACCGGTAGCCCAGCACTCGTAGAACCGGACGCGAGGCGCCTCCTAGCGGGCGCTCGACGCCAACCCAATCCCGGGAGCCCACGGTTTCACCCCCACGGCGCCTAGCAGGATGCGGAAAAGCCCTTAGAGGTCGTTCCCGGAGTAGGACTGGTTGAAGGACTTGTTGCAGAGCGGGAAGTCCGGGACGATGTTCTTGAGCAGCGCATAGGACAGGGGCCGCCAGTTCAAGAAGGACGGATCCATCACTTTCACGCGGCAGAGCCTCCCGTCCGGCCCGGCCATCACCCAGTGGACGATGGCTCCCCGCCATCCCTCGACCATGGAGAAGGCGGGGGCGAAGGCGGGGACCTCACCCAGGGGAGCTGCCAGCGGCCCCCGCGGTAGCCGTTCCACCGCCTGGCGGATCAGCCCGGCCGACTCGCGCGCTTCCTCGACCCGCACGAGCGTCCGCGCCTTCACGTCGCCCGCCTCGAAGACGGGCACACGGAACGACAGCTCGGCGTAGGCGGCGAAGGGGCGGTCGCGGCGGACATCGGTGTCGATCCCGGAGGCGCGGGCGACGTAGCCGAGGACGCCGTGGTCGCGCGCGGTCCGGGTGGTCAGTCGGCCGGTGCCCTCGAGCCGGTCCATGACCAGCGTGTTCTCGAGGGTCAGCCCGACGATCTCCTCGAAGTCGCGCAGGGCGGCCTCCACCTCCGCCGGCAGGTCGAGCCCCGCCGGCAGCTCCGCAGCGACGCCGCCAGGGACGATGCCGCCGCGGAGGAGCCGATTCCCGGTGAGCCGCTTGTTCAGCCGCAAGAGCCGCTCCCGGATCCGGAAGCAGTGGGAGTGCGCCACCGCGTACCCCGTGTCGTTGGCAATCATGCCGACGTCGGCCACGTGGTTGTAGAGCCGCTCCATCTCCAGGAGGACGACGCGCAGGTACCTGGCGCGCTCCGGCACGGTCATCCCCGCCGCGGCCTCCAGGGCCTGGCAGAAGGCGAGCGAGTGGCCGATGGTGGT
>MGBV01000021.1 GCA_001788415.1 Candidatus Rokubacteria bacterium GWC2_70_16 | reverse complement strand
GGTAGATCACGAGGTCCGTGGCCGTGGCGGCCATGTGCAGGAGCTTGGGCGCCGAGGCCTTCTCGTAGGCGAAGATCAGCGAGCGCAGCCCCGCGCGCGCGGAGTAGGCGGCGATGGAGGAGCCCGCATTGCCGCTGCTCACGACCGACGTCGCGCGGAACCCGAACTGGAGCGCCGCCGCGACGGCCGTGGTCGAGGAGCGGTCCTTCACGGTGCCGGTGGGGTTCGACCCCTCGAACTTCACGAGGAGCCGCCGCACCCCCAGATGACGGGCCAGCGCCGGGCACTCGAGCAGCGGGGTCTGGCCCTCGCCGAGCGTCACGCGATGCGCGGGGTCGGCGATGGGCAGGACGGGCGCGTAGCGCCAGAGCCCCGTGCCGGCGAAGACGCCCGGGCCGCGCCTGGCGAGGGCCGTCTCGTCGTAGGCCAGCTCGAGCAGCCCGCCGCAGAAGCTGCACTGCAGCCGATAGCCCAGCGGCGCGGCCATGCCGCAGTCGATGCAGCGCAGCTCGGTGGCGAAGGACTCCGGCTCGCTCACGCTCGTGGTCCGTCTGGGAGATCCGAAGACAGCACGCTATTGACTCTTGCCGAATACGGTTACGTGACGGGGCCGGGGGCCGGCAGGCGGGGGCGCTGCCTGGACCCGTGCCTTACGGGGCTCGAAGCCGGCGCCCGCCCTTCTCGTTTGCACCCCCTCCGCGGATCGGCGGTGACGAGGGTGCGCGGTCCAGGCGGCGCCCCCGCCTGCCGGCCCCCGGCGTAACGGTAATCCGCAAGAGTCATTAGCGCTTTCCGAAGCGCTGCTCGACGACGTCGATGATCTCCTCGACGCGGTGGCGCAGCGTGTGCTCGCCCAGCGCGCGCTTGAGCGCCGCCTGGCCGATCTCGCGGGCCTCGTCGGGATGGGCGAGGTGGTAGTCGAGCAGCCGGCGCAGCTCGGCGAGGTCCCGGTAGGCCAGCACCTCCTTGCCCGGGGTGAAGAGGGGCGGCAGCTCGTCCTTCAGATCCACGACCTGGCAGGCGCCGCTGGCCGCCAGCTCGAAGGCGCGGCTGTTCACTCCCACGATGTCGTTCATGGGATGGTGGTGGTTGAGGGACAGGGTGGCTCCCGAGTACACGGCGAGCTTGGCGCGCCCCCACACCGGCCCGCCCGCGACCATGGACCGCACGGCCGGCGATGCGGCGCGCTGCCAGCCTGCGCCCCACAGCCGCAGCGGGTAGCCCGCCAGCTCGCGCACGAGGCGCTCGCGGTACGGGTAGTGGCTGCCCACGAAGGCCGCCGGCGAGGCGAGCGTGCGCTCTTCCTCCACCGTGAGCGTCACCGGGTGGTGCATCTCGGGCACGCAGTAGAGCGGGAGGTAGTGGAGGTTCGTGAGCCCCACGGCCTGGAGCGCACGGAGGGCGTAGCGCTCCTTGGTGAAGAAGAGGTCGTAGGCCTCCACGCACTCGAAGGGGATCATCCAGAGCGGGTTGTCGGGGAAGAAGTTGAGGAAGAGCGTGTCCACCCGCGCCTTCACGCGGCGGATCAGCCCGGGCGTGATGGGGCCCCCCTTGACCACCAGCACGAGGGAGGGGCGCCACGCGAGGCACTCGCGCTCGAGGCTTCTCAGGATCCAGAGCTGATAGGCCGCCTTGGTCCCGCGGTTCTTGTACAGCGCATTGTCGCGCCGGTAGGCGAAGGTCCGCGCCTCGTGCCCGAGGCCCACGAGCGCGTCGCGGAAGTCCACCCCCATGTGCTCGGGGCGCTCGAAGGGCAACACGATGAGCCAGCGCATCGGCGAGAGCGTATCACAATCGGGATTGACAGGCGGAGCGCCGCGGTCACAGAATGCGGGCGATCCCGCCATGGGCACCGCCTGGCTCCGCCGGAACCTGCCGTCGCTCGTCCTCTTCGCCGCGCTGCTCGCGGCCTGGCAGCTCGCGGTGAGCGTGTTCCGGGTGCGCGAGTACATCCTGCCGGGGCCGCTGAGCGTGCTGCGCGCCACGGTCGACGTCGGCATCCCGTGGTGGAGCCACATCTGGATCACGAGCCTCGAGATCGTCGGGGCCTTCCTGCTGGCGGGGGTGGTCGGCGTGCTCCTCGGCACGGCCATCGCCTGGTCGCCGACCATCGCCTCGGCGCTGGTGCCCTTCCTGGTGTTCGTGAACACGCTCCCGAAGGTGGCGGTGGCGCCGCTGTTCCTCCTCTGGCTCGGCTACGGGATCCTGCCCAACATGCTGATCGGCGCCCTCATCGGCTTCTTCCCGGTGGTGATCAACACGGCCGTGGGCCTGACCCAGGTGGATGCCGAGCTGCTGGACCTGGGGCGGGTGTTCGGCGCGCCCAAGTGGAAGGTGTTCGTCACGATCCGCATCCCGAACGCGTTCCCGTACATCCTGAGCGCGCTCAAGATCACCGCCACCGCCGCGGTGGTGGGCGCCATCGTGGGCGAGTTCGTGGCCTCGCAGTCCGGCCTCGGCAGCGTGATCGTCGTCACCCAGACCAACCTCAACACCCCGGTGGCCTTCGCGGCCCTGGTGTGGATCTCCGTCATCGGCCTCGTCCTCTATGGCGCCGTCGGCCTGGCCGCGCGCTGGCTCGCGCCCTGGGCGGAGACGTCGAGCGCCCCCTGAAAGGAGACCTCCCATGACACGGCTCATGCGTCTGGCTCTCGTCCTCGTGCTGGTCGTGGCCGTCGCCGCCCCCGCGGCCGCGCAGGCCCCGCAGAAGGTGGTCTTCGCGCTCAACTGGTTCGCCGTGGGCGATCACGCCGCCTACTGGGTGGCGCTCGAGAAGGGCTACTACAGGGAGAAGGGGCTCGAGGTCGAGCTCCAGAACTCCAAGGGCTCGGGCGATTCCATCGCCAAGGTGGACACCGGCCGCGCCGACATCGGGCTGGCCGACGCCAGCGTGGTGATCCCGCTGGTGGCCAAGGGCGCCAAGGTCAAGGTCGTGGGGGCGGTCTTCGACAACACGCCGCTCAACATCTGGACGCGCAAGGACACCGGCATCGCCAAGCCCAAGGACCTCGAGGGCAAGACCCTGGCGGCCCCGCCCGGCGATGCGCAGCGCCAGCTCTTCCCGGCCTTCGCCCGGATCAACGGCATCGACGAGAGCAAGGTGAAGTGGGTGAACATCGAGCCCGCCGCGAAGTTCGTCGCGCTGTCCGAGAAGCGCGTGGACGCCGTGCCCGACTACACCACCGGCCAGCCCTTCTGGGAAAAGGCCGTGGGCAAGGACAACCTGGTGCGGATGCCGTGGTACCAGTACGGCTTCGACACGTACTCCATGTCCATCATGGCCAGCGAGAAGACGATGAACGAGCGGCCCAAGGTCCTCCGCGACTTCCTCGAGGCCTCGTATCGGGGCTGGCGCGATGTCATGGAGAACCCGAAGGCCGCGCTCGAGATCTTCAAGAAGCGGGTCCCGGAGATCGACCTGACGCTCATCGAGCCCAACATGATGCTGGGGCTCGAGCTGATGAAGACGGAGCGGTACGCGAAGAACGGCATCGGCTGGGTCGAGCGGAACAAGATGTGCCGCACGGTGGAGGTCATCAACTCCTACATGGACGTGCCGCGCAAGGTCAGCTGCGACGAGGTGTTCACCACCTCGTTCCTGCCGAAGATCGAGCCGCCGAAGAGCATGAAGTAGGGTGACGACAGGCCGCGCGGTGCCCGACCCCGCCGGAGGGCTCATCGCCTTCGACGGCGTCGGGATGACCTACGCTGCCCAGAGCGGCCCCGTCGAGGCGCTGCGCGAGATCTCCTTCCCGGTGGGGCAGGGGCACCTGGTGGCGCTCGTCGGGCCCAGCGGGTGCGGCAAGTCCACGCTCCTGCGCATCGTCGCGGGGCTGCGCCCGCCGACCCAGGGTCGGGTGTCCGTGGCCGGGCAGCCGGTCACGGGGCCGCTCCCGTCGGTGGGCATGGTGTTCCAGGCGCCCGTGCTGCTCAAGTGGCGTCGCCTCCTCGACAACGTGCTCCTGCCCGCCGATCTCGCCGGCCTCCGCCGGGAGGACTATCTCGCCCGGGCGGACGACCTCCTGCGGATGACGGGGCTCGTCGAGTTCGCCGACAAGTACCCCAGCGAGCTGTCGGGCGGCATGCAGCAGCGCGTGTCGCTTTGCCGGGCGCTGCTGCTGGACCCGCCCATCCTCCTCATGGACGAGCCCTTCGGGGCGCTGGATGCCATGACCCGCGACGAGATGAACCTCGAGCTGCTGCGAGTCTGGGGCGAGGGGGCCGGGCCGGCCGCCGAGCGCAAGACCATCCTCTTCGTGACCCACTCGATCCCCGAGGCCGCCTTCCTGGCCGACCGCGTGGTGGTCATGACGCCGCGACCCGGCCAGGTGGCGAGGATCTTCGAGGTGGACCTGCCCCGCCCGCGGACCGTGGCGCTACGCGCGAGCCCGGAGTTCGGGCGGCTCTCGCTCCAGATCTACGAGGCGCTCCACGTCCGCGACCCGGGCCCTACCGCGCTTGCCTGAAGCGCGCGGCGAAGAGGGGGTCCGCCAGCGCCGCGGTGGCCACCAGGGCGGCGTCGGCGCCCGCGGCCAGCATGTCGCGGGCGCGCTCCACGGTGGTGATGCCGCCCACGGCCAGGATGGCGCGGTTCCAGGCGCCGGCCTTGCGCCACGCGATCAGCTCCTCCACCTGCACGCGGCAGTGCTCGTAGATGGCCGCTCCCGAGATGCCCGCCAGCTCGCGCCCGACGCCGGGGAAGGCCGGGACTCCGTCCTGCTTGACGACCCGCCGCTGCAGCCCGTTGACCAGGATGAAGCCGTCGAGCCACGGGGCGAGCCGCGTCGCCAGCTCGTGAAGGGTGCGCGGGCTCGGCGTGGCGCCGAGCTTCGCGATCACCGGGTGGCTCCCGAGGGTCCGCCGCACCCGCCCCACGATCCGGGCCGAGAGCGCCTTGTCCTCGAAGATCATCTGCGGGTGCTCGCCCATGGTGTTGGGGCAGGAGAGGTGGACCTCCACCACGTCGGCGCCCGCCTCCGCCGCCCACTGCGCGCACCGCGCGTAGTCCTCGGCCAGCTGCTCCCCGTCGCCCCCCGGCATGGGCGTGCCCGCGACGCTGACGATGAGGAGCTGTCCCTCGCCGAGCCGGGCGCGGGCGCGCTTGACGTCGGCCCGCCACTCGTCGGGATCGGCCGAGGGGAGCCCGAGGGACACGGCCCAGGTGATCGCCGCCGGGTCGGGGTTCCGCGGCGCCCGGGCTTCCGCCACCGAGGGCTCGCCGAGCCGGCAGAAGACGAGATTGGGCTGGACAAAGGCCTGGCGCGCCACCGACCGGACTGTCTTGTAGGTGAGGAGCCCGTAGCCCAGGCGCGCATAGGCCTGGATCCACTGCGCGTTGGGCAGGGGCCCCGCCGAGATGCCCACGGGGCACTCGATCTGGCGGCCGAAGAGGGACACAGGCGGTCCGGCGGGCAGCCGGCGCGGGCGCGCGGGGAGCTTCGGGGGATGGCCTGCGTTCCAGGCGAAGGAGCGCGCCGGGCGATAGACGGTCATGGGGTGGCCTCGAGGGAGTCGAAGCTCCACTCGGCAAGCGGGGTCATGGAGTCGAGATCGGGGTCGAAGGCGATGCCGTAGCCCGGCGCCGCGAGCGAGCCCACTGCGAGCGCGCCCCGGTCGATCCTGAGCCAGGCCTGGGTCTCGTCGCCCGCATAGAGATCCGGATGCCGCCGCGTGGCCTCGCGCCGCTCGCGGGGCGAGCAATGGGCGAGACCGCGGACGTAGTGATGGCCGTTGCGCTCCACATGGGTGATGCCGAGCGCCCGCACGGTGGCCAGATCCTGCTGCACCGCGACCACGGGGACGTTGGTGAGGTCCTCGGCGCTCATGAAGAGCCGCTCGTCGGCCGGGCGGCCGCGGTTCCACCGCTCCACGAGCGAGCGGTTGAGGAAGGACTTGACGATGCCCTTGCAGTTCTTCGTGGAGACGCCGCGGTAGCCCAGGCCGATGGCCTGCGTGAAGGAGGCCAGCGTCTCGTCGCTCTCGTCGATGATGATGGGGAAGGTCCGGCCGAGATCGGCGAGCCCCTGCGTGGCTCCGGGGTGAAGCGCGATGGCGCGGTCCAGCGGCTGCTCGATGAAGGCCGTGGAGGCCACGAGGCGCGACAGCGCCGGGGTGCGGCGCATGGCGTCCACGAGGCGCGCGAAGTCCTCCACGCTCTTGTACTGCTCGTTGCCGTCCAGGGAGACCAGATAGGGCTCGGGGATGAGGCGATCGAGGGTCGCGGCGATGCGCCCGAGACGCTCCAGGTCGGCGTCGAGCTGGCCGCACACCTTGAGCTTGAAGTGGCCGAGCCCGTGCCGCTCGATGCACTCCTCGAGGGTTTGCGGGAGCCCGTCGTGCAGCCAGCCGTCGGCCGGCACGTCCGCGGCGACGATGGGGTCGAGGAGCCCGACCGTGTGCCGCACGGCCAGCGCCGGGGGCGGCGGCTGCGAGGCCCAGGCGAGGACGTCCGCGAGCCGGAGCTCCGCGTGCGCGGCCTCGGGGCGGAGACCGAGGACGTTCTCGCGCAGCATCCCGACCACGTCCAGGCCAGCCAGGCGTCCCGCCGCGTCAGCCAGCGCCCGCTCGAAGAGCGAGGAGCCGAAGGAGGCCGTGAGGCCGTTGAGCCCGAGCTCGCGGCTCTTCCGGCAGGCAGCGGGATAGGCGTCCAGCCAGATGTCGAAGACCGGGCGCGGCCTCCGCGCCGCCTCGAGGTAGACCTCGTGCGCGGTCCGGATCGAGGCGAGCTGGTCCGCCACGTTGTCGCGGAAGGTCTTCGCCGGATCCTTGTCGAACCACTTGGGCGGGAGGTTGTCGGCCGCGAAGCCCCGGTCCCGGCGGCCGTCCGCGGCCTCGACCTCCAATGCCAGATGGAGCAGCGGGAAGCGCGTCAGGGTCACGGCGCCGTAGCGGAACGGCAGGCGCGTGCGCAGGTTGCGCATGTGGAACGACGCCGACTTGAGGGCGAGGCGGATGGCCGCTGTCATGCGGAGGGCTACCGGAAGGCCGGCATGACCTCGCGGGCGAGGAGGTCGAGCTCCCGCATGATGTGCGCATGCGGCATCCCGGGGAAGAAGAGGCGGCAGATGAGATGGGTCATCCCGTACTCCGTGACGAAGGGCCGGAGCGCCCGGACGACGCGATCGGGGCTGCCGATGAGGAAGCGGTCCTTCATGACCGTGTCGAGGTCGGTGGCGATGGAGGCGTCGATGAACGGGTGCTTCCAGCCGCCCGCGTACTCCTTGCGGTAGGACACCATGATGTGCCGCTCGGCCAGGTCGCGGGCCTCCCGGTCGGTGTCCGCGATGATGACGTCCCGGGTGAGGGGCCACTCGGCGACGGGCGCGGTGAGCCCGGCCCGGGCGCGGTTGTCGAGGAACTGCTTCTTCCCGGCCATGAGTCGCGGCAAGTCGGCCGTGGGCCCGGGGATCCAGTTGTCGCCGAGCGTGGCCGCGCGCCTGAGCGTCAGCTCGCCCCAGCCGCCGATCCAGAGGGGCGGATGGGGTTTCTGGACGGGCCTGGGCTCGAGCCGCCCCTCGATCTGGAAGTACGTGCCCTTGAACGAGAACGACTCCTGCGTCCAGAGCCCCTTGAGGATGGCGAGCTGCTCCTCGAAGCGCGCGCCGCGCTTCTCCAGCTCGGCGCCGTACAGCGCGAACTCGTCCGGCTTGTAGCCGATGGCCACGCCGAGCACGCAGCGGCCGCCCGACATCACGTCGAGCATCGCCACGTCCTCGGCCAGGCGCACCGGGTGGTGGAACGGCGCCACGGCGATGTCCGTGCCCAGGGTCACGCGGGCGGTGCGGGTGGCGAAGCCGGCCAGCACGGTGAGCGGCGAGGGCCAGTAGTGGTCCCGGACGGAGTGGTGCTCCTCCATCCAGATCGAGTCGAAGCCGAGGTCCTCGCCGCGCACCACCTCCTCGAGGGCCTCCCGGTAGAAATGCCCGCCCTCGATGGGGATGAAGCCGATCTTGAGCCTGGCCATGCGCGGTCCTGTCACTTGCAGTCGAAGAACTCGTTCGTGTAGTACTCCCCCGGCGCCTTCGTCTCGATATTGCCGTAGGTCTTCTGGAGACTGAGGAGGGTGTCCCAGTCCGCCGTCGCCATCCAGCCGGCGGCCTTGCCTCGGGTGTTGGCGGTGTACATGAGCTGGACCGTGTCCTTCCACTGCTGGAGGTTCAGTTCCACGGCGCCCGCCTTCGGGAACATCTCCACGAGGATGGCCGCCGCTTCGTCCGGGCTCTTCGCGGCCTCCATCCACGCCTTGCTGCTGGCCCGGACCATGCGGCAGTTCAGGTCGCGGTCGCCGAGGTACTTGGTGTTCACGAGCAGCCCCTGGGAGAGCGCGTTGACGCCGAAGTCCACGTAGCGGAAGTAGGCGGCCTTCTTCTTCGTCTGGGCCTCGATCTGTC
>MGBV01000020.1 GCA_001788415.1 Candidatus Rokubacteria bacterium GWC2_70_16 | reverse complement strand
AATCCGCAGGGGTCATTACCGGTCGACCTCGCCGAAGACGGGGTCCACGGAGCCCATGATGGCCACCACGTCGGCCACCTTGTGCCCCGGGATGATGTGGGGCAGGACGGCGAGATTCGAGAAGGACGCCCCGCGCCACTTCATCCGGTAGGGCTTGGCGCTGCCGTCGGCCACCAGGTAGCAGCCCACCTCCCCGCGGGGCCCCTCGACGCGCGCGTACCCCTCGCCCTTGGGGATGCGCACCTGCCCCACGGACTTCACGCCGGGCCGCGAGGAGATGGGCCCCTCGGGGAGCCCGTCCAGCACCTGCCGCACGATCTTGCTGGACTCGCGGAACTCCACCATCCGCACCCGGTAGCGCGCGTAGCAGTCACCCGCCGTCTCCACGGGCACCTTGAAGTCGAAGTCCTCGTAGGAGGAGTAGGGCTCGGCCCGCCGGATGTCGTAGCCGACGCCCGAGCCCCGGATGAGGGGCCCGGAGATGCCCACCTCCTCCGCCAGCGCGCGCGAGATCACGCCGACCCCCCGCGCGCGCGCGAGGAAGAAGTCGTTGTCCTCGAGCATGGCCTCCCACTCGTCGATGCGCCGGTCGATGAAGTCCACGGTCTCGCGGCACTTCTGCGCCCAGCCGGCCGGCAGGTCGTAGCGCACGCCGCCCACCTGGTGGAAGCCGTAGAGAAGGCGTGCGCCCACCAGCGCCTCGAAGAGGTCGAGCACGTACTCCCGCTCGCGGATGCAGTAGAGGAAGACGGTGGCGCCGCCGCCGAGGGCGCCGCCCATGTCCATGCACCAGGTGCCGAGCCAGACGCAGTGCGAGGCGATGCGCTGCAGCTCCGCCACCAGGACACGCAGGTACTGGGCGCGCCGCGGCACCTCGATCTTGCCGAGGATCTCCGCGGCGCGCACGTAGGCCAGCTCGCTGGTCATGGCCGCCACGTAGTCGGTCTTGGAGGCGATGGTGGGGTACTGGGTGTAGGCCAGCGCCTCCCCGAGCTTCTCGTGGCAACGGTGGAGGTAGCCGATCACGGCGTCCATGCCGAGCACGGTCTCGCCCTGGAGCGTCAGGATGGCCCGGAACACGCCGTGGGCGGAGGGGTGCTGCGGCCCCATGTTCATCGTGAGGCGCTCGGCCCCGCCGTACCCCATCTCGATGACCTTGCGCGCTTCGGGATCCGCCATCCCTACCTCGGTGCTCCTGTGCTCCCTCGGTCCGGGCTCGCTCCCCTCACCGCATGGGCGAGAAGGGCGTGGGGGTGAGCACGATGGCCTGCATGTGCGCCAGGCACGGCGAGCCCTTGGCGAGGAAGGCCTGCCACTCGGGCTCCCGCGCCAGCTCCGCCCGCTTGGCCGCGCGCTCGTTGAGGTCGTGGAAGGCCCACATGTGGACCACCTCGTTGAGCTGGGCGATCTCCGTCTGCCACAGCCCCACCCGGTGCATGAGCTTCTCGCGCACCGGCATCACCGCCTTGAACTGCTCGAGCCACTCGCCCACCCGTCCCACGTGGAAGCGGTACCAGCGCAGCTCGTACACGTGCCCGGCGTGCGCCGGCGGGACCACCGGCAGGACGGCGGAGAGGATCTTGTTCTCCTGGGCGAGCATCATCGGGCGGATCTGCGGGATGTACTCCTGGGTCCACGCCCGGTCCTGGGCGAGCGCCGCCCGGAGGCGCTGGCGTTCGCCGAGATCGGCGAAGCTCCAGAGGTGGACGAGCTGGTTGAGCGTGCCGAACTCCGTGGACCAGAACCCTTCCAGCTTGCCGTACTTGTCGCCGCGGATCTGGCGGCCGACCTCGCCCGACAGCTTCAGGTACGGGACTTGCGTCCCAGGAACCAGCGTGTACGTCCTGAGCTCGTAGATCATCGAGGGCCTCCCCGGGTTAGCGGTATGGCGGGTGCGGCGTGTCGAGCGCGTAGGACTTCAGCAGCGGGTGGCCGTCCCAGTCCTGCGGGAGGAGGATCCGCCGCAGGTCCGGGTGCCCGTCGAAGCGGATCCCGAACATGTCGTAGCACTCGCGCTCCATCCAGTCGGCGCCGCGGTAGACGGCGACGAGCGACGGGCAGCGCGTCTGGTCCGGGCCGAGCCGCGCCTTCAGGGTCAGCGAGAAGTTGTCGTCCAGGTTCTCGATCCGCGCCACGACCTCGAGCCCCTCCTCCTTCCAGTCCACGGCGGTGAGGAAGCTCAGGTAGCGGCAGCCCAGCGCCTCCCGGGCGAAGCCGGCGACGTCCTGCCACTGCGCGACGGGCACGGTGACCACGACCGCGCCCTCCGCGCCGCCCGCGGGCGCGCCGAGCCGTTCCTGGATGAGCATCCGGGCCTGGGCGGGGGTCAAGGGGCTAGTCGGTCTTGGCGGTGGGAGCGGCGCGCCGGCCCGTCTGCTTGAAGTGCTGGATCTGCTCCTGGAGCAGCAGCAGGCCGTTGAGCAGCGATTCCGGGGGCGGCGGGCAGCCCGGGACATAGACGTCCACGGGGATCACCCGGTCCACGCCCTTCACGACGTGGTAGCCGTGGCGGAAGGGGCCGCCCGAGTTGGCGCAGGAGCCCATGGACACCGCCCACTTGGGATCGGGCATCTGGTCGTAGATACGCTTGAGCATGGGCGCCATCTTGATGGTGACCGTGCCCGAGATGATCATGAGGTCGGAGTGGCGCGGCGAGGCCCACGGGACCATGCCGAGCCTTTCCACGTCGAAGCGCGAGGCGAATGTCGCCATCATCTCGATGGCGCAGCAGGCCAGCCCGAAGGTCACGGGCCAGACGGAGGACTTCCGCGCCCAGTTGAGGAAGCTGTCCGCCACGGTGGTGAGGACGAAGCCGCCGGGGACGTGGTGCAGCCCCGCCGCCACCGACTCGAGCAGGCTCGAGTACTGGTCCCCCTCCGGGCGCTCCTGGTGGTACTTCTCCCACTCCTGCAGGTCCTTGAACTCGGTCCAGACCAGAGGCGGGATCCGGGGGACGGGCGCCTTCACTTCCATTCGAGGATCCCCTCCCGGTAGGCGTAGAGCCAGCCCATCAGGAGGATCGCGAGGAAGACGGCCATGCTGCCCACGGCCCAGAGGCCGAATTCCCGCAGCGAGAGAGCCCAGGGGAAGAGGAAGACCGCGAGGACGTCGAACACGATGAAGATCAGGGCCACCAGGTAGAAGCCCACCGGGAACTGCACCCATGCCTCGCCGATGGTCTCGGCGCCGCACTCGTAGCTGTCGAGCTTGGAAGGATAGGGGCGGGACGGGCGCAGGAGGCGCGCTGCCAGCAGGGACACCACGCCGAAGCCGACGATCAGGGCCAGGAAGATGACCACGGGCAGATACCCGGTCACGGACGACTCCTCCTCGAGCGGTCGAGAACCGACGGGAGTATACCATGCAGTAGGGACGATGAACGGAGCGATTGCCCGCGCCGCCGCCCGCGTGCTATCAGTCGGCCCATGACACTGCGGCAGCTCGAGAGCTTCCTCGCCGTGGCGCGCGCCCGCAGCTTCCGCAAGGCGGCCGCGACCCTGGCGCTCAGCCAGCCGGCGCTGTCCCAGCAGATCAAGGACCTGGAGCAGGAAGTCGCCCTGCCGCTCTTCGACCGTCTCGGCCGGACCACCCGCCTGACCGAGGCGGGACGGCTCCTGGAGGAGCACGCCCAGCGCATCTTCGCCATGGTGCAGGGGGCCCAGCAGGCGCTCGGCGAGCTGCGGGGCCTGGAGCGCGGCATGCTCGTTCTCGGCGGGAGCACCACGCCCGGCCTCTACCTGCTGCCGTGGCTCCTCGGCCGCTTCAAGGCCCGCCACCCGAAGATCGACGTGGCGCTCCGCATCGCCAACACCCGCGAGATCGAGGAGCGCGTGCGGGCGGGCGAGGTGGATCTCGGGATGGTGGGCGGCCACCTGGCGGACTTCAAGGAGACGTGCGTGGAGGCCAGCCTCGTGGACCGCATCGTGCTGATCGTGCCTCCACGCCATCGCTGGGCGGGCAGGCGCACGGTCGCGCCGGAGCAACTCAAGGAGGAGTGCCTCCTCACCCGCGAGGAAGGCTCGGCGACGCGCCGGGTGGCGGAGGCGGCGCTCGAGCGCGCGGGCATCCGGCTGACGGCCTGTCTGGAGCTCGGGCACACGGAGGCCATCAAGCAGGGGGTGCGGGCGGGGCTGGGCGTGGCGCTGGTGTCGCAGCACGCCGTCCGCAACGAGGTGGCGAGCGGTCAGCTCCGGGCGCTCGGGCTACGGGGGCTGCCCATCGAGCGCCACTTCCACGTGATCCGCCACGAGGCGCGGGCCCTCGGCCCGTCGGCCCGGGCCTTCCTCGAGTTCCTCCAGCGGGACCGCCCGCTCGGGCGGCTGGGGCGGTTGAGCCGCCAGCCCCGCCCGGCAGGCGGCAAGTCCGCGTGAGCGGCGCGGCCGGGCCTGCTACAATCCTGGGCCATGCAGCCTCTCGTGGGCCTCATCATGGGCTCCAGGTCGGACTGGGGGACGGCGGTGCATGCCGCCGACACCCTCGACGCCCTCGCCGTGCCCTTCGAGGTGCGGGTGCTCTCGGCCCATCGTACCCCTGACGCGCTCTTCGAGTACGCGCAGTCGGCGGAGCGCCGGGGGCTGGAGGTCATCATCGCGGCGGCGGGGGGCGCGGCGCACCTGGCGGGGGTCACCGCGGCCAAGACCACGCTGCCCGTCCTCGGCATCCCCATCGAGTCGAGAGCGCTCAAGGGGCTGGACTCGCTCCTCTCCACCGTCCAGATGCCGGCGGGCATCCCCGTGGGCACGCTCGCCATCGGCAGGGCCGGGGCCGTCAACGCGGCCCTCCTGGCCGTCGCCATCCTCGCCAACAAGCACCCGACGTATCGCGAGGCGCTACGCCAGTACCGGGAGGCGCGCGCCCGCGAGGTCCTCGACAACCCCGACCCGCGCGCCCCGGCCCGCCCCCAGCTCGGCCCCGACCGGTAGCCCGCCGCGGCCGCCGCGTTCCGGCCGGTCCGTCAGCGAGAGCGGAAGAGCCGGGTCAAGGCGGGCACCAGCAGGATCGCCGCGGCCACGACGAGCAGCGCGGCCGCGATGGGCCGCGTGACGAGGACGGTCGGGTCGCCCTGACTGATGGCAAGCGCGCGGCGGAGCTGCTGCTCCGAGAGAGGCCCGAGGATCATCCCCACCAGCACCGGCGCCGTGGGGAAATGGTAGACGCGCATGAGGTAGCCGGCCAGGCCGATCACGAGCAGGATCACGACGTCGGCCGTCGAGCTGTTGACCGAATAGGCGCCGAGCAGCGCGAAGACCAGGATCCCCCCGTAGAGCAGCTGCCTCGGGATCATGAGCAACCGCACCCAGATGGGTGCCAGCGGCAGGTTCAGCACCAACAGCATCAGGTTGCCGATGTAGAGGCTCGCGATGAGCCCCCAGACGAGGTCAGGGTTGTTCTGGAAGAGGAGCGGTCCGGGCTGCAGCCCGTAGCCCTGGAAGGCCGCCAGGAGAATGGCGGCAGTGGCCGAGGTGGGCAGCCCGAGGGTGAGCAGCGGCGCCAACACGCCGGCGGCCGAGGCGTTGTTGGCGGCCTCGGGGCCGGCTACCCCCTCGATGGCGCCGCGGCCGAACTCCTCGGGCTTCTCGGCAAGACGCTTCTCGGCGAGGTAGGAGAGGAAGGTCGGGATCTCGGCACCGCCGGCCGGCAGCGCCCCGATGGGGAAGCCGAGCAGCGTGCCGCGCAGCCACGGCTTCCACGACCGCCGCCACTCCTCGCGGGTCATCCAGACCGAGCCCGCGATCGGGATGATCTCGCTGCCGCCCCGCCTGAGCCGCGTCGCCACATAGAGGGTCTCGCCCACCGCGAAGAGCCCCACGACCACGAGGACGACTCCTACGCCGTCCAGCAGCGCCGGGATGCCGAGGGTGAAGCGCGCCTGGCCGGTCTGGGTGTCGATGCCGACGAGGCCCAGCCCCAGCCCGACGAAGAGGCTGATGGCCCCGCGGAGCCGCGACTCCCCCAGCACCGCGGACACCGTCGTGAAGGCCAGGACCATGAGGCAGAAGTACTCGGCAGGGCCGAAGCGGAGCGCCAGGCCCACGAGCACGGGCGCCAGGAAGGTGAGGCCGAGCGTGCCGAGCGTCCCCGCCACGAAGGAGCCGATGGCTGCCGTGGCCAGCGCCGCCGCGCCGCGCCCGCGCTGGGCCATCCGGTGGCCCTCGAGCGCCGTGATGATGGAGGCCGACTCCCCCGGCGTGTTGATGAGGATGGAGGTCGTGGAGCCCCCGTACATGGCGCCGTAGTAGATGCCGGCGAACATGATGAAGCTCCCCGTCGGGGTGAGCTGGTAGGTCGCGGGCAGCAGCAGCGCCACCGTGAGCGCGGGGCCGATGCCGGGCAGCACGCCCACCGCCGTGCCGAGGGCGGCGCCGACGAAGGCGAAGAGGAGGTTGACGGGCAGGAGCGCGACGCCGAAGCCGTGGGCGAGGGCCGCCAGAGTCTCCACTGGCTAGAACAGCCGTTCCAGTGGGCCGCCCGGCAGGGAGACCCCGAGCCCCCGGGCGAACACGATGAAGGCGGCCGCGGAGAGGACGAGCCCGATGGCGGCGTCGCGCGCCAGGCGGCGCGAGCCGAAGCCGCGCGCCGTGAGGACGAAGAGGAGTGCGGCGACCAGCGGGAATCCCAGCGGCTCCACCAGGACGGCCGCCAGGGCCAGCCCCGCGACGATCCCTCCCGCCGCGCGGTGATCCACGGGCGCCTCGGGATCCACGTCCTCGCCGGCCTCGGGCCTGAACTCCATCCCTCGCAGGACGGCCACGGCCAGCGCCGCGCCGAGGAGGGCGAGGCCCCCCCCGATGGCGATGGGGAAGGCTCGCGGGCCCACTCCCGCGTAGGCCGCCTCGCCGCGGATGCCGGAGGCGCCCAGCAGGAAGAAGAGCCCGAGGGCCGTCACGCCGCCGGCCAGCGCCAGCGGGCCGCCGCGTCCCGTCACTTCAGCAGGCCGACGCCCTGGAGGACCGTGGCGATGCGCGCGTTCTCCGCCTTGATGAAGGCAGCGTAGGCGTCCCCGGCCAGGTAGGCATCCTCCCAGTTCTGCTTCTTGAGCACGTCCCTCCACGCGGCGGACCTGACCATGCGCTCCACCGTGTCCAGCAACGCCTTCCTGTCGGCCGCGCTGATCCCCTCGGGGGCCACCACCCCGCGCCAGTTCCCGAACTCCACGTTGATCCCCTGCTCCCTGAGCGTCGGCACGTTGATCCCCGCCAGCCGCGCGGGCGAGGAGACGGCCAGCGCCCGCAGCTTGCCCGACTCGATGTGGGCCTGGAACTCGCCGTAGCCGCTGATGCCGGCCGCTACCTGGGCGCCGAGCAGGGAGGCCACGGCCTCGCCGCCGCCGGCGTAGGCCACGTAGTTCACCTTGGCGCCGGGCACGCCCACCGCCTCGGCGATGAGGGCCCCCAGGATGTGATCCGTGCCGCCTCGCGAGCCGCCCGCGATGGCCACGGCCCCCGGGTCCTTCCGGAGGGCGTCGGTGAAGTCCTTGAGCGTCTGCATCCTCGAGGAAGCGGGAACGGCGATCACCTCGTACTCCGAGGTGAGCCGCGCGATGGGCGTCACCGCATCCAGGGTCACTGGCGACTTGTTGGTGAGGATCGCGCCCACCATCACCAAGCCCATGGTCATGAGCGAGCCGCCCTCGCCCCTGGCCTTGGCGTACTCGGCGAGCCCGATGGTCCCTCCGGCGCCGCCGCGGTTCGTGAGGCGGATGGACCCGCTCACGAGCTTCTCGGCGCGGAGCGCCTGCTCGATCGCGCGGCTGGTCTGGTCCCAGCCTCCTCCCGGATTGGCCGGCACGAGGATCTTGAGCGATGGCAAGGGCTGGCTCAGCCCGGCGACGGCTGAGGCGAGGATGAGGCCGGCCGCGGCCGCGACAGCGAGGCGGTTTCGCATCGGTGGGCTCCTTCCCTGGCGGATGTGCGCGCCGCCCGCGATGGGCGGTCGGGCTCGTTCGCGGAAGCGATTATACCGTGATCCGTCCGGGGCAGCCGGCGGCCCGGCCGGTCAGCGGAGGGCGGCGACGGCGCGGATGAAGCGCTCCACCTCGTCCTCGCTGTTGTAGTAGTGCACGGAGGCGCGGACCAGCCGGTCGAGCCCGCGCTGCTCCATGTCCAGGCGAGTGCCGAGCACCGAGGTCGTCGAGACGTTGATGGCCTGGGCGCCCAGCGCCGCCTGGATCTCGGCGGCCGGCCGGCGGGAGGCCCGGAAGGTGACGATGCCGCAGCGCTCGGCGCCGAGGTCGTGCACGCTGATGCCGGGCAGGGCGGCGAGCCGCTCCCTGAGCGCCGCGGCAAGGGCGTACACCCGATCGCGGATCGCCTCGAGCCCCCAGCCCAGGGCATAGTCGAGGGCCACACTCAGCCCCACCTTCCCGGCGTAGTTGGTCTCCCAGTTCTCGAACCGCCGCGCGTCGCCGCGGATCTCGTAGCGGTCCCGCGCCACCCAGGTGGCCGCGTGCAGGTCGAGGAAGGGCGGCTCGAGCCGCTCGATCAGGTCGCGGCGCACGTAGAGGAAGCCGGTGCCGCGCGGCCCGCGGAGATACTTCCGCCCCGTGGCCGAGAGCATGTCGCAGCCGATGGCGCCCACGTCCACCGGCATCTGCCCCACCGACTGGCAGGCGTCGAGAAGATACGGGATGCCCGCGGCCCGCGCGATGCGCCCCACCGCCGCGGCGGGATTGACGAGGCCGCCGTTGGTCGGCACATGGGTGATCGAGATGAGCCTGACCCTGTCGTCGATGGCGGCGCTCAGGGCGTCCACCGAGAGCTGCCCGCTCTCGTCGCTCGGAATCACCTCCACCACGGCGCCCGTGCGCGTCGCCACCTGGAGATAGGCGATGTAGTTGCTCGCGTACTCGGCCATGGCGGTGAGGATCCGGTCTCCGGGCCCGAGGGGCAGCGAATAGAAGGCCATGTCCCAGGCGCGCGTGGCGTTCTCCACCACCGCGATCTCGTCGCGGTGGCAGCCCAGCAGCGCCGCGGCGGCGTCGTAGACGCGCTCCACGCCGGCCTGCGCCCTGGCGGCAGCCTCGTAGCCGCCGATTCGCGCCTCGAGCTCCAGGTGGCCCAGCATCGCGTCAACCACAGGGCGAGGCGGCAGGGCTGCGCCCGCGTTGTTGAAGTGGAGCACATGCGCGCAGCCGGGTGTCTCCCGCCGCGCGCGCTCGAGGTCGATGGCCATGGCAGGCAAGCGGATATGGAGATGGGGCGAGCGTGAGCGAGCCGGGCGGCGGGCGCGGGGGGGCCCGCCGCCGGGATCACGTCTTCACGCGGGCAGGGCCGTCCGCCTCATGGCCTGGAGCCGCTTCATCCGCAAGCACGCCTTGTCGCAGCCGATGGCCGTCGCCGGCATGAAGGCGCTGCAGCTGCGCACCGAGACGAGCTTGCCGTCCCAGGCTGCCTCGTCGAAGTCCGCGGTGACGTTCCGGCCCTGGACGGGGCACCAGAAGCCACGGGTCGCGGCGCGGGTGACACCGGGCATGCCGCCGAATGCCACCACGAGGGCCAGCACCCCGGCCGTGGCCAGCGCGAGAATGATGATGAGGGGCACGCTGGAGCCGAGCATCGGTTTCACCTCCCTCCGCTCGCTACTGTCGTGCTACCAGCACCATTCACCCTCCTCGTCGAGCGAGCCATAGGACACCCATCTCATATTGGTAGGCCAAACGAGGGTTA
>MGBV01000019.1:6907-11846 GCA_001788415.1 Candidatus Rokubacteria bacterium GWC2_70_16 | reverse complement strand
CGGGTCGAGGGGTGGAAAGCAAGACGGGCACCGGAACTACCCGGTGCCCGTCGGTGCTCCTGGGGTCAGGAGTCCGTTATGGCCGTCGGCTCACTCTCGAGGCCACCCCCAGGAGGCCAAGCCCGAGGCCCAGGAGGAGGAGCGAGGCAGGCTCTGGCACCCCGGCCACCACGCTGGGCGGCGCGCTGGCCAGCGAGGTCCTGGTGATGTAGACGCCTGTGGCCCCGGGCGCCAGGGTGAAGAGGTTCATCAGGGCCAGGGTCACGTCGTAGCCCGAGAGGGCATCGATGAACTCGTCCGGGTCCAGCCCGTCACCCGTCACCGTGTCGTCCAGGGCCGTGCCGGCGATGATGCGGCTCCTGAGCCCGGAGAAGCTGTCCACCTCGTAGCGGCCCGAGGAGGGGACTGTCCCGCCCTCGCCCGTGATGGCGACGAAGACGGCCGAGGTCGTGGTGCCCGTCGCGGTCTCGGTCTCGAAGAGCATGGCCCCGAGCTTGCCGCCCCCGTCGTCGCCGAGAGATGCCCCGAGATCGCCGTCGAGATAGCGGATCATCTCGAAGGCGAGGGTGGCCGGGGACGTGTTGGTCATGGTGTAGGTCTGCGTCAGCTCGCTCCCGATCTGCGTGGAGCCGGAGAAGATCGGGCTCAGGGTCTGGAGCAGGCTCACGCTGAGCCCGCCGGAGATGAAGGCGCTGCTCCCCGAGATGGAAGTCCCCGACACGGCGGGGTTGATGAGCCCGCCGCTGCTCCCAATGAGACCTGAGGTGAGGAAGCTGCGGCCCCCCACCCCGCCGAACCTGATGGCCACGCCTGACTCGAAGGTGGTTCCGACCGCGGAGCGCAGGTCGGGAGGAATGGGATCAAAGACCGCGTTGCTCGAATCCGAGCCGACGGCAGAGCCGAATGCCCCGTAGCCATCCACCCCCACCGAGACGCTCCCGTCTCCCGGGCCATTGGTCAGGACATAGGGGATGGCCATGGCGGGACTCCCCGGCAGGAGGAGGGCCGACAGGGCCAGAGCGACGGCCGCCCAGAGAGGAGCGGCTCTTCCAGCGCTGGTGCTGCTCGATTGCGGCCTCACTATGCTTCTCATCGGGACAGGTCCTCCCTCTTAATGCGCCGTCGGATTGTGCGGCCCTCGGCCTGCCAGGACCGGCACTGCTCGGCCAGATCCAAAAGCAAGCAGCGTGCCGATTATTCGGTCACCTCAATAGGCGATTAAACTCAGGAAGTTATAGAGCAGCGCAAGCATTTCGCCCAGAGGGCGACTTCGGGCCCCCCTGTCTTTGTAAAGCCGCCCGACGGTCACACCGCGCGGGTGGAGGGCCCGGGCGAGGAGCCGGACAGGCGGGGGGGCCTGGCGGCGGGCCCCTCAGGGGCCGGAGACGGACCGCTCCATGGTCATCGGAACGACCACGATAGGGTCTCCGCGATAGGTGACGGCGGGGTGCGACCACTTGAGCTTGACCGTGAGCCCCCCATTGGCGGGCAGGACGCCGAGGCCCCGCTCGTCGAGGGAGATGCCGTAGCGGCGGGCGCGGATCAGGAGCGTGACGCGGACATCGGCCGCGAGATCTTCGAATGAGGGCTGGCTCCCCGTGGAGGCGGCCGTCTTCACCTTCGCGCTGGCCTCCTGCAGCACCTGGTCCACCATCCCCTGGGTCGCGAGGTAGCTGGATGTCGCGCTGACCGCCGTGTACCCTGCCCAGGCCAGGACTGACAGGCCGACGATCCACCGGACCAAGCTCCGAAACCCCATGGGCTTCCCCCCGACGCGAGGCTGCCGCGTGCGCCCACTGTACCGCCCCTGGGCCCCCGGGGCCAAATTCGGCGAGCGCCGGCCCCGGGGGTGGGGTGTCCGGGGGCCCCCTGGGCTGCCTCTCGGCCGCGTGCTAGGCTGATGCCGGTGAGATTTCTCGGTCCCTCCGCGCGCCTCCTGCTGGCTGGCGCCCTCGTCGGGCTCGGCGTGGCGCTGGCCTCCTGGGTCGATCCCGGCGGCTTCTTCGAGGTCGCCGAGCTCAAGGCCCTCGACGGCCAGTTCGCCATCCGCGGGGCCCGCCAGCCTGCCTCCCCCATCGTGATCGTCAGCATCGACGAGGACTCCTTCGACGAGCTGAACCTGGCCTGGCCCTGGCCGCGGGCGCTGCACGCAGAGCTCCTGGATCGGCTGAGTCCGGCCCGCCCCGCCGCCGTCGGGCTCGACATCGTGTTCGCGGAGCCCTCCTCGCGGGGTCCCGAGGACGACGAGGCGCTGGCGCGGGCCATCGCGCGGGCCGGCAATGTCGTGCTCGGGGCGGCGCTCACCGCCGTCCAGGAGACGGGCTTCGTGAAGGAGGACCTGAACCCACCCATCCGCCCGATCCGGGACGGCGCGGCGGGATACGGCTTCGTGAACTTCGACAGCGACGCCGATGCCTTCGTCCGCCGGGGCTCGCTGACACGGTCCTTCCAGGACCGGCAGATCGAGGGCTTCGATCTCCTGCTCTTCCGCCTGGCCGAGAAGGCCGGCTTGCCCTCGGCGCGGCTGCCGCGGAGGAGCCCGGTCCTCATCAACTTCCGCGGCGCCCCGCGGACCTTCCCCACCGTGCCGTACCACCGCGTCGTCTCCGGCGAGGTCCCCCCCGAGGCCTTCGCGGGCAAGATCGTGCTCGTCGGCGCCACCTCGGTCATCCAGCACGACGTCTTCCCCACGCCCTTCGCCACCGCGGGCAACATGCCCGGCGTGGAGATCCACGCCAACATGCTCGAGACCCTGCTGCAGGGAATCCCCATCCGCCGCGCGCTCCCCGGGATCGCCGGCACCGTGGCGGTGCTGGCCGGGGCGCTGGCGGTGTGGGCGGCGGGGACGATGCGCCCCCTGGCGGCGGCGGCCGTCGTGGGCGGCACGCTGGCGGGCTACCTGGCCGCCTGCCACGGGGCCTTCGTGCTCGAGCGCTACTGGGCGGACGTGGTGCCAGTGCCGCTGGCGCTGGCGCTGGGGTACCTCGGCACCGAGGCGAGGAACTTCGTCCGGGAGCAGCGCGAGAAGCGGCGCCTGTCGCGCTTCTTCTCGCCGGACGTGGTGCGCGAGATCGTGCGCTCCCAGGACGGAGACGACGCCCTGGGCTCGGCCCGGCGGCTCGTGACCGTGCTCTTCTCCGACATCCGCGGCTTCACCGCGCTCTCCGAGCGGCTGCCCCCGGAGGCCGTGGTCACCTTCCTCCGCGAGTACCTGACCGTCATGACGGATGCCGTGTTCCTGTACGGCGGCACCGTGGACAAGTACATCGGAGATGCCATCATGGCGCTCTACAACGTGCCCTTCGAGGCCCCGGACCACGCCGCGCAGGCCGTGCGCACGGGGCTGGAGTTCCAGCGCCGCCTCGGCCCGCTGGCCGCGGCCTTCACCGCCAAGCACGGCGGCAGTCTCCGCTGCGGTGTCGGGATCAACACCGGCGAGGCCGTGGTCGGCACGCTGGGCTCCGAGCAGCGCCTCGAGTACACGGCCATCGGCGACACCATCAACCTGGGCTCGCGGCTGGAGGGGGTGACCAAGGACTTCGACGTGCCCATCGTCATCAGCGAGGCGACCTACCGCGAGGTCAAGGACCTCTTCGACACGCGCTACCTCGGGGAGGTCACCGTGAAGGGCAAGGAGGTGCCCGTGAAGATCTACACGGTGCTGGGGGAGCGCGAGCCTTCCGGCTACTCGAGCGGGGGCTTGCCGGCCACCGTGACGTCCGCCAGCCGATCACCGTCGAAGTAGAGCTGCCAGCCGCCGGGATAGATCCACATCTCCTGCGCGCGGGGCTGGATGGCCGGCCAGAACTCCTTGGCCGCGGCCTTCATGACAGGCTCGTCCCGGGTGGTGCCATCGGGCGGCCCCGCCAGCAGCGTGACCTCTTCCTTCGTCATGCCCACGGAGACGCGCCGGTGGAAGCGGAACTGGCTGGCGCGCGGGGAGGTGCCCAGCCCGGCGTGCCGGTTCAGGTAATCGGCCACCCGCTCGTCCAGCTCGCTGCGGAACTTCTGCGACTCGTCGAAGGTCGGCAGCCGCCCGTACCCGCGGGCGAACCGGACCATGTGGATCTCTTCGGCCGTCGGGCCGTCGGTGGCGCGCTGGACCTGGCTCCCGAGCCCGGCGAGACAGCCGGCCATGGCGAGCCCCGCGAGGAGGACGACGAGACGGGGGGGACGGCGCACCGAAAGGCTAGCAGCCTGCAGGGTTCTTCCGCATCCCACTAGGAATCGTGGGCGGCGGAGACCTGGATGGTCACCGCCTGGTCGAGGTACTCGAGGTCGAAGGGCTTCGGGATGTAGTCGGCGGCGCCGAGCGCGAGGAGCTTGGAGGTGACGCCGATGTCGGCGTTGGCGGTGACCATGATCACCGGCAGCCTCGGCCTGAGCGCGACGAGGCGCTTGAGCGTCTCCACCCCGTCCATCTCCGGCATGGACACGTCGAGGAGCACGACGTCGGGCTTGAAGGTGTCGAGCGTGTTGAGCGCCTCGGGTCCGCTCTCCGCCGCGTACACCTCGTACCCCTTGGCCGCGAGGAACTCCTCGAGCACCTGCCGGACCTCCAGCTCGTCATCCACTACCAGCACTTTCCCCGCGCTCATGGCTGCTCCTCGCCGGGCCGAGCCGCCCGCCGGTCAGGTTTTTCGCATCCTAACCCTGGCCCGGGAGACGGTCAACAAAAGTAATATGGACGCATGAGGGCGAGGGGCGTCTGGGCCCGCTGGCTGCCGGGAGCGCTGGTGGCGGCGCTGACGGTCCTGACCTTTCTCCCGTCGCTCCAGGGGGAGTTCGTCAACTGGGACGACGACGAGAACTTCCTCTTCAACCCGCATTACCGCGGGCTCGGCTGGACGCAGATCCGCTGGATGTTCACGGCGACCCACTCGGGCCTGTACATCCCCGTGACGTGGCTCACGCTGGGCCTGGACCATGTGCTGTGGGG
>MGBV01000019.1:3735-6885 GCA_001788415.1 Candidatus Rokubacteria bacterium GWC2_70_16 | reverse complement strand
CTCACCTCCCTCGTGCTCCACGCGCTGAACGCGACGCTCTTCTACCTGCTGGCGCGGCGGCTTCTCGCCACCGGCCTGGCCGCACCCCCTGGGGCGGTGAGCTGGGGGGCCGTGGTCGCGGCGCTGTTCTTCTCGCTCCACCCGTTGCGCGTCGAGTCCGTGGCCTGGGCCACCGAGCGGCGCGACGTGGTGGTCGGGCTCCTGGGGCTCCTGACGGTCTCCGCCTATCTCCGCGCCTGGCGCCAGGGGGCCGGGGGAAGGCTCCACCGCGGCTGGTACTGGGCGGCGGTTGGCTGCTTCGCGCTGGCTCTCCTCTCGAAGTCCATCGCGGTGGGGCTGCCGGTGGGGCTGCTGGCGCTGGACCTCTTCCCGCTCCGCCGCGCCGCCGCGCCGCCCGGGGCGCGGGCGCCGCGCCTCGCGGCTCTCGCGGCGGAGAAGCTCCCCTTCCTCGCTCTCGCCGCCGGGATCAGCGCGGTCACTCTCGGCATCCTGGGGAACGAGCGCCTGCTGGCCTCGCGCGAGAGCCTCGATCTCGGCCAGCGGCTGGCGCTGGCAGGTCACGGCCTGGCCTTCTACCTCTGGAAGTCCCTCGTGCCGTGGCCGCTGTCGCCGATCTACACGCTGTTCCACCCGGTGCTGCCCTGGAGCGCGCCCTACCTGGTTCCGGCGGGCGCGGTCATGCTGCTCACGGCTGGCGTCGTCCTCGCGCGCCGCCGCTGGCCCGCGGGACTGGTCGCGTGGGTCTCCTACGTGGCGCTGCTGCTGCCCGTCCTCGGCCTCTTCCACAGCGGCCCGCAGCTCGCCGCCGATCGCTACACCTACCTGGCGAGCCTTCCCCTGGCCCTCCTGGTCGGCGCCGGCGTGACGTGGTGCTGGCAGGCCGGCCGCGCCGGGGCGCTCTCGCCGGCGCTGGCCCGCGCCGTGGGAGCCGCCGCTGCCCTTCTGCTGCTCGGACTCGTCGCCCTCACGACGCGCCAGGTCGCGGTGTGGCAGGACTCGGTGACACTGTGGCGCCACGCGGCCGCGGTGGACCCCGACAGCGACATCCCGATCTTCTACCTCGGCTGGGCGCTCCTCGAGAAGCGGCGGCTCGGGGAGGCGCGCGAGCACTGGAGCCGCTCGCTGGAGCGCGTGCCCCGCGATCTCCCGGCGCTCCGGGCGCGGCTCGTCACCGAGATCGGCGTCGTCGACCAGCGCGCCGGCGATCACGCGGAGGCGGCGCGCCGCTTCCGCGAGGCGCTCGGTCTCGATCCGGAGCAGGCGGTGGCGGCGATCAGGCTCGGCCTGGCGCTCTCGGCCCAGGGCGCCGCCGCCGAGGCCGAGCGCGCCTTCCTGGCCGCGCTCCCGCTCGTGATTGGCCCGCGGCCCGCGATCTGGGAGCTGCGCGCCGCCATCGCCGAGGTCCCCATCGCCTTGCCCGAGGCCGGCGGCCGGCTCGCCTTCGCTCTCGCGTGGAGGCTGCAGCAGCGCGGCGCGCTGGACGAGGCGGGCGAGCAGTACCGCGCCGCCGTGGCCCTCCTGCCGCGGCACGCCGAGGCGTGGAACAACCTGGGCGTGACCCTCGCCCTCCGCCGGCGCCCGGGCGAGGCGCTGGAGGCCTTCCTCCAGGCCCTGCGCGTGGCGCCCGGCAACCCCGAGGCGTGCCGGAACGGCCGGCGCGCCGCCCTGACCCTCGGCGTGGCGCCCGCCGAGCTCGGGCAGTGCCCCCCGGCGCGCGGATGAGCCCCCGCATTCCCGGCGCCGGCCGCCTGGCTTGGGGGTGCGCCCCCACCCTCGTGGTGCTCGTCACGGTGGCCGCCTTCCTCCCGGCGGTCGGCGCGGGCTTCGTCAACTGGGACGACGATCAGAACTTCCTCCGCAACCTCCACTACCGGGGGCTCGGTCCCACACAGCTCCAGTGGATGCTCACGGCGTATCACATGGGACACTGGACGCCGCTCACGTGGCTGACGCTGGGGCTCGACTACACGCTCTGGGGCATGGATCCGCGCGGCTATCACCTCACGAGCCTCCTCCTCCACGCGGGGGCGGCGCTCCTCTTCTACTTCCTGTCCCTCCGCCTGCTCCGCCTGGCCCTGCCCGCGGGGACAGGCAAGGCGGATCTGCGGATCGGCGCCGCCGCCGCGGCACTCCTCTTCGCCGCGCATCCGCTCCGCGCCGAGTCGGTGGCGTGGGTGACCGAGCGCCGGGACGTGCTCTCGGGCCTGCTCGCCCTGTCGGCCACCCTCGCCTACCTGAGGGCGGTCGGGGATCAGGAGAGGCGGCGGGCCGGCTGGTACTGGGGGGCGGTGGCGCTCTTTGCCGGCGCGCTCCTGGCCAAGGCCAGCACGCTGACGCTCCCCATCGTCCTCCTCGTGCTCGACGTCTATCCGCTCCGCCGACTGGGCGGGGCCCGCGGCTGGCGGGAGCCCCGCGTGTGGATGGAGAAGCTGCCGTTCCTGATCCTGGCCGCCGCCGCGGCGCTGGTCGCCTTCCACGCCCTGGCGCCACTGGGCAATACGCCGTCCCTCCGGGAGCTCCCCGTCGGGTTCCGGGCGCTGATCGGCATCTACGGACTGGCCTTCTACGTGCTCAAGACGCTCCTGCCCTTCGACCTGTCGCCCCTCTACCAGCTCCCCGTGGGCGTCACCTGGCTGCACTTCGGCCTCGTCATCGGGGGAATAGTCCTGGCGGCCGCCCTCCGGCGGCGGTGGCCGGCCCTGACGGCCGCCTGGGGCCTCTACGTGGTCATGCTGCTGCCCGTGCTGCGGCTCGTGCAAGGGGGACCGCAGGTCGTCGCCGACCGCTACAGCTATCTGGCGTGCCTGGGCTTCACGCTGCTGGCCGGCGGCGCCGCCGCGCGACGGTGGGCGGGGGCGCGCGTCCTCCGCGCGGTGCTGGCCGTGTGGATCGCCGCGCTCGGCGCGCTGACCTGGCAGCAGGCGTCCGTGTGGCACGACTCGGTGACCTTGTGGAGCCACGCCGTCGCCGTCAACCCGGAGAGCCGGGCCGCCCATGCCAATCTCGCCCGGGCCCATGCCGCCGAGGGGCGCATCGCCGCCGCGGCGGCGCATTACGAGGAGACGCTCCGCCTGTCGGTCCACCAGGCGCCCTACCACGTCATCATCGGCGAGCTCTACGAGCGGGGCGGGAGCGACCGCGGCGCCGCCG
>MGBV01000019.1:2065-3663 GCA_001788415.1 Candidatus Rokubacteria bacterium GWC2_70_16 | reverse complement strand
AACACGTAGCCCCAGCGGCACACGATGACCAGACGCCCTTGGGGTCAGGTCTTGAAATCCAACACCGTGTTGAAATGCAAGACCTGACCCCTAGTCGACCTCGGCCCGCGAGTGCTCGAGCAGATGCGCCAGGCTCTCCTCGAAGCTGTGACGCGGCTGCCAGCCCGTGGCCTTGACGAACTTGTCCACGTTCGGGATCTGCAGCGTCACATCCGCCGGCCGCAGCAGGCGCTCGTCGAGCCGCGTGGGGATCGGCGCTCTCGCCAGCGCCACGAGCCGGGCCAGGACCTCCCCCACCGTCATGGTGGTCGCCCCGCCGATGTTGTAGGCCTCGCCCGGCTCGCAGTGGCAGAGCGCCTCCCAGTACGCGCGCATGGCATCCCGCACGTCGAGCATGGTGCGGACGGAGTCCAGGTTGCCGTGCAGGAGCTCGGCCTGGAGCCCCCGCTCGATGCGCGCCACCTGGCGCGCGAAGGACGTGGCGAAGAGGTCTCCGCGTCGCGGATTGAGATAGGTGAACATCCGCGTGCGGACGATGCGCATGCCGTAGCTCAGGAAGTAGCTCCAGCCGAGCATGTCCTGCGCCGCCTTGGAGACGGCATAGGGGCTGGCCGGGCGCATCGGCGTCTCCTCGTCGATGGGCACGCGCGCCGGGTCCACGACCCCGTAGACCTCGGAGGTGCTGCAGAGCTGGATCGTCGGGTCCAGCCCCAGGAGGCGCACGGCCTCCAGGAGGTGAGCCGTGCCGAGGATGTTGTCGCCCAGCACCGCCGCCGGCGTCACGAAGGAGGCCCGTACGTTGGCCTGCGCCGCCAGGTGGAAGATCGCGTCGGGCTGGACCTCGCGGAGCGCCGCCAGGGTGGAGCCGAAGTCGCGGAGGTCCGCCTCGTGCACCGTCACCCGGCCCGCGATGCGAGCGAGGTTGTCCCGCGTGCTGCTGTGCCAGCGGCGGAGCCCGTGCACCTCGACCTCCGGGTGGCTCTCGACGATGTGCTCGGCGAGGTAGGAGCCGCCGGAGCCGCCGATGCCGGTGATCAGCACCCGCCGGAACGACCGCCCCGGGCGCCTCGCCATCCCGCCCTACGTCCGGCCGGCCGGCAGGTCCGGCCGCTCGTAGAAGATCACGTGGCTGCCCACGGACTCGAAGCGGAAGGGCACCCGGAGGAGCCCCGGGAGCGCCGCCGCGACGCCGGCTTGCGCCGCGGGCGGGGCGAAGAGCAGGAGGAACCCGCCGCCGCCGGCGCCGATGAGCTTGCCGCCCGTGCAGCCGGCCCGCCGCGCCCGCTCGTAGAGCTCGTCGATGTAGGGCGTGGAGATCCGGTCGGTGAGGCTCCGCTTGAGCTGCCAGCTCTCGTCGAGGAGCCTGCCGAAGTCGTCCAGGCCCTGCGGGCTCTTCAGGATGTTGATGGCCTCGTCCACCATCTGGTGCATCACGCGCAGCTCGCGCGCCTTGTGCGGGGAGGCGCTCACCTGCGTGGCGGCGATGTCAGAGGCGGTGCGCGAGAGCCCGGTGAAGAACAGCATCAGGCAGTCCTGCAGCTCGTTGAGCCGCTCCCAGGGGATCATGATGGGCGAGGGGCGGAAGCCGGACTCGCCCC
>MGBV01000019.1:261-2032 GCA_001788415.1 Candidatus Rokubacteria bacterium GWC2_70_16 | reverse complement strand
CGATGACCTGGTCCTGGCAGCCCACGTGTTCCTTCAGCCGCTCCTGCTCGATGAGGATGGCCTCGCGGGCCAGCTGCTCCTTGGCCGGCATGACCCCGCGCAGGCCGTAGAGCGCGTTGAGGACCCCCACGGTGAAGGCGGAGCTCGAGCCGAGGCCCGTGCGCGCCGGCAGGTCGCCCTGATGGTGCAGCTCGATGCCCTCCGTGACGCCGAGGACGCCCAGGGCCTCCCGCACCACGGGGTGCTGGATCTCCTCCCGCCCCTGGACCAGCTCGATCTGCGACCAGACGACGCGGCTCCTGTGGCTGAAGAAGGGCGGCAGGTAGCGGCAGGAGATGTAGCAGTACTTGTTGATGGTCGTGGCCAGCACCGCCCCGCCGTGCTCGCGGAACCAGACCGGGTAGTCGGTGCCCCCGCCGAAGAACGAGACCCGGAACGGCGTCCGGCTGATGATCATCGCGGTCGCCTCCTCACCCCGCTACGCATGCTTGCGCTCGAGGCGATGGCTCGCCATCTCGCGCACATGCGCGGCGGTCTCGGGGCCGAACTTCCGCCCCACCATCTGCAGGTACTCGGGCCGGTGGAAGTAGATCTCGAAGGCGCGGTCCCGGAAGCGCAGGACCTCGGCCGCCGAGAGGAACCGGGTCGGCAGCGGGAGGGTGTCCACCGCGTGCTGCGAGTAGCCGCTCCAGGCGGCGGGCAGCGGCCACCCTTCCGCGAGCGCCATGTCGTAGAGCCGCGAGCCCGGATAGGCCATGGCCGAGTAGAAGTTGGCGAACTCGCACTGCAGTTCGCAGGCCAGGTCCAGCGTGGCCTGCATGGTGTCGTGATCGTCGTCGGGCAGGCCGAAGATGTAGTTGCCGATGACGTTGATCCCCGCCGCCTGGATGGCCCGCACCGTCGCGGCGATGTCGGCACGCCCGAACGTCTTCTGCGCCCCGTCGCGGACATGCTGGCTGCCGGACTCGATCCCCAGCGCCAGCCAGTTGATCCCCGCCCGCTTGAGCCGGTCGAGGATGGGCTCCTTGACGGTGTCCACGCGGGCATAGGCCCAGATATTGAGATCGTGCCCCCGCTCGATGATGCGGTCGCAGACGCTCTCCACGTGCCGGTAGTTGAGCACGAACATCTCGTCCAGGATCTTGATGTTCCGCACGCCGTGCTTCTGGACCAGCAGGTCGATCTCCTCGATGACGCTGTCGGCGCTGCGGTAGCGGTAGCCGGGCTTGCCGAAGGGCGAGTTGATGCAGCAGAAGCTGCACTTGTAGGGGCAGCCGAGGCTCGTGTAGATCGAGGCATAGGGCTGGCGGCGGTCGAGGAAGCCGAAGCAGTGCCAGTTGTGGGCCCGGTCCTTCGGCACCGGCAGGAGGTCCCAGGCCATCTGCGGCAGGTCGCGGTCGAGATCGTCGATGAGCGGGGCCGGCGCCGTGGACTGGATGGCCGCCCCGTCCCTCCACCAGAGCCCCGGGACCCGGTCGTAGCCAGCCGCGCCGCCTGCCCGCAGCGCCTCGATGAGCCCCACGATCGTGTGCGGCCCTTCGCCCTGGCAGACGAAGTCGCAGGCCTCTTCTCTCAGCGTGCGCTCGGGCAGCGCCGAGACATGCCCGCCCACGAGGAGCGTCGGGAGGCCCGGGGCGCGGCGCGCGACGGCCGCGCAGATGGCGCCGGCCGCCGGCATGGTCTGGGTGGAGGCCGAGGGCTGGTGGCCGAAGACCACGACGGTGGCAAGCCGGGGCGCGAGGGTGGCGAGCCTTTCCGCCACCTCCGCGGG
>MGBV01000019.1:0-210 GCA_001788415.1 Candidatus Rokubacteria bacterium GWC2_70_16 | reverse complement strand
GGCCGTCAGCGTCGAGCCCAGTCGCTGATAGACCTCCATCCGGCTGCCGGGCTGGACGAGCGCCAGGTCCAGACGCCCGCGCTCAGACATTGGCGTAGCCCTGGCGACGCACCACCTGGTAGCCCTTGATCAGCTCGGCGATGCCGGCCCCGAGCGACACCTCGGCCCGGAAGCCCGTGGCCTCGATCCTGGCATTGCTCACGATGTAGT
>MGBV01000018.1:15413-17576 GCA_001788415.1 Candidatus Rokubacteria bacterium GWC2_70_16 | reverse complement strand
CGGGGGTGCCGCTTCCCGGGCTGCGAGCTCCCGTTCGGCCAGGGGCATCACCTGCGCCACTGGGCAGAAGGGGGCCCGACGACGCTGTCGAACCTGGCGCTCCTCTGCCGCCACCACCACCGCGCGGTTCACGAGGAGGGCTATCGGGTCGAGCGCAGCCCCGACGGCGCGTTGCACTTCCGAAGGCCGGACGGCCGGCCCCTGCCCGAGGTCCCGCCGCCGGCCGCAGTGCCCGGCGATCCCGTGCACGCTCTCCGGGCGCGGCACGAGGCGCAGGGGCTGAGGCTCCACGCGCGGACGGCATGCCCGCGCTGGCTGGGGGAGCGCCTGGATGTGGGCTGGGCCATCGATGTGCTGCATCCCCTGGCCACGCGGGCCGTGACGCGATGATCGCCTCGGCCGGCAGAGCGCGTGCGGGACATCGTTCAATCTCGACGACGACCTGCTCGGTGAGGCGCAGCCCCTCACGGGCATGACGAGGCGCACCGCTCTCATCCACGAGGGCCTGCGCACCCTGATCCAGCGCGGGAGCGCCCGGAGTCGGCCGTCCGCGGACCCGACCCCCGGGACCCCGTTGCTGATAGCCTCGCTCCCAGCCGGTTCAGCACACGCTCTCGACCTGATCGAGGTGGAGGGCGATCACCTGCGGGGTGGAGCCGCTCGAGGTGGGGGGTGGTCATGACGCCGCTGCTTCGGCTTCCACGAGATTGGCGCCGTGGCCGTGGCGCGCCTGCTCAGGAACGCGGGGATGGAGGTCATCTACCTCGACGAGTTGCTGGGGCTGCTGCGGCTTCGCATCCCCGCGGCCATCCGCGCGCTGGTCAAGGACGCTCGACGACCGTGAAGCCGGCCCCGCGCTCCCGGAGGCTGCCGACGACGACGCGGGCCAGTCGGGGGGCTCCCGCGCGCAGGAGCGCCCGCGCCAGCCCCAGCGCGCGCGCCTCCTGCGCGGGCGACTCGACCTTGTTGACGAAGACCAGGAGGCGGCTTGACGGGGGCGCCAGCCTGGCCAGGCCCCGGGGGCCGACGAGGAGCCGCACCGCCGCCTCGTCCGTGACGGGGGCGCCGAGGGGGAGACCGGCGATCTCCGCGGCCAGCGTCGACCGGAAGACATGGGTCTCGTCGAGCGGCGCGCCGAGGGCATCGGCCCCCACCACCAGCACGCAGTGGGTGGAGGAGGGCGCCCAGGCCGGCTCGCCCTCGCGCGCCGCCTTCAGCGGCCGCCCGGCGCTGCCGTCGGCCTCCACGATGATCACGTCGGCCGCGCCCGCGGCGGCGAGGGCGCCCACGAGGGCGCAGGGGATGCCCGCGAGCTTGCCGTCCGGATTCCGTCGCTGGGCGACGGTCAGGTGCCCGTGCTCGGCCAGGAGGGGCCCGATGGCCTGCTCGCCGTCGGGGTGCTCCTCCAGCACGAGAAGGACCGGGCTCTCGTCCGTCCCGGGAGGGTAGATGCGGGTGGTGGTGGTCGTGAGGACGCGGCGCCCCTCGGCCAGCAGGGCGCGCGCCAGGGCGTACATGAGCGCGGTCTTGCCGCCTGCGCCCGCCAGGCTGAGCACGCGGCCCGGCCCGACGTCGAAGGCCTCGAGAAGCGGGCGCACGCGCGTCACGCCGAGCAACTTCCCACAGGCGGCGCGCCTTGACAAGCCGCGCGGCCCCGCCTATAAGAGCCTGAGCCTGCGCCCCATCGGGGAGCCGCTGCGCCGCGTGGAGCGGTCATGACCAACTCGATCGTCGCCTATCTCGACACGCACATCGCCGCGGGCCGGGGCGGGCGCACCGCCATCGTGACCCCGACCGGGAGCCACACCTATGCCGAGGTCCTCGCCGCCTCCTGCCGGGCGGGGAACGCGCTGCGCGGCCTGGGGGTCGAGCCCGAGCAGCGCGTGGCGATGCTCCTCGCCGACGGGCTCCCCTTCGTCGCCACGTTCTTCGGCGCCCTCCGGATCGGCGCCGTCGCCGTGCCGCTGAACACCCGCCTGAGAGCCGAGGACTATGCCGCGATCCTCCGCGACAGCCGCGCCAAGGTCCTCGTCTGCGACGCCGCCCTGGCGGAGGGGTTGCGGGCGGCGCTGGCGGGCTTGCCGCACCTGCGCGCCGTCGTCACCGCCGAGCCCTCCCGGGACTTCCCGAGCCTGGACCGGCTCTGCGAGAGGGCCTCCGCCG
>MGBV01000018.1:15018-15399 GCA_001788415.1 Candidatus Rokubacteria bacterium GWC2_70_16 | reverse complement strand
CCGGTGAGCGGGGACGACATGGCCTTCTGGCTCTACACCTCCGGCACGACGGGAGTGCCCAAGGGGGCCATCCACCTCCACCGGGATCATCTCGCCTGCCACCACTACGCCGTGGAGGTGCTCGGGGTGACGGCCGAGGACCGGGTTCTCGCCACCTCGAGGCTCTTCTTCGCCTACGCCCTCGGCAACTCCTTCCTCCTCCCCTTCTTCGCCGGGGCCCGCACCTTCCTCAACCCCGCGTGGCCCGATCCGGCCGCGGTGGCCGAGAGCATGCGCCGCTTCGAGCCCACGATCCTCTTCTCGGTGCCCACCTTCTTCGCGCGCATGCTCAGGGCCGATCCGCCGCCCGCGGCGTTCAGTTCGTTGCGCTTCGCGGTCTCG
>MGBV01000018.1:8757-15002 GCA_001788415.1 Candidatus Rokubacteria bacterium GWC2_70_16 | reverse complement strand
GAGATCCTGGACGGGATCGGGGCGACGGAGACGGTGTTCATGGTCATCTCCAACCGGCCGGGGCAGAGCCGCCCGGGCTCCACGGGGCCCCCCGTGCCCGGCACCGATGTCCGGCTGCTCGACGCCGGCGGGCGCGAGGTCGGGGACGGCGAGGAGGGCATCCTGCACGTCAGGACGGGGTCGGCCAGCCCCGCCTACTGGAACCGGCTGGAGCGCACGCGCGCCACCTTCATCGGCGAGTGGTTCCGGACGGGCGACGTCTACCGCCGCGACGCCGACGGCTTCTACTACCACTGCGGGCGCGAGGATGACTTCTTCAAGGTCGCCGGCTTGTGGGTCTCCCCGGCCGATGTCGAGACGGCGCTGCTCTCGCATCCCGGCGTGGCCGAGGCGGGCGTCGTCGGGAGCGAGGAGGCGAGCGGTCTCGTCAAGTGCTTCGCCTTCGTCGTGCCGAAGGACGAGGCGACGCCCGCCGACGAGCTGGTGGCCGAGCTCCACGCGCTGGCGGAGGGCACGCTGGCCCCCCACCAGCGCCCGCGGACGATCGTGGTCGTCCCCGAGCTGCCGCGCACCGCCACGGGGAAGCTCCAGCGCTTCGCGCTCAAGGCGCGGATCCGCTGAGGGACAGACGAGCGGGTAGCGCGGGTTCATGCAGGGCAGATGGGGGTTTATGGGAGCAGGGGGTTCGGTGTAGGCTTGGGGGGCCTGATCGCCCCCGGGGGCAGGCGGCGTTCCGATGCTCTCCGGCGAGACCGTCTCACAGCACACATTGAGGAGGACACACGCATGGATCGGATGACGCGAAGGACCTTTCTTGGAGCCGCCGCCACGACGGCCGCCGGCGCGGCAGCGGGACCGTGGGTGCTCCGGGCCCAGGCCCAGGGCGGCCCCGTCAAGGTCGGCATCCTGCTGCCCTACTCGGGGGTGTACGCGGTGCTGGGCGAGAGCATCACGCAGGCGATGGAGCTGGTCTTCGCCCGGGAGAGCTGGACCGTCGCGGGCCGGAAGATCGAGCTCATCAAGGAGGACACGGAGGCCAAGCCCCCGGTTGGCATCCGCAAGGCGGACAAGCTCATCGACTCGGACAAGGTCGACATCCTCACGGGCCCCGTGCACAGCGGCGTGCTCATGGGCATGCGGGACAAGGTCCACAACTCCAAGACCATCCTCATCGTCTCCAACGCCGGCGCCGACGTCATCAGCCGGGAGCGCTGCTCGAAGTGGATCTTCCGCACCTCCTTCTCCAACTGGCAGCCCAACTGGCCCATGGGCGGCTGGGTCGCGAAGAACGTCTCGAAGGAGGTGTTCCTCGTCGCGCCGAACTATCAGGCGGGCAAGGACATGATGACCGCCTTCAAGGAGACCTATCTCCCGGCTGGCGGCAAGGTCGTGGCCGAGGATTACCCGAAGCTCAGCGAGACGGACTATGCTCCGTACCTCACCAAGATCAAGCAGTCCGGCGCCAAGGCCGTGTACGCGTTCTTCTCGGGTTCCGACGCCGTCAACTTCGTGAAGCAGTTCGACCAGTTCGGGCTGAAGCAGTCGATCAAGCTCACGGGCGCGGGCTTCCTCACCGAGCCCGACGTGCTGCCGGCCCAGGGCAGGTCGGCGCTGGGCGTCATCACGGGGCACTTCTACACCCCCCTCCTCGACAACCCCGTGAACAAGAAATTCGTGGCTGACTTCAAGGCCAAGTTCGGCGGGAAGACCCCGGACGGCTTCGCCGTCCAGGGCTATGACACCGCGGAGGTCATCGTCCGCGCGCTCAAGGCCGTCAACGGCAACACCCAGGACAAGGACAAGCTCGTCGCGGCCATCGCCAGGACCGAGTTCGACAGCCCGCGCGGCCGCTTCCGCTTCGACCAGAAGTCGCACAACGTGATCCAGCCGTTCATCTACATCCGCGAGGTCAAGGAGGTCGCCGGCGGGCTCGACAACGTCCCGATCGACAAGGTCGCCGACGTGACGGACCCCGGGACCGGCTGCACCTTGCCGGCCTGACGGATATCCGCGGGGGGCCGGGCCTCCGGGTCCGGCCCCCCCCGGTCTTCACCTGCGTGCCCGCGTTCCCCGATCTGTTCGCCCAGGCCCTGAACGGGCTGTCCTACGGCGTCCTCCTCTTCCTCCTCTCGGTCGGGCTGACGCTGATCTTCGGCATGCTCGACGTGGTCAACCTTGCCCACGGCTCCTTCTACATGCTCGGCGCCTACGCCGGGCTGACCCTGATCGCGACCACGGGCAATTTCTGGCTGGCGCTCGTCGTCGCTCCGCTCGTCGTCGGGGGTATCGGCGCGGCCATCGAGCGCGCCTGCCTGCGGCCCCTGTACCGGCGGCAGCCGCTGGACCAGGTGCTGCTGACCTTCGGGCTCATCTACCTGTTCGAGGACCTCGTGAAGTGGGGCTGGGGCGGGCGGATCCGCTCCATCCCCGCACCCGATCTCTTCTCGGGCTCCGTGACCGTGGCGGGCGCCACCGTGCCCTCCTATCGCCTGTTCGTGATCGTCTTCGGCCTGGCCATGGCGGGGGTGGTGTGGCTCCTGATCGAGCGCACGAGGCTCGGCGCCATCATCCGGGCCGGCGTCTTCGACGCCGAGATGACGGCAGGCATGGGGGTCAACATCCACCGGGTGTTCACCGGGGTGTTCGCCTTCGGCACCGCGCTGGCCGGGCTCTCGGGCGTCATTGCCGGCCCCATCCAGTCCGCCTACCCGCCCATGGGCGCCAGCATCCTCATCCCCGCCCTCATCGTGGTGGTCGTGGGAGGGCTCGGCAGCCTCAAGGGGTCGCTGGTAGGGAGCCTCATCATCGGGCAGGCCGAGACCTTCGGGAAGGCCTGGCTCCCGGGCGCCTCGATGCTCATGATCTACCTCGTCATGGCCGCCATCGTGCTGCTCCGGCCCCAGGGCCTGTTCGGACGGCCGCTCAAGTGATCGCCCGGCTCGCCGCCTTCGGCCTGCTCGCCGCGCTGGCGGCGGTCTTCCCGCTCTTCTTCGGCAACTACCCCGTGAAGCTGCTCCAGGAGATCCTCATCTGGGGCATCTTCGCCATGAGCCTGGATCTCCTCATGGGCTACGCCGGCATGGTGTCCTTCGGCCACTCCGCCTTCTTCGGCGTCGGCGGCTACGTCGCCGCGCTGGCGCTGACGGCCTACCCGGGGACACTGTCGGCGCTGCTGCTCCCCCCGCTGGCGGCCGGGCTGGCGGCGCTCGTCATCGGCTTCTTCTCCATCCGGGTGAGTGGCGTCTACTTCATCATGCTGACGCTGGCCTTCTCGCAGATGTTCTACGCGGTGACCTTCCAGGCCGCGTGGCTGGGCGCCGAGGACGGCATCGTCGGCGTCCCGCGCGTGCACGTGGTGGGCATCAACCTGGCACAGCCCATGGGCTTCCACCTCTATCTCGTGGCGCTCGTGGCGCTCGGCGCGCTGTTCCTGTGGCGCGTGGTGCGCTCGCCCTTCGGGCACGTGCTCCAGGGGATCCACGAGAACGAGAGCCGGATGCAGGCGGTGGGGTATGCCGTGAACCGCTACAAGCTGCTGGCCTTCGTGATCGCGGGGATGCTGGCGGGCGTGGCGGGGGCGCTCTACACCCAGCTCGTCGGCTCCATCACGCCGGACGCCTTTCTCTGGACCACCTCGGGCGAGGCGCTCCTGATGGTGATCATCGGCGGCACCGGCACCCTCGGCGGTTCCGTGCTGGGCGCCGGCGCCTTCATCCTCTTGCAGAGCCTCGTGAGCTCCTACACGGAGCGCTGGATGCTGATCCTCGGGCTCACCTTCATCCTGCTCGTCCTCTTCGCGCCGGGGGGCATCGTCGGCGCGCTGCGGGGGCGCGTGGGGCTCCGCGCGTGATGGCGGGCGGCGCTCCCCTCCTGGTCGCGGAGCGGCTCACGCGCCACTTCGGCGCGCTGACCGCCGTCAACGGCGTGTCCCTCGACATCGCCTCGCGCGAGCGGCGGGCCATCATCGGCCCCAACGGCGCCGGCAAGACCACGCTGTTCAACCTGATCACGGGCTCGCTGGCTCCCTCGGCGGGGCGCATTCTCTTCGAAGGGCGGCCCATTGCGGGGCTGCCGCCGCACGTGGTGGCCCGTCGCGGGATCTCGCGCTCGTTCCAGCGCACGAACCTCTTCCCCCGGCTCACCGTGCTGGAGAACCTGCGCCTGGCGGCGGCCGCCGGCGGGCGGGGTAGCTACAACCTCCTGGGCCGCGTCGCGCGGCTGCCGGGGCCCCTCCTGCGGGCGCGGGACGCCGCCGCGGCGGTGGACCTCGCGGACCGCCTCCAGGAGCCGGCCTCACGTCTGTCCTACGGGGAGCAGCGGCAGCTCGAGGTCGGCGTGGCGCTGGCCACCTCGCCCAAGCTCCTGCTCCTGGACGAGCCCACGGCCGGGATGTCCCCCGAGGAGACGCTGCGCATGACGCGCATGCTCGAGGGGCTGCCGCGGGAGGTGACGCTCCTGATCATCGAGCACGACATGGACGTGGTGTCCTCACTGGCGGACCGCGTGACCGTGCTGCACTACGGCGAGGTGCTGAGCGAGGGGTCGTTCCAGGAGGTGAAGGCCGACCCGCGGGTGTACGAGGTCTATCTCGGGAGCGCGTGAGGGCCATGCTCGAGGTCGCTGGCGTCCACACGTACTACGGGGAGAGCCACATCCTCCACGGCGTCTCCCTCCGCGTCGCGGAGGGCGAGGCCGTGGCGCTGCTCGGGCGGAACGGGGCGGGGAAGACGACCCTGATCCGCAGCATCGTCGGCTTCACCCCGCCGCGGGAGGGGCGTATCCTGTTCGAGGGCGCGCCCATCCACGCCTGGCCCCCGTACCGGATCTCGCGCCGGGGCGTGGCGCTGGTGCCGCAGGGGCGGCGGATCTTCGCGCCGCTCACCGTGCGGGAGAACCTGCTGCTGGGCGCGCGGGCCGACGGCTGGACGCTCGAGCGCGTCTTCGAGCTCTTCCCGCGGCTGCGCGAGCGGGCCGCGCAGGCGGGCGGCACGCTCTCCGGCGGGGAGCAGCAGATGCTGGCCATCGGACGCGCGCTCCTCACCAACGGGCGCCTGCTCCTGCTGGACGAGCCCTCGGAGGGGCTGGCGCCCATCCTCGTGCGCGAGATCGGGCGCGTGGTGAAGGGGCTCAAGGGGCAGCGCCTGTCCATCCTGCTCGTCGAGCAGAACTACCACTTGGCGCTCCAGGTGGCGGACCGGGTGTATGTCATGAACAAGGGGCAGATCGTCTACGAGGGGACGCCGCAGGGCCTCGAGGCCGACGAGGAGGTCAAGCGGCGCTACCTGGGCGTCGCGTGACCCGGGGGGCACATGAGCTGGATCGATCCGGAGTTCCCGAGGACGGCGACGCCCAGCGATCTCGTGGGGCGCGTGCTCGGACTCAACCCCGGGATGATGACCGGCCCGGGCACGAACACCTACCTCGTGGGCGTGAAGCACCCCATCCTCATCGACACCGGGGCCGGGGTCCCGGGCTATGTGACCCTGCTCCAGCAGTATCTCGCGCAGCGCGGCTGGGCCCGCCCCGAGCGGATCCTCCTCACCCACCGCCACCGGGACCACATCGGCGGCGTGGGCGACTTGCGCGTGCGCTTCCCGGGGCTGCCGCTGTCCAAGATGATCCTCAGGGACGCCGGCCTGCCCGAGGGAACCCGGGATCTCCAGAATGGCGTGGCGGTGGCCGGGGAGGGCGTGACCCTGATCGCCATCCACACGCCGGGACATGCCTCCGACCACCTCTGCTTCTACTTGCCGGAGGAGCGCGCGCTCTTCAGCGGCGACCTCATCCTGGCGGGCTCCACCAGCGTGATCCCCGAGGACGACGGCGATCTGGCCCACTACATGGCCTCGCTGCGGCGGGTGCAGGACCTCGACGTGCAGCGCATCTACCCGGCGCACGGCCCCGTCATCGAGGACGCCCAGGCGAAGATCCAGGAGTACCTGGACCACCGGATGATGCGCGAGCGCCAGATCCTCGACGCCATGGGCGGCGGCGCCCGCACCATCCCGCAGATGGTCGCGATCATCTACGCCGACGTCCCCCAGGCGCTGCACGCAGCCGCGGCGATGTCGGTGCACGCCCACCTGCGGAAGCTCTGGAAGGAGGGGCGGGCGCGGGAGGAGCGCCGGCCCGACGCGCCGTCCCTCTGGACGCCGGTCTAGCAGGCTGCCGAAAAAGGCCCATCTGCGGAGGTACGGCGCCCTCGGCCGCACGCTCAACGTACAGGGAGTACGCCTCGCGTGCGG
>MGBV01000018.1:6472-8735 GCA_001788415.1 Candidatus Rokubacteria bacterium GWC2_70_16 | reverse complement strand
TGAGCCTCGTTGAGCAGCCCGCAGGGTTTTTCAGCATCCTGCTAGCCCGACCTGTTCGCGAATCCGGGTGCCGGCCCGGCGCTCAGGCGCGGGCGGCGTCGACGAGGGCGGAGAAGAGCCGCCGGGCGGGCGCGGAGTGGGAGACCAGCTCCTCCGGGTGCCACTGCACGGCAAGCACGAAGCGCTCGCGGTCGTCCAGCTCGACGCCCTCGATGATCTGATCCGGGGCCCAGGCCACGGCGACGAGCCCCCGGCCCGGGGCCCTCACGGCCTGGTGATGCATGCTGTTCACCTCGACCTCGTCCGTTCCCAGCACCTCGGCCAGGCGGCTGCCCGGCGCCACCTGCACCTTGTGGCTGGGCTGATCCCTGGGCGCCTGCTGGCTGTGGCGGAGCTCGGTGCCCGGATCCGTCCCCACGTCCTGATGGAGCGTGCCGCCCAGCGCCACGTTCAGGATCTGGATGCCGCGGCAGATGGCGAGGATCGGGAGGCGGCGCTCGAGCGCCAGGCGGACGGCGGCGGTCTCCAGCGCATCCCGCGTCGGCGCCACCTCGTACAGCGTGGGGTGCGGCGCCTCGCCGAACAGCGCGGGGTCGATGTCTCCGCCGCCGGTGAGCAGGAGGCCGTGAAGCTCGCGCGCGACCGTCCCGAGCGCGCGCGGGCTGAGCTGCGGCGGCAGCGGCACCGGCACGCCTCCCGCCTGCTGGATGGCGTGCAGGTAGGTCGAGTTGACATAGGCGCGCTCGGGCGTCTTGTCCACCGTGATGGACGTGCTGACGCCGATGAGAGGAATGCGGCTCACAGGGGGCATGCTACCATACGCGCCATGAGCCTCGACGCCGCGCAGTCGCAGCGGCAGATCTCCGCCGCGTCCGCCGGCCCCATGACCCAGGTGATGGGGCGGCGCTTCATGGTGTCGGCCGGCCACCCGCTGGCCGCTCAGGCTGCCGCACGCATCCTCTCCTCCGGCGGCAACGCCATCGACGCGGGCGTGGCCGCCGGACTGGCGCTGGGCGTGGTCCATCCCGACATGGTGAGCTTCGCCGGCGTGGCGCCGATCCTGGTCCACCTCTCCGCGGCGCGCGAGACCTTCGAGGTGACGGGGGTCGGCCCGTATCCGCGGAAGGCGAGCGCGGACTTCTACCGCAACCGCTGCGCCGGCGAGATCCCGCCGGGGTTGCTCCGCACGGTGGTTCCCGCCTCGCCCGACGCGTGGTGCACGGCGCTGGAGCGCTGGGGGACGCTCTCCTTCGCGGAGGTGGCCGCTCCCGCGCTCGAGTGCGCCGAGCACGGCTTCCCGCTCTCGGTCTTCTCCGCCTATCTCATCGGGCGGAGCGCCGATCGCTACCGGCGCTGGCCCTCCTCCGCGGCGCTCTATCTTCCCGGCGGGGCGCCGCCCCTTCCGGGACACCGCTTCGTCCAGGCGGAGCTGGCCCAGACCATCACGCTGATGGCCCAGGCCGAGAGCCGGGCGCGCGGCCGCGGCCGGGCCGGCGCCATCCGCGCCGCCCGCGACGCCTTCTACAAGGGAGACATCGCGCGCCGGATCGTCGAGTTCCACGAGCGCGAGGGCGGGCTCCTGGCGCTCGAGGACCTCGCCGACTTCCAGGTCGAGGTGGCCCCGGCGCTCAGGACCTCGTTCCGCCAGTACGAGGTGGCCACCTGCGGCTTCTCCTGCCAGGGGCCGGTGCTGCTGCAGATGCTGAACCTGCTCGAAGGGTACGATCTCGAGGCGCTGGGGCACAACTCCCCGCGCCTGCTCCACGTGCTCACCGAGGCCATGAAGCTTGCCTTCGCCGACCGCGAGGCCTATTACGGCGATCCACGCCACGTGAAGGTGCCCGCCGACGGGCTCCTCTCCAAGGTCTATGCCGAGCGCCGGCGCGCGCTCATCCACGAGGACCGGGCATGGCCCGACATGCCTCCGCCGGGCGACCCCTACGGGCTCGCGGCCGTGGGGAACGGGGCGTCGCCCGCACCACCTCCGCACGTGGCGCGCGCCGGCGACTCGCTGGACACGGCCTATGTCGCCGTGGTGGACGCCGAGGGCAACGCGTTCTCGGCCACGCCCAGCGACCCGTCCGTGGACTCGCCGGTGGTGCCAGGCGTGGGATGCGTGGTCTCGCCCCGGGGATCCCAGGGGTGGCTGGCGCCCGGCCACCCGAGCGAGGTGGCTCCGGGGAAGCGGCCCCGGCTCACCCCGGCGCCGGCCATGGCCTTCCGCGGCGGCCGGCTCTTCATGCCCTTCGGCACTCCGGGTGGA
>MGBV01000018.1:0-6461 GCA_001788415.1 Candidatus Rokubacteria bacterium GWC2_70_16 | reverse complement strand
GCAGGCCATGCTGCAGGTGTTCCTCAACATCGCGGTGTTCGGCATGCGGCCCCAGGAGGCCGTGGAAGCCCCCCGGGTCGCCACGCGCAGCTTCCCCGACTCCTTCTGGCCGCACCCGAGCGCGCCCGGCGTGCTCGAGGTGGAACGGCGCATCGCCCCCGAGACCCGCGCGGTGCTGGCGGACCTCGGCCATGTGGTCTCGGAGTGGCCCGACTGGGACTGGCGGGCGGGAGCGGTGTGCGCCGTGGTCGTCGGGCCCGACGGCACGTTGATGGCCGGGGCTGACCCCCGCCGCGGCGCCCACGCCATCGGCTGGTAGTGCCCAGCGCCCGCGACTGGATCGAGCGCCTCGGTCTCGCGCCCCATCCCGAGGGCGGCCACTTCAGGGAAACGTATCGCTCGGCGGAGCGCGTGGAGGCCGCCGCCCTGCCGGCCCGTTTCGGCGGGCCACGGCGCCTCTCCACCGCGATCTACTTCCTCCTCGAAGGGCACCAGGTCTCCGCCCTCCATCGCATCAAGTCCGACGAGGTGTGGCACTTCTACGATGGCGCCCCCCTCACGCTCTTCCTTATCCTGCCGACCGGCGATGCGCGGGAGGTGATGATGGGCCGGGATGCCGAGCGGGGCGAGGTGTTCCAGGCGGTGATGCCGGCCGGCTCCTGGTACGGCGCCGCCGTCAACGACCCGGACTCCTACGCCCTCGTGGGGGGCACGGTGGCGCCCGGCTTCGACTTCGCCGACTTCGAGCTCGCCGAGCGTCACTCGCTGCTCGCTCTCTACCCCGAGCACAGGGCGCTGATCGAGCGGCTGACCGCGTGAGGCGAGGCCACCTGTTCGCCCATCCCCGCGGTCCGCAGCCCGGCGAGCTGGTCGAGGTCCTGCTCGACGACGCCGGCCTCACGCTCGAGCGGATCGTCTCCACCGGTCAGGCGACGCCTCCGGGGCGCTGGGACGATCAGGAGCGGGACGAGTGGGTCGTGCTCTTGCGCGGGAGCGCGGCGCTCCGCGTCGAGGGCGCGCCGGACCCCCTCGTGCTGGGCCCCGGCGACTGGGTCGAGATCCCGGCGCACTGCCGCCATCGGGTCGAGTGGACGGATCCCGCCGGACCGACAGTCTGGCTCGCGCTCCATCACGCCCCCCCCTCCCGCGAGGGAGAGCGGGCAGGCTGAGGGCGGTGGACAAGCGCACAGGAGGCGCGTAGCAGGGGCTCGATGGTTCTGAGGGCGTAGAAGAAGGCGATCCAGGTGTCGCTCGAAGAAGGATAACCAGCGGGAACGGAATCCGGCGGGGGGCGCCCCTTCCTTACACCAACTGTACCAACGGACCGTAGCGCATCAGCGCCGCGTCATTCGTGAGGAGCGTCATCGGCTCGGCCAGCGACTGCGCCACCAGCAGCCGGTCGAACGGATCGCGGTGAATTGCCGGCAAGCCGGCGACGCGCGCCGCATGCGCTGCCGTCACCGGCAACTCGGAGAACCCGCTTTGCCCGAGAGCGCGCACGAGCACTGTCGGGTTGGCCTTGAAGTCCGTGCGCCGCAGCGCGCTCTTGATGGCTACTTCCCACACGCTTGCGGCGCTGTAGAACACCTCGTTCGCCCCATCGAGGATGAGGGACCGCGCCCCCTTCGGCAGCCGGCGCGAACTCGCCACCGACCAGAGCAGCAGGTGCGTATCGAGCAGGACCCTCACCGCCGACGGCCTTCGAAGGCGGCGATCACCTCGTCCGGCAGCGGCTCGTTGAAGTCGTCGGGGATCCTGAACTTGCCGTCGAGCAGGCCCAGCCGGCGCTTCTTCCCCGGCCGCGCGAGCGGCCCGAGCCGGGCCACCGGCCTGCCAGCCTTCGCAATCACGAACTCCTGGCCCTCCTGCGCCCGGTCCAGGAGCCGCGAGAAATGCGTCTTCGCATCGTGCACATTGACCGTCTCCATAGCGGACTAAGTCTAGTCCACCCGCGGCCAGCCGTCCAGCGCTTCCTGCACCGCGCTGACGCAGTTCTTCACCGCGCCGCGCACCGAAGACCGCCGAGACCCACCGGACTCAGCGCATAAAAGCGACAAACGCCATCTCCGGCGGGCGGCTGAGATCCGGCCGCCCCTGGGGACCCCCGCGCAGCACCCGGGGCAGCCCGCCTCGTGACGGCGCAGGCGAGGGGCGGTCCGGCGATCGGCCTCTGGCTCCGAGCGATCCTGCGCCCGGCCCCGGGGCGCAGTCAGAGAGCGGCGTCGGCGCGGAGGGGTCAGGCTGATCGGGGCAGGCGACCCCCTCGCGGGGAAGGGGTGGCGGAGTGGCCCGGGCCGGAGGTATCGTGGGCCCATGCGAGAGGATGCGACTGCCCCCCTCCGGCGCGAGATCCGGCCCGCGGTCCAGACGATCCCGTCGGTCTGCCCCCACGACTGCACCAGCACGTGCGCCCTGGATGTGGAGCGCCTCGACGCGCGCACGATCGGCCGGATGCGCGGCTCCACGCGCAACAGCTACACGGCGGGTGTGATCTGCGAGAAGGTATCGCGCTACGCCGAGCGCGTGCACCATCCCGATCGCCTCCTCTACCCCCTCAAGCGCGTCGGCCCCAAGGGTTCCCGCCAGTTCACCCGGATCGCGTGGGACGAGGCGCTGGACCTCGTCGCGCAGGCCTTCACCGAGCAGGCCGCGCGGCTCGGCCCTGCCGGGGTGTGGCCGTACTACTACGCGGGGACCATGGGTCTCGTGCAGCGCGACGGCATCAACCGCCTGCGCCACGTGATGAAGTACTCGGGCTGGAAGTCGACCATCTGCGTGGCCCTTGCGGATACCGGCTGGACGGCGGGCACCGGAGCCAAGCGCGGGGTGGACTTCCGCGAGGTGGGCGAGCACTCGGACCTGGTGGTGATCTGGGGCGGCAACCCGGTGCACACCCAGGTCAACGTCATGACCCACGCCATGCGCGCCCGCCGGCGCGGCGCCACGCTCGTGGTGGTCGATCCCTACCGCACGGGCACGGCGGCGCAGGCCGACATGCACCTCGCGCTGCGTCCGGGCACCGACGGCGCCCTGGCCTGCGCGGTGATGCATGTCCTGTTCGCCGAGGGCCATGCCGACTGGGCCTACCTCCGCCGGTACACGGATGCCCCCGACGAGCTGGCCGCGCAGGTCAGGACGCGCTCGCCGGAGTGGGCCGCGCGGATCACCGGGCTCACCGCCGAGGAGATCGTGGCATTCGCCCGCCTCTACGGGCGTACCAGGCGGAGCTTCATCCGCTGCCACCACGGCTTCAGCCGGTCACGCAACGGCGCGGCGAACATGCACGCCGTGTCGTGCCTGCCCGCGGTGACCGGCGCGTGGCAGTATCCGGGGGGCGGCGCCCTCTACGGCCAGACGGCCATCTACCCCCTCGATCGCTCGTTGATCGAGGGGCTCGACGCCGTGGACCGCTCCGTGCGCCAGCTCGATCAGTCCCGCCTGGGGCCGATCCTCACGGGTGATCCCGAGGCCCTCGGGTACGGCCCACCGGTCACCGCCATGCTGGTCCAGAACACCAACCCCGCCATGGTGTGCCCCGATCTCACGCTCGTGCACAAGGGCCTCGCCCGCGAGGACCTGTTCCTCTGCGTGCACGAGCAGTTCCTCACGGAGACGGCGGCATTCGCCGACGTGGTGCTGCCGGCCACGACGTTCGTCGAGCACGACGACTTCTACACGGCGAGCGGCCACACCTACTTCCAGGTCGCCCGGCGCGCCATCGAGCCGCCCGGCGAGTGCCGCGAGAACCACCGGGTGATCGCAGACCTGGCCCGGCGCCTCGGCGCGCGGCATCGCGGCTTCGAGATGACGGCGTGGGAGATCATGGACTGGACGCTCCGCCAGTCCGGCATGTGGGACGCCCGGACGAACTGGGAGCGCGGCGGCCAGGACATGGCCCTGCCGTTCGAGACGGCGCACTTCCTGGACGGCTTCGCCTGGCCCGACGGCAAGTTCCGCTTCAAGCCGGACTGGTCGGCCTATGGCGGGCGCTGGCAGGAGATGCCCCCGCTCCCCGACCACTTCGCGGTGACCGACGAGGCCACGGCCGCCCGGCCGTTCCGCCTCGTGGCCGCGCCGGCGCGCACATTCCTCAACTCCACGTTCACCGAGACGCCGGGCTCGCTGCGCCGCGAGGTGCGCCCCACCGCGCGGCTGCACCCCGACGACTGCGCCGCGCTCGGCGTGGTCGAGGGAGACCGGGTCACGCTCGGCAACGAGCGCGGCACGGTGACGGTCTACGCCAGGCCGCAGGCGGGTCAGCAGCGGGGGGTCGTGGTCGTCGAGGGCATCTGGCCGAACCGCCACTTCGAGAACGGCATCGGCATCAACGTCCTCACCGGCGCCGATCCGGCCTGGCCGGCCGGCGGCGCCGCGTTTCACGACACGGCGGTGTGGATTCGCAGGGGCGCGTAGCGCGGCCCACGGGCTCGCTCGAGCCCGCGGCTCATTCCGGCGCCCCGCGGGGATCTCCAGCGAAGAGCCCGCTCACGAACCCGACCTGGTAGGCGAGGAAGAGGCCGAAGGCGAGGCTCAGGACACCCGAGGCCATCCCAAGGTATCGGTTGATCAGCGGGACGCGGCCGGCCGTGTACGCGAACGGCAACGCGATGGCCACCGTCATCAGCATCATCCCGGCGATGGTGCCGAGCCCGAAGACCAGCAGGTAGGCCGTCGCCCACCGGGGATCCCGGATCGTGGCGAGGACGAGCAGCGCCACCGCGGCCGACCCCGCGAGACCGTGGACCACCCCCACGATGAGCGGACGCGCGCCCCGGTAGAGCCCAGGCCGCCCGAGCCTCCGGTCGAGCCATCCCAGGGGGGTCGCCTCCTCCCCGTGGCCATGGCTGTCCGGCGCGTGGCCATGCGGGTGGGTGTGCACATAGTCGCCGTGGCCATGCGGGTGGACGTGCGTGCCACCTGCGGGCCTCCCCGTCGCGGGAAGAGCCTCGCCGATCCGGCGCACGACGCCCCGCAGGTTCAGGACTCCCAGGAGGATCAGCATCAGGGCGACGGAGAGCTCCATCGTGAGACCCACCCGGGCCGGGATCACGAGGCTCCAGAGAACGATGGCGCCCCCGACGAGGACGATGGTCACCGTGTGGCCGATGCCCCACATGATCCCGATGAGCGCGGCGCTCCCCAGTCTTCGCTCACGGCTCACGATCGTGGCGACGGCGATGACGTGGTCAGGATCGGTGGAGTGGCGCATGCCGAGCACGAATCCCAGGAGCACGATGGCCAGCGCGGTGCTCATGTCCACCTCTCGCGGGGCCTGTCCGGTGGCGCCGGCCTCACCGGACCTTGCTGGCGAGCTTGTTGATCTGGTTGGCCTGGACGGCGGCGCCGTAGCCGTTGTCGATGTTGACCACGCTCACGCCCGGCGCGCAGGAGTTGAGCATGGCCAGGAGTGCCGTGATGCCGCCGAAGGAGGCGCCGTAGCCCACGCTGGTCGGGACCGCGATCAGCGGCCGGTCCACCAGTCCCGCGATGACGCTCGGCAGCGCCCCCTCCATGCCCGCCACGGCGATGATGGCGTTGGCCTCGCTCAGCACGTGGTGGTGATCCAGCACGCGATGGAGCCCCGCCACCCCCACGTCGTACACGCGCTCCACCCGGTTGCCGAGGACCTCGCAGGTGACCGCGGCTTCCTCGGCCACCGGGATGTCGGAGGTGCCCGCGCTGGCGACGGCGACCAGGCCCACCCCCTCCACGGGCTTCGGCTTGACCACGACGATGCGGGCCTCGGCGTGGTAGCGGTGCGGGAGGCCGGCGGCCTCGATGGCGCGGGCCGTCTCCGCGGTCGCGCGCGTGGCCAGGACATTGTCGTGATGAGCGCCCAGCCGCGCCACGATCGCGACCACCTGCTCCAGCGTCTTCCCCTGGCAGAAGACGGCTTCCGGTGCCCCCGCCCGGAGCGCCCGGTGGAGATCCACCTTGGCGAACCTGAGGTCCTCGTAGGGGAGGTCGCGGAGGCGGACCAGCGCCGCCGCCGTCGAGAGGCGGCCGGCCTGCACGTCTTCGAGAATCGTCCTCAGCCTGTCCCGGTCCATCTCCGCGCGCTCCCCGTCACGCCCCCCGACCGGACCCGCGCCCCGGTCCCGGCCAGCGTCACTTCTCCTTGGAACAGTCGCGCATCGCGTACCCCAGCCTCTTGCCCCCCCTCGACCGCGGCGGCCTCGATCTTGGGGCGAACCACCTCCCGCATGGTCGGGACCCAGTCGGAGCCGGCGCTCCACTTCCTGCCGTCCCATTGCTGGATCAGCACCGGCCCGCCGCCCTCGTGATCCTCGCAGGAGATCCGACCAAGCGTCCCACGATCATAGCCCATTTCCATGGGGCAGCATGCGCAGGACCCTGGCCGCCCTAGCCCAACTTCCACACCCCGCGCCGCGTCAACGCTGTTTTTCGGGCGCGCGCGCCGCGCAACCCCCTGAAATGTCGTGGGGTGACTCCGGGAATCT
>MGBV01000017.1:9908-10707 GCA_001788415.1 Candidatus Rokubacteria bacterium GWC2_70_16 | reverse complement strand
CGGTGAGCGCGGTGGCCTGCATGGACTCGACGGCCTCCTTGGGGAGGTCCTCGGGGATCCGGAGGCGGCTGCCGCGGTAGGCGCGCGTGCCCTCCTGCCACTTGACCTCGACGCCCGCGATGCGGGGCGTGCCCTTGGGCAGGTGCGAGAGGTCGAGCTCGACCGGCGGGAACGCCTCGGGCTGGGCGTTGCCGAGCACGCCCACGTACATCTCCCGGCCCTCGATGTACTGCTCGACGAGCACGGGCTGGTTGAACTCGACGTGGAGCCGGTCGATGCGCTCCATGAGGTCCTTGATGTTGTCCACGTGGGCGCTGAAGCCGATCCCGATCGAGCCGTCCTCGCGCGCGGGCTTGACGATCACCGGGAAGTCGATGTCGTGCGCCCAGCCGAGCCGGCTCCGGAACACCGTGGCGAACTTGGGCGTCGGCACGCCGTGGAAGTGCAGCACCTTCTTCGTGAGGGCCTTGTCCATCCCGAGGAGCAGGCCGCGGGGGCCCGAGCCCGTGTAGCGCAGGCCGAGCAGGTCGTAGTGGGCGGCGACGAGCGGCTCCTGGGTGTCGTCGCCGCCGAAGCCCTCGACCAGGTTCACGAGAAGGTCGGCGCGCACGCGCGCCAGGCGCCCGAGGCTCGCCGGCTCCACGCAGATGAAGAAGACCTCGTGGCGCGCGCGCCGCAGGATGCCGGCGATCTCCTCGACGTCGTTCTTCCGTCCGCGCCGGCGCCGCGTCGGCCGCGGCGCGTCGTCGGGCGTGTGGCCGATGCCGATGCGGAGCCTAGCCATGCGCGTGTCCGTCCT
>MGBV01000017.1:8600-9902 GCA_001788415.1 Candidatus Rokubacteria bacterium GWC2_70_16 | reverse complement strand
CCGCGGCCCCGGGATGGGCGACGGCCGCCGGCGCGCGGCGGGGCGTGCTGGCGCGCGCGAGCGGGCGGCGCGCGCGCGGCACGAAGCTGCCGCGCGTCAGGTGGTTCATCGCGAGCGTCGTGGCGTAGGTCGTCAGCTCGACGAGCACCGCGGGCTCGAGCCGCGTCTCCACCCAGAGGCCCAGGCGCTCGGCGGCCTCCCCGATCGAGTCCACCAGCGCGCGCACCACGCCGCGCCGGACGCCGGTCCAGTACTCGATCTTGTTGATGAGGGGCGCGCGGTGCTGCCGGACCAGCTCGGCGGCGGGCCGGATGCCCTGCTTGCGGCGGCCCTTCTTGATGAAGAAGTCGGGCAGGTCGTTCTCGAGCGCCACGTCCACCGCAGCCGCCTCGGCCTGCTGGGCGCGGAAGAACTCCTCCACCGTCATGTCCATCTCCTCGACCGTGATGTCGGTCGAGGCCAGGCGCACGAGCGGCTCGGTCCCGCCGACGGCGCGGGCGAGCCGGTCCACGTAGCGGAGCTTCCGCATCGCGGGCCAGCCGCGGTAGCGCTCGCGCCAGCGCGAGCGCGGCGTGAGCCAGACGGCGAACGTCTCGGCGAAGTCCTCGTCGGGGTGCTTCTGCGCGTACCAGCCCTCGAGGTGGCGCACGAAGTGGCGGTCGAACGGCACGGGGCGGTAGCGCTCGCGGTAGGGACGGTTGAACGGGCCGAACAGCTCGCGCCACCCGGGGCTCTCGTAGAGCTTGTAGGCGTAGTTGAACGCGTGCCCCGCCTCGTGGCGCAGGTACATGCGGATCTCGCGCGCGTCCTCGACGTCGTCCAGCTCCTTCTCGAGCCGCGCGAGCTTGGGGTCGGCCAGGTAGAACGGGATGCCGATGATCGGCTCGCCGTCGGGGCAGCCCCACTCGTCGGTCAGGTAGCAGGGCGGCCGGAAGTGGCGGAGCCCCTTCTTCTCGAGCTCGCGGTGGAGCCTCTGGACGTAGCGCTCGACGGGCGAGCCCTCCAGGCGCAGCCCGAGCTGGCTGATGCGCTGGGGCAGCAGCGCGCGCACGTCCGGGGAGGTGGTCTCGAAGCCCCGCATAGCGGTGCCCCCATCTTACGCGGTGCGCCGCCCGATCGCGGCGTTCCTAGCTAGGCGCCCCCCTGGCGGCGGCCCCGCAGCTGCTCCCGGACGCGCTTCAACAGGCGGCGCGCCCACACGAACTCCGTCGCCAGGATCGCGAGGTCCAGCGGGATCACCACGAAGGCCGGGCCCGGCAGGACGAGCATCGCGATCCCGAGCGCCAGGACGGTGCCGCCGAT
>MGBV01000017.1:0-8578 GCA_001788415.1 Candidatus Rokubacteria bacterium GWC2_70_16 | reverse complement strand
GCCGGGCGAGGTGCGCCCCGAGCTGGGTCACGGCCGCGCCTCGATCCGCTCCTTCGCGGCCTCGAGGCCCTCGGCCCCCGCGCCGAGCGTCTCCGTGGCGCTCGCACGCCGCCGACGATCGCCCCCGCGAAGAAGCCTTTCAACCAGCGCATGGCTCGTCCTCCCGGGTCGCCCGCGGCAAGATCCCTGCCAGGTCCATCCGGGGGGCCGCGCGGCCAAATGCCCTGACCCGATTGGTTCCGTGGACCGCGGCGTCACCCTGTCGCGGGGCGTCACACGAGCCGCCTGATCAGGGCGAGCTCGTCGCGGATCAGGCGCGGGAGCAGGAAGCGGCGGCGGACGTGCTCGCGCCCGGCGCGGCCGAAGTCGCCCCGCTCGCCCCGGCGGCCGAGGAGGTAGACGACCTCGGCGGCGCAGGCCTCCACGGAGTCCACCAGGTAGCGGTCGAACTCCGGGGGGAACTGCATCGGGATCCCGCCGGCGCGGCCCGCGACGACCGGCGTCTCCTTCCAGAGCGCCTCCGAGACGACGAGGCCGAACCCCTCGCGGAGCGACTTCACGACGTCGGCCCCGCGCTGGAAGACGTTCACCTCCATGCTGCCCACGCCCGCGAGGTTCGTGAACACGAACAGGTCCGGATCCTGCGCGGCCTCCTCCTCCACTCGCTCGAGCATCGCCCAGCCCTCCGGGTCGTCGCCCGCCATCGCGCCGATCAGCGCGAGTTGGACGTCGGCGACCTCCTGCTTGACGAGCCGGTAGGCGTGGATCGCGCCGAGCGGGTCCTTCCACGGGTCGAAGCGCGAGACCTGCACCAGGAGCGGCCGGTTCACGTCGACGCCGGAGTCAGCGATCGCGCGCCGGCAGACGTCGAGCGGCAGGTCCATGTTCTTCGTGGCGAGCGGGTCGATCGCGGGGGCGATGAACACCGCGCGGCCGCCGTCGAGGCCGGGCAGCAGAAACTCGGCCATCGTGAAGACGAGCGCGTCGTGCTCGGCGATGAAGGGCGCGAGGAACTCACGCACGGTGGCGTCGGCCGCCGAGCTGTCGATGTGGCAGCGCCAGATCCACTTGGCGCCGCGCGCGCCGGCGAAGTGGCGGAGCGCGGCGGGCTGCGGGTCGTGCACGACGATCACGTCGTACTCGTGCTCGAGGAGCTGGGCGGCCTGCCGGTTGGCCTCGAGGTAGAGGTTGCGCTCGCGCTCACCGAGGTCGTAGTGCGCGCCCTGGAGCGCGTTGTGGAAGGCCTTGGTCACCGTGAAGAACTCGGGCTCGCCGTGGATGAGGCGCCACTCGGCCGTCACCCCGAGCGCCTGCAGCACCGGCAGGTGCCGCGCGAGCAGCTCCGCGACGCCGCCGCCGAAGGCGGTCGAGTTGACGTGCGCGATCCGCACGCCCTTGAGGTCCCGCGCGAGCGTCGCGATCTCGTCGACGAGGTGGTCGCCGACGAGCGCGCGGTGATTCTCCACGTTCGCGGACGGGGCGTAGCAGTGACGCCCGATCGACACCTTCTGGAGCATCGCCGTCCGATCAGCGTCCGCCGGCGCCGCGGGCGAGGGCGCCCCGAACGAGCGACGCGGACTCCTCCGGCGCCATCGTGGTGATGAAGATTCCCGAGCCCAGCTCGAACCCCGCGATCGTCTGGAGCCGGGGCAGGATCTGGATGTGCCAGAGGTAATAGTGCTTGGCCTCGTCCTCGACCGGCGCGCTGTGGAGGATGTAGTTGAAGTCGTGCTCGCCGAGCACCGCGCCGAGCGTCGCGAGCGTCCGGCGCAGCACCCGCGCGAGCCCCACCAGGTCCTCGGCGGAGACCTGCACGAACGAGGGCTCGTGGCGCTTCGGCGCGATCCACGTCTCGAACGGCGCGCGCGAGGCGTACGGGTGGAACACGACGAACCGATCCGTTTGCAGGACGAGCCGGTCCTTCGCCTCGAGCTCGGCCTCGACCAGGTCGCGGTAGAGGCACCGGCCCGTGTCGTCGAAGTGGGCGGTCGCCACTTCGTACTTGCGCCGCATCTGCATCGGCGGGACGGGCGTCGCCACGAGCTGCGAGTGCGGGTGGCTGAGCGAGGTCCCGGCCCGCTCCCCGTGGTTCTTGAAGATGATGATGTACTTCACGCGCCCGTCGCCGCGGAGCGCCTTGTAGCGGGTCTGGTAGGCGCGCAGCACCAGCTCGACCTCGGCGTCGGTCATGCGCGGCATCGTCCCGTCGTGGCGCGGCGTCTCGACGATCACCTCGTGATGGCCGACGCCGTCCATCTCGCGGAACAGCGGGGCGCACTCGCGCCGCACCAGCTCACCGCCCGGCGCGAGCGCGCCGAACTTGTTCGGGATCACCCGCACCGCCCAGCCGCCGCCCCCCGGGCCCGGCAGGCGCAGCAGGCCGGGCGGCGTGCTCGCCTCGTTGCCGGGGCAGAAGGGGCACGCCGCCTCCGGCGGCGGGGCGGCGGGCGCCGCCGCGGGCGGCGTGTGCGGACGCCGCGCGCGGGTCGGCGCGACGATCACCCACTCCCTCGTGGTCGGGTCCTGGCGGATGGCGGACATCAGGGGCCTCCGGGGCGGTCGCGGCGCTGGAGGCGGTCGATGAGCTGCCCGCAGCGGCGCCCCCCGCAGAAGATCATGTCCCAGAGCGCGAAGACGGCGACGATCGCGAGGACGAGCAGGAGCCAGCTGAGCCAGTACATGACGGTCACACCCCCGGTGCCGCGCGGTCGCGCGGCGGCGGCGCGCCGGCCGGCGGGTAGTCGAGCGTGGCCTGCAGCCCGGCGACCTGTTCGGGCGGGAACTCCGGCAGGTAGAGCTCGCGGCGCTCCCGCCACGCGCGCACCTCCGACTCCGCCACGCGCTGCCGCGCCGGGTCGAGACCCGTGTCGCGCGCGAAGTAAGTCGTCTGCGACGGGAACGCGAAGCCGGTGCCGCTGGCCGCCACGATATCCATGATACGGAGGTAGACGTCCTCCTGCACGGCCAAGAACTCGCCGTAGTCCGTGACGCGCACGTAGGCGAAGATCTCGAGGTCGAGCGAGTAGGCGCCGAAGCCGACGAAGCGGATCCGCGCCGGGTCGGGATGCACCTTGGGGTGGGCGTAGAGCATCTTGCGGATCTCGACCAGGACGTGGCGGAGCTGGTCGGGCGTGGTCTCGTACCGGAGCCCGAGCGTGGGGTGCAGCCAGATCCGGTCCCGCCGCGCGAAGTTCTCGAGCTGCAGGGTGGCGAACTCCCCGTTCGGGATCGTGACGACCGTGCGGTCCAGCGTCCGCACGCGCGTCGAGCGCAGGCCGACCTCCTCGACCGTCCCGATCCGGTCGCCGAAGCGGCAGAAGTCGCCCACGCGCACCGGCTGGTCGAGCATCAGCGTGATGCCGCCGAAGAGGTTCTCGACGGTCTTCTGGGCCGCGAGGGCGACGGCCAGGCCGCCGATGCCGAGGCCCGCGAGGATGCCCGTCACGTTGACGCCCACGTTCTGGAGGAGCGCGAGCGCGACGAACACGAGGACGACGGCCTTCGCGGCCTTGCCGCCGACGGGCACCATGGGCACCGCGGCCGTCCGCCCGCGCACGAGCAGCCGGTCGCTCGCCACGCGCGCGAGGACGTCGATCAGCCGGAGCGCGACCCAGCCGACCGCGACGATCGCGCCGACCTTCTCCAGGCCCCCGAAGAACGTCTTGGCGTGGACCGGCAGCGCGAGGGCAAGCACGCCGAGCCAGAACGCGGCGAGGCCGAGCCCGAGCCGGAGCGGCCCGACGCAGGCGTCGAGCAGGGCGTCGTCCACCGTTGTGCGCGAGCGTCGCACGAGGCGGCGCAGGGCGTGGAGGGCCGCCGCCGTGGCGAGCCACGACACGGCCCACGCGAGGACCACGACCAGCAGGAGGCCGAGCCACTGCCAGAGCGCAATGTCGAGCACGCGCGTGTCGACCAGGGCGCGCGGCAGCAGATCGCCGAGCGGGCCGTACCCGACTTCCTTGTAGAGCGCGGGAATGCGGGCCACCGTCGCCGGCGCGACGCGCCAGACCAGCGCGTCGCCTTCCCGTGCGCGCTGGAGGAGGACGTCGACGGGGCCCGCGCGGGTCTCGACCGTGCCCGCACGCTCGAGGCCGGCCGCGAGGCCGTCGTCGGTCGCGCCGTCGGGCGCCGTGCTGAGCGCCTCGAGGTCGATCGCGCCCGCCTGGTCGAGGACGACGCCGAGCTCGCGCGCGAGCTCCGGTCCGCGCGCCTCCCGCTGCGCCGCCGGGATCCGCCGGAGGTCCAGGTACCCGGCCGCCTTCTCGTAGTCGCCCTTGCGCACCGCCTCGAGGTACCCCGCGAGCGTGCCGCCGGGCGTCTCGCGCCCGAGGGCGTCGCCCGGCTCGGCGCCACGCGCCACCGACACGAGAAGGGTCACGAGGACGAGCGCGGTCGCGAGCACGGCGGCCCTCGCGGGCCCCCGCTGCGTCATCTCTCGACAAGCCATCGGGCGCGGACCGCCGCAAGATCGGTGCCAGCGGCCCGTGCGCGCTCGCGGCCGCGCGAGCGGCGCGCGTCGCTCAGTTGCGCCGCCCGACATGCAGCGCGCGGCGACAAGGTGTCGTCACGACGACACGCTGACGCCCGGCGAACGACGAGCGCCACGGCGCCGGAGCGCGAGAGATGCGCGGACCGGCCGCGTTCCAGGCATAATGAGCGCCCCATGAGCCGCCGCCGGCCTTCCCTTCGCACGCACACCCTTCCGCGGCTCGCCCCGCGACGCTGCCCGGGGCCATGAGCAGGCCGGACGCGACGGCGGGGAGTCGAGTCGCGGGCGCGCGCGAGACGTGGTCGTCGACGGCGGGCTTCGTCCTGGCGAGCGTCGGGTCGGCCGTCGGCATCGGCAACCTGTGGCGCTTTCCGTACGTGGTGGGGACCAACGGCGGCGGCGCGTTCCTGATCCCCTACGTGATCGCGATCGCGGCCTGCGGCCTGCCCCTCATGATCCTGGAATTCGCCCTCGGCCGACACTACAGGAGTTCCGTGGTCCCCGTCTTCGCCGCGATGGGCCGAAGGCTCGTGGGGCTCGGCTTTCTGCTGGTCTTCATCCAGACGATGATCCTGGCGTACTACCTCGTCGTCACCGGCTGGGTGCTCGCCTACTTCCTGGCCTTCACGGCGGGCGCGCCGATCTCGTTCGCCGAGTTCACGGCGTCGTACACGCCGCTCCTGTTCTTCGGCCTGTCGGGGCTGATCTGCTTCGCGGTCGTGAGCTTCGGGGTGCGGGGCGGGCTCGAGCGGTTGTGCAACATCCTCATGCCGGCTCTGTTCCTGATGCTGGCGCTGCTGGTGACGATCGCGCTGGCCCTGCCGGATGCCGGGCGGGGCGTCGCGTTCTACCTCACGCCGGATTTCTCGCGACTGGCCGAGCCCCGGGTGTGGGTGGCGGCCCTCGGGCAGGCGTTCTTCTCGCTGGGGGTGGGCACGGGCATCATGCTGACCTATGGGAGCTACCAGGGCCAGGGGAGTCTCGTGAAGAGCGCGGTGATCGTCTCGGCGGCCGACCTGGCCGTGGCGCTCCTCGCGGGGCTGGTGATCTTCCCTGTCGTGTTCTCCTTCGGGTTCGACCCGGCCGCGGGAGTTCAGCTCGCGTTCGTGACGCTGCCCCTGGTCTTCGAGGAGATGGGCTTCGGCTTCCTGTTCGGGTCGGTGTTCTTCCTGCTGCTGTTCTTCGCCGCGCTGACCTCCGCGGTCTCGATCCTCGAGCTGCCGGTGGCGACCCTCGTCGACACTCGGGCGATGCGCCGGCGGCCGGCGGCGGCCCTGGTCACGACCGTGATCATGCTGCTCGGCCTGCCATCGGCGCTGAGCTACAGCGCGCTCCGGATCGAGCTCTTCGGCATGCCCTTCCTCGACCTCAAGGATCTCGCGTTCGGCACCGTCGGGATGATGGTGGGGGCCCTCGTGCTGAGCCTCACCGCGGGATGGGCGCTGAGGGAACGGATCCTTCCGGGGCCGCTCATGGTCCTCGTCCGGTTCGTGGTTCCCGTCGTCCTCGCCGTGACCCTCGTCGCACGGCTCGCCGAGCGACAGTAGGAGCTGCGCACCGCCCCCGCTGGACGCCGGCGACGACGAGCACCGCCGCGACGATGAGCGAGAGGTCCACGGTCCGGCATCGGCGTCGGCCTGAGACTCGACGGCGCCCCGCTCCTCTCGGGCGAGGTCTTCTCCGCGGTCGTCCTGATGATGCTGGTGACGACGGTCGTGACGCCGGTCGGCCTCAAGTGGGCGCTCGGCCGCTCGGGCTAGCTACTTCATACCAACCTCGGGCGTCGAGCCCCGCGGTCAGCGCGAGCTCGGCCTCGCGCTCGGCGTCGGTGAGGCTTTTCCACGACGCCATGGCGATCTCGATGCGCTCACCAGCGGGGAGCTTGAGCAGTTCGGCGAGGGTGTTCGGCAGCATGCTTGATCCTTCCACGCCTGGACCCTCTGGACAAGGTCGCCGCTGAGGCAACGCCCGCGGTCACCGGCCGGGGCGAGCAGCGCGAGCCCCGGTCCGGTGCACTGCGGGGTTGGGCCGCGGCGCCGCAAACGGTATACTGCGTGCGATGACTCGAGCGCTGGACGCTGCCATCGCCAAACTTGCGACGCTACCGGCCGACGAACAGGACCGGATCGCCCAGTGGCTGCTCGATGAGCTTCGCGACGATGAACATTGGGCGCGCCAGTTCGCAAGCTCACAGGATGCTCTGAGTAAGCTCGCCGCCGAGACTCGGGCTGGCCGCTCAGCCGGCAGAGCGACGGAACTCGACCCCAAGAAGCTGTGAGATCGCGGGCGACGCCGCGCTTCTGGGCGGCGTACCGCGAGCTGCCACCTGAGCTCAGAGAGCTCGCTCGGAAGGCGTATCGCTTGTTCCGCGAGAACGCCCACCACCCGAGCCTCCACTTCAAGAAGATTCACGATCGCGACTCTCCATTTGCTCGGTCCGCGTGACCCTCGGAACCCGTGCCCTTGGGCTTCTGGAGGATGAGGAGATCACGTGGTTCTGGATCGGCACGCACGCTGACTACGACCGCGTTTTGGAGAACCTGTAGCGCCCTTCATGTCGGCCCAACGCGCCCGCTGACCCGCCGCGAGCGAGCATCGCGAGCGGGCGGGCCGCTGGAGCGTGATGTTCGGCAGCCCGTCCCGAACGGCGCGGCTTCCCCAAATGAACCTCACCGTGCCCGCAAGTAGGCTGCGCCCACTTCGAACGCCTCCTCAGGTGTTCCGTAGAAGGTGCCGTTGTGGAATGTGGATGGCTCGTAGCGCTCGTTGCTATACGTGTAGAAGGCCATGCTCCAGGCCGCCTCGTCACCGAGGTACCGCAGCCGGCAGAGGTGGAGGGGCACGTCTCGCACCCGGTCGAGATACTCCTTGCGCGTCTCACCAAGCGCGCGAAGGAGTCCGCGCGAAGGCGCCGCAGGTTCAGTGTGGGCGTCGATGTAGCACAGTGCGCCGTGAAAGCGGATGGCCAATCGAGTGAACGTGCCCGCGTAATGCCTCTCCGCGTACGCAGAGATCCGCCGTTCCGTTCGCTGCCGGACTGCCCGAGGAATCCGTGCGCCGCCAGAGTGCGGGTTGCGTACCCAGACTCTACGCCCCGCGGCCTGCCCCATTCACGTCGCCTTGTCTGCCGAACGCTGGCGATGAGCTGCGGCGCGAAGCGCCGTCAGCTCGATGGCCTTGTTATGCGATGTCCCCGATTCAGGTATGACGGAGTATACGAGTACTTGCATACCCAGGGGTGTCCGACAAGCCGCTCCAGTAGTTGGCTTCTTCACGAGGCGACGTTCGCGCTTTCCCACGCGACGCGCGGCGGCTCGACCGGGTTCAGCTTCGGCGGGTCCAACAGGGGCTCGATCCAGCGGACTGGAAGGCGATGCCTGGGGTCGGACCTGGCGTCCGGGAGATCCGCATCCACACCGCGCTGGAGCACCGCGTCCTGTACGTCGCGAAGTTCGCAGAGACAGTGTACGTGCTGCACGCGTTCGAGAAACGGAGCAGGAGAACGGCCAAGCGCGATGTGGAGCTCGCCCGGCAACGATACCGAGAGCTGATCAGACAGCGGCAAGTCAGGCGTCTGACGGGAGGGCAACGTGGCGAGGAAACCTAGAGTGACGGCGTCGACGGGGAACGTGTTTCGAGATCTCGGATTCCGCCGTGAGGAGCCCGAGCATCTTCTAGTCCGCGCCGACCTCATGATCCAGGTGCAGAAGCTCATCGCGGCGGAACGCTTCAAGCAACGGGAAGCAGCCGAGATCCTTCGCGTGTCGCAGCCGCGCGTCAGCGACCTCCTGCGAGGTCGCATCGACTTGTTCGGCACCGACGCGCTGATCGACATGCTCGCTCGCCTCGGGGCACGTGTCCGCCTCACCGTCAAGTCGAGTCGACGTCGCCTGAAAGTCGCATAACGCCCCGCGTAACCCGCGGCGGGCGATCGCGGAGGTGGTATGTACCCCGAACCTCATGCCCGCCGCAGGGTTCACGCGGAAGTCAGCGCATTGCCCTAGCCCATGTTTCCCTTTTCGACCTGTAAGTAGCTGAAAGTTCGAGGGGCGAGTCAGCGGATTGTCATCACGCGACCGTGTCGGCCTT
>MGBV01000016.1:4732-12315 GCA_001788415.1 Candidatus Rokubacteria bacterium GWC2_70_16 | reverse complement strand
CGGCCTTCCGGACGCCATAGGCGTAGAGCGAGCGCGCGTAGGAGTGATAGAAGCCGTACCAGTCCTCGCGCGTGTCCAGGAACGCCAGCGGGCGCCCCGTCGTCGCCGAGGTCAGGTGCACGCGCTGGACCTCGGCCAGCGGGACCGCGAGCACGTCGCCCCAGGGCGGCCCGGCCGCCTGGTTCGCCTTCAGCTCATCCTTGGTGGTGAAGGGCAGGTGTCGGAGGTCGTCGAGGGTCCGGATGCGCGGGGGGGTGACCCCCGCGGCTTTGAGCTTGCGGCGGTAGAACGGGCTGTGGGCCGCGGCATGGCGCACCTGCGCGCGCAGGCGCTCGGATTGCCAGCGCGTCATCGCGGCGCGCGAGCGCCGCTCGATCTCCGGCTCGAGGTAGCGAGAAGCCATCAGGGGTGTCCGGGCGTCGGGGGCTGCATCGTCGCAGCGCCGAGGGTAGAAGAAGACTCCTGGCGTGTCAAGGCAGCAGCCTTTCCATGTCGGGAGCACATGATTTGACCGCTCCCGAGAGCACGTGATGTGTCGCTCGAGCTCGGAGTCGAGCCCGGCGTTGTCGCCCGTGGACGGGGTGCCTCACCGGGCGCGGGACGGGACGATGACGAAGCGGAAACGCGCCTCCGGCCGGGCGTAACGCGCCAGCGCCTCGCGCACCTCCTCCGCGGTGAAGCGCTGGTAGTCGGTAGCCAGGCGCGCGACGTCGTCCAGCGACAGCCCCCGGTAGTCGAGCGTCGCGAGCCGGTCGGCCCAGAAGTCCGACCCCTTCGTCACCTCGTCGAGCAACGTGGCGAGCTGCTGCTTGGCCACCGCCAGCTCGTCGGCGGTGGGTCCGTGGGCGGCGAAGGCATTGAACATCTCCTCGACAGCGTCCACCAGGGCGCCGGCCTTGGCGGGATCGGTGGGCGCCCGGGCCGCGAAGACCCCGAACCCCGGGTAGGCCTCGCCGGGCTGCGAGTACGCCCCGATGCTGTAGACGAGCTGGCGCTCCTCCCGGAGCGTGTGGGTCATGCGGGTCGAGAGCACGCGCGAGGCCAGGATGAGGAGCCGGCTGTCGCGCACGCTCGTGGCATCGGCGCCGAAGAAGCCGGCGAGCACCTGGGCCTGGTCGGTGGGCGTCGCCACCGTCCGCGCCACCTGGATGGGACCGCCCGGCCGCGGGACCGCCCGCTGCGCGGCCAGCGTCGTGGCGTCGATGCGCGGCCGGGGCGGCAGCGCGCCGAGGTAGCGCGCCACGAGGGCGATGGCGCGCGCGCGGTCGATGTCGCCCACCACCGCGATCTCCATCGGCGCGCGCGCGATCAACGCTCGGAGCCAGGCCTGCACGGCCTCCCGCGTGAGAGCCCGGACCTGGGCCGCCGTCGCGGGGAGCAGGCGCGCCTCGGCGGCGGGATAGAACGCCTCAGCCTGGGCCAGGGCCAGGACGCCGCGCGGCTGGACCGCCTGCTCAGCGATCTCCGCGAGCTTCCGCTCCCTCCACTGCTCGATCCCGGCGGCCTCCAGCACGGGATCGGTCAGCAGGAGATGGGCCAGCTCGAGCCCGTGCTCCAGCGAGGCCGGGTCCCCGGAGACGGTCAGCGTGACGGCGTCCGGGCCGAAGCCGCCGCCCACGCGGACCTTCTTGTCCGTCATGAGCCTCCGGATGTCCGTGCTCGACAGCGAGCCGCCGGCCGGGCGGTCCCAGGCGCGCATGGCCGCCTCGGTGATGCCCCGGTTGTCGGCGCGCTCCTCGATGACGCCGCCGGCCAGCGAGATCCGGATGACCGCCTCGTGCCGGCGCTGGACCACCTGCCGGTGATGCACGCGGACCCCGTTGTCGAGCCAGCCCGACCAGACGCCCGTCGCCTCATGCCGGCTCTCCTCGACCACCAGGCCGCCCGGCAGCGGCGCGGCCGGCAGCCGGGTCGCCGGCGCGCGCTCGAGCGCCGGCGCCGGGCGCACGTCGAGGGCGGCGCGTCCCAGCCCGATCAACTGGGCCTCCGAGGGCGCCGGCACGCCGGAGGGGACCGTGAGGACGAAGACCAGATGGGCCGGGTCGAACCCGGCGGCGAACACGCGCGAGGCCTCGTCGGCTGTGATGCCGGGGAGCAGGCGCCTCTGCAGGGCCAGGCGCTGGGCGGTCGACAGCGGGGGCTCGCGCCGCGCCACCGACTCACTGATCCGCCGGAGCAGCGATCGCGCGGGCAGCGTGGGCTCCTGCTGGGCCGCCTGCTCCGTCTCGGCGATCAGCGCCGCCCGCGCCTCGGCGATCTCGGCCGGCGTGAATCCGTGCTGGCGGGCGCGCTCGAGCGCCGTGGAGAGGTCGGCCAGCGTCTCTCGCCACCGCGCCGGCGCGGCGGTGGCCTGGACGGTGACGATGCGCGCGGCGTGCGCCCATTCGGTGACGGACGCGCGGCCCTTCAGGAAGGCGACGCCTCCGGCCGCCAGCTCGGCATCGAGCCGGCGGTTGAACATCCAGGTGCCGAGGTACTCGGCGAGCTGTCGGCGATAGGCGGGCACCGTGGTCACGGGGGGCCGCGCCGGCTCCACCCGGGTCAGCTCGACCTCCGCCTGGGTCAGCTCGGGATCCGTGACAACGATGGCGCGCGTCCCGGCGGTCGCGGCAACCCCGGTGTGAGGCGGCGGGGGACGGGGCACGCTGCGGGCGGCGCCGAAGTGTCGGGCGATGCTCGCCACCACATCCGTGGGCTCCACGTCGCCGACCGTCACCACCGTCATGTTGCTGGCCACGTACCAGCGCGCGTAGAAGTCGCGGAACTCGGCCGGGCCCACCGAGCGGATCGCCGCCTCGGTGCCGATGGGCAGCCGCCGGCCCAGCGTCGACTCGGGCGCCAGGCGCGCCAGGACCTGGTCGCGCACCCGCTGCCGGGCGCCGGCATACGCGCGCTTCTCCTCGAGGATGATCTGGCGCTCGGCGGCGATCTCCCGGGGGAGGAGGCTCATCCGGAACGCGATGTCGGCGAGGTAGAGGAAACCCCGGTCGACGGTCTCCGCTCGCGTGTCGGGCAGGGCCAGGGTGTACACCGTCCGGTCGAGGCCCGTGAAGGCGTTCTGGTCGCGACCGAAGGACAGCCCGAGCGACTGGAAGTACGGGATGAGCGCGCCCGGCGGGAAGTTCGCCGAGCCGTTGAAGGCCATGTGCTCGAGATAGTGCGCGAGGCCGCGGGTCTCCTCGGTCTCGTTGAGCGAGCCCGCGGCCACGTGCAGCCACATGGCGACGCGCCCCGGCGGGTTTGGGCTCCGGCGGACGATGTAGGCGAGCCCGTTGTCCAGGCGACCCGTCACCAGCGCCGGATCGCTCGGCAGCAGCTCGGTGGCGCCCGTCCGCGCGCCCGTCGCCGGCGCGCCCGGCGGGGGGCTCCCGGCGCAGGCGCCGAGCAGGAGGGCGGCCAGCCCCAGGGCGGCCGTCCGGAGCGTGGCCCGGCGCCGGCCGGCCCGGTCGCCGATTTCTCCGGTCACCATCCCCTGGGCGTGCATGGACCCATGGGTCACTTGTCAACGACAGGCAGCAGCGTCTCCAGGAGGGCGCGCATCTCGGCGCTGTCCCACTCCCGGGCACCCACCGCCATGCCCGCCACCTCGCCGCCGGGCTTGACGATGAACGTCGCGGGCAGGCCCGTCACGCGCCACGCGGCGGAGGTCTTGAGATCGGGGTCGAGCAGGATGGGGAAGGTGAGCTGCAGGTGCTTGAGGTAGGGATCGAGGAGGGAGCGGGGCGCGCCCCGATCCACCGAGACGCCGAGGACGACCAGGCCGCGCGCCCGGTAATCCTGCCAGAGCCTCTCCAGCGTCGGCATCTCGATCGTGCACGGCGTGCACCACGTCGCCCAGAAGTTCAGGACGACGAGCTGGTGCGTGAAATCTTCCAGCGCCGCGTGTCCCTCGCCGGGGAAGGTGCGGAGTCGAAAGGCGGGGCCCCGCTGGCCCTCCGTGAACTCGGTGATCCCCGCCTTCTCGAAGGCGTCGAGGGTGACGGCACGGCCGCGGTGATGGCCGCCGTCCTCGTCGGAGCGCCACACGGGAAGGGTCCAGAGCACCCCGGCGAAGAGCGCGATGGCCAGCCCGACTCGCAGCAAGGCACCGCGGCGGGCCCCGCCGAGCGGTGCGCTAGACCCCCAGCTTCTCACGGGTCACCGGGCTGTCGCGGAGCTCCGCCGAAGTCCCCTGGAACACGATGGCGCCCTTCTCCATGATGTAGCCGCGGTCACACACGCTGAGCGCCACGCGCGCGTTCTGCTCGACGAGGAGGACGGTCACACGGAGCCGCACGAGCTCGCGGACCATGTCCCGGATATGCCGGATGAGGGCGGGGGCCAGCCCCTGGGTGGGCTCGTCCATCAGGATGAGCCGCGCCCCCGCCATCATCACCCGGGCGATGGCGAGCATCTGCTGCTCGCCGCCGGAGAGGGTCTTGGCCGGCTGGTCGATGCGCTCGCGGAGCCGGGGGAAGTGCTGGAACACCCCCTCGAAGCGCTCGCGGCGCAGCGCCGTCGTGCGATGCGACAGGGCCGAGAGCCCCAGGTCGAGGTTCTCCCGCACCGTGAGGCCGGGAAAGATCCGGCGGTTCTCCGGCACGAACCCCACACCGCGCCGCGCGATCTCGTGCGGCGTCAGCCGCGTCAGATCCTCGCCCTCGAACTCGATGGCGCCCCCGGTGGGCTTGATGAAGCCCATGGCCGTCTTCATGAGCGTCGTCTTCCCCATGCCGTTCTTGCCGAGCAGGGCGACCGCCTCGCCCTCCTGGACCTCGAGGGACACGCCGAAGAGAATGGGCGTGGCGCCGTATCCCGCGCGGAGGTCCCGGATCCGGAGCATGTCCTCAGTCCTCGGCGCCGCCCAGATAGGCGTCGATCACCTGCGGGTCGCTCCGGATCGCCTCCGGCGGGCCCTCGGCGATCTTCTCGCCGAAGTGCAGGACCGCGATCCGATCCGAGATCCCCATGACGACGCTCATGTCGTGCTCGATCAGGAGCACGGTGAGGCCCCGGCTCCGCGCGATCTGCCGGATCAGCGCCGTCGCCTCCTTGGTCTCTCCCGGCGTCATCCCCGCCGTCGGCTCGTCGAGCAGGAGCAGCGTGGGCTCCGTCGCGAGCGCCAGACAGATCTCCAGATAGCGCTGCTCGCCGTGGGAGAGGTGCTGCGCCAGGTCGTGCCGCCGGTCGCTCAGGCCGAAGGCAGCCAGGAGATCCATGACGGGCCCGTCCACGTCCGGCCGCCGCCAGAGCGATCGCAGACAGCCGGAGAGCGGCACCCGCGACTGCGCGGCCACACGCACATTGTCGCAGACGGAGATGCCGGGGAAGATATTCGTGATCTGGAAGGTCTTGGCCAGGCCGCGGCGGTTGATGACCTCGGGGCCGAGGCCCGTGATCTCCTCGCCCCGGAGCACGACCCGGCCGGCGCTGGGGGCGTAGAGGCCGGCGACCACATTGAAGAGCGTCGACTTGCCGGCGCCATTGGGACCGATGACGGAGAACACCTCCCCCGCCCTCACGCTGAGGCTCACCCGGGACAGCGCGGCGAGCGCGCCGAAGCTCTTCGACACGCCCTCGACCTCGAGCAGCGCCCTGGGCTCCATCAGGCCGCCTCTCCACCGGGCCGCCCCCGCCACGCGCGGCGGAAGCCCAGGAGGCCCCGGGGCGCGAACAGCACGATCAGGACCAGCACCACCCCGACGACGATCGAGTACCACTCGACGTACGAGGACACCTTCTCCTGCAGCAGGATGAAGAAGGCCCCGCCGATGATCGGCCCCACCAGGGTCCCGAGGCCGCCGATCATGACCATGATGATGAACTCGCCCGAGATGCTCCAGTGCAGGAGGTCGGGCGTGGCATAGGCCGCGCGTCCCGCGTAGAGCGCGCCCGCGAGGCCGGACAGGATCGCCGAGATCAGGCACACCCCCATCTTGTAGCGCTGCACGTTGTAGCCGATGAACCGGGCGCGCGCCTCGTTCTCGCGGATGGCCACGAGCACCCGGCCGAAGTGGGATCGGACGAGCACGCGACAGGCGAGGTAGGCGAGCAGGAGGTAGGCGAGCACGAGGTAGTAGATCCGCACGGGCGTGTCGAGGGCCATGCCGGGCAGGAGCTGCGGCGCCGGCAAGCCCTGGATGCCGTCGGAGCCCCCGAAGGTCTGCGTGTAGCGGAAGAACGTGTAGACCACCTCCGCGAAGACCAGCGTCAGCAGCGCGAAGTAGATGCCGCGGCGGTTGGTGGCGAAGGCGCTGACCGTGAGCGCATAGGCTCCGACCACGACGACAGCGAGCCCGAGGCACAGCCAGAGAGAGAGGACGCCCCGCTCGAGCAGCACCGCCGCCGAGTAGGCGCCGAGCCCGAAGAAGGCGGCGTGCCCGAAGGAGACCATGCCGGTGTAGCCGATCAGGAGGTCGAGACTCATGGCGACCGCCCCGAACAGCAGGGCGTCGAAGGCGAGCAGCATGTAGTACTTGGACATCCACGGCGTCAGGGGGAGCGCCGCGAGCGCGGCGAAGACGACGACCGTCCGCCAGGAGATGGTCCTATTCAAGGACGCCCTCGCGGCCGAAGAACCCTCGTGGCCGGACGATCAGGACCACGATCATGATGCCGAAGATGGCGATGGCCACCCGCTGCGGGTTCATCCAGAGCGTCAGCAGGCTCTGGGCAATGCCGATCACGAAGGCGGCGATCACGGAGCCGCCCATGGACCCCATCCCGCCCAGGATCACGACGATGAACGCCAGCAGGATCATCTCGACGCCCATCTGCGGGTACACCGTGAACACGGGGGCCAGCAGCAGTCCCGCGAGGGCGGCCAGGGCCGCGGAGCCCGCGAAGGTCAGCGTGAAGACGCGCGGCACGTTGACGCCGAGCCCGTCGAGCATCTCGGCGTCCTCGACGGCGGCGCGCACGATGATCCCGGCGCGCGTCCGCGTGAAGAAGAGCCAGATGGCCAGGAGCAGGAGCGAGGAGAAGGCGAGCAGGAAGAGCCGGTAGTTCGGATACATCATCCCCAGGAGGGGGGTCGAGCCCTCGATGGGCGGCAGGATCCGGCGCATGTCGCCGCCGAAGAGCTGGCGCGCGCCCTCCCGGAAGGCCAGCGCCAGGCCGAAGGTCATGATGAGCCCGTAGAGGGGCTCGCGCCGGTAGAGCGGCCGCAGCGTGGCGACCTCGGTGACGGCGCCCACGGCCGCGACCAGGAGCGGCGCCACGACGAGCGCGACCCAGAACGACTGGGTCAGCCCGATCACGACGATGCCCGCGTAGGCGCCGAACATGAAGAGCTCCCCGTGCGCGAAGTTCATCACGCCGAGAAGCCCGAAGATCACCGTGAGGCCGAGAGCCAGCAGCCCCAGCGCGGCGCCGAAGACGACCCCGTGCAGGAGCTGCGGCAGCAGGATCGCGACGAGATACTCCACGGCCTACCGTCCCGCGCCGGGGCGTCGCCGACGGAACGCCGGGCGGGGCCGGGGCAAGCGCCCGCGGCCCCGCCACGCGCAGCGGGCTGCCGAACTTCCGGATGGCGCCACTACTTCTTCTTCTTGATCTCCCAGGTGAAGCCGGCCACCGGGTCCTTGCCGACCATCGGCTCGCCG
>MGBV01000016.1:0-4717 GCA_001788415.1 Candidatus Rokubacteria bacterium GWC2_70_16 | reverse complement strand
AAGAGCGTCGCGATGGGCACGTTCTGGCCGCCCTTCACCCGGTAGAGGTGCATGTCCATGACGACCTGGTGGTCCTCCTTGCGGACGCACTGGCGGCCGACGTGGGTATTCTCGAGGCACATGCCCTCCTGCGCCTCCGCCACCTTGTCGGAGTCGAAGCTCTTCGCCTTCTCCGCGGCGGCCGCCCAGAAGAACACCGCGTCGTACGCCCCCGCCATGATATTGGCGTCGAGGTTGAAGCGCTTCTTGAACTTGGCGTTGAACGCCTGCATGTTCTTGTCGGGGTTGTAGGACGAGAAATGCGCGAGCTGGACGAAGCCCTCCATGGGCTCGGCGATCGCCGGCAGGTCCTGCTGGAGGAGGAAGCAGTCGATGCCCGCCAGCTTGTATTTCTTGGTCATGCCGAAGGAGTGCAGCTGCGTCATGAGGCGGAGAGAGTCGGTGCCGGCGAAGGCCAGGAACAGCACGTCGGGGTTGGCCTGGTTGATGGCGCCAAACCACGGGCTGAAGTCCTTGGTGTCCAGCGGCGCCCCCGCCACGCCGACCACCTCGCCGTCCAGCTTCTCGAGCGCGGTCTTGAACTGGCGGGCGTCGGACTGCCCCATGGCGTAGTCCGTGTAGAAGATGTAGGTGCGCTTGCCCATCTTGTCCACGATGTACTTCGCCAGCCCGTTGGCCTGCATCCGCGAGTCGGGCTGGTTCGAGAAGTAGTACTTGTGGAACTTCGTGGTCCGCATGAACTCGGCGCACGAGACCGAGTTCCAGTGGATGGTCTTGTGCTTCTTCGTCACGTCCATCACCGCCAGCGTCGAGCCGCTGGACACGGCGCCGATGAGCAGCTTGACGTCGTCCTGCAGGATCAGCTTCTCCGCCTTGCGGACGGCGGGGGCCGGCTTCGTCTCGTCGTCCTCCGAGATCACCTCGATCTTGTGGCCGAGCACGCCGCCCTTGGCGTTCAGCTCCTCGACGGCGAGCTGGATCGCCATCGTCTGGTACTTCCCGTAGCCCTCGAACACCCCGACCTTGGAGCCGAGGTCGCCGATCTTGACGACCTTCTGGGCGGCCGCCGGCGCGGCCAGCCACGCGAACAGTCCACACGACAGCAGTACCGCGAGAACGGCCCTGTGCTTCATGAGTCCCTCCTGATGACTGTGATGGACGTTTCGATCACTCCCGACAGGACCCGCGCCATCCGCTGGAGCGGCTCGCGCATCTTCTCGGGCTTGGGCGGCGCCGCTGCGCGGCCCGTCACCCGTCTCGACGGCGGGGCGACAGTGCCGCCCACGGGGCCCGTCCCGCCCTCGGCGTAGCCTTCCGCCTCGTCGAACGCCAGGCGGACGGCCACCGCGGCCTTGGGGTCGTACTGGCTGACGGCGAAGTCAACCAGGTTGTAGTAGCGCCAGATCGCCTCGAGGAACCTGAGCCCGGTCGCCGCCCGCGCCTCGGCGGGCCCGCTCGCCTCCGCGAGCCGGCGGTCGGCGTCGAGGGCGAGGTCCCGGATGAGGGCGGCGAAGAAGACCACGAGACCGCGCTCGGCCCGCGGCCCGTCGCCCGCGCCGAGGGCGGCGCGTGTCGCCCCCTCCAGGCCGGCTGGCAGGCGGGTGGCCTGCGCGCGCATCTCGGCGCGGACCGCGCCCTTGTCGAAGAGGCGGAGCGCCACGTCGAACTTCCGGGCCTGGATGGAAAACTTGATCTGCTTGAAGTTGGCGGAGATCTCGTTGTCGCGGGGGACGTAGGCCCCGACGTGATGGGCCGCCGCCGGCCCGGCGGCGATGCCGAGCAGCGCGGCGGCCAGGACGGCGGGCCGGCAGCGTCGCGAGCGGGCCGGGGCCACCCGCATCAGGCTCGCCGGATCAGGCGCATGCCGAGCAGCGCCACGAGCCACCAGGCGGCCACGATGCTCGCGCCCCCGAACGGAATCCAGATGAGCCATTCGGCCATCGCCCTGGCGGACTCGACGCCATGGTACGGGATGAGCCCGCTCCACAGGAGGTAGCCGACCGGATACCCCACCCCCCCGACGGTGAGGAGCGCGATGAGGATCCTGCGGACCGGATCCGATCGGACCAGGGTGGCGGCGGTCATGGTCGTTGCGATGATGACGAGCCCCATGCCCTCCGCGTGCAGATGGAAGAGCCGGAGCCCGGCGTCGAACTTCACCAGCGCCTCGTCGATCACCCGCTCGTCGACGTCGCGCACCCCGACCAGCCCGTGCGCGGCGGGCCGCGCCAGGATGGTGCCGCGCGCCCAGCGCGACAGCTCGATCCTGAACTTCACCAGGGACGCCCCCCCGACCTCGGCACCGGCGATCAGGAGCACCGCAGCCAGGAGCGAGGCGACGGGCGGCAGGCGCCAGGCCCCGGGGCCCGTCACGCCGCCCGCCCCCGCCGGCGCCCCGCGGCGACGAGCACAGCGAGGGCGAGGAGCCCGACGATGGCGGCGCTGCCGAGGGGGGTCAGGACATAGCGCTCCGCGATCCCGATGCCCGCCTCCCGGCCCCGCTCGACCACGGCAACCGCGTAGACGAGGTACCCGAGGGGGAAGAGCCCGCCGAGGGCGAGCAGCGCGTGGACAGCGCCGCGGGCCCGCCGCCACGGGACGACGGTCGCGGCGACCGTGCTCGCGAAGATCACGAGGGGGCCCAGCCCCTGCGCATGGGTGTGAAAGAACGACAAGCCCGCCTCCGCGGCGTAGACGGTGCGGGCGGTGACCTCGGTGTCGTACTCGGCGGAGCCGGCGAGGCCGTGGCGCTGGGGGTTCGCGCCGATGCGCGCCGCGGCGTAGCCCGCGATCTGCGGACGCAGCTGCGAGGTGACCGCACCGGCGGTCTCGCCCAGCGCGATAACGAAAAGGCCCACCAGAATCACAGCCAGCGGAGGACGCCTCATGCCGATCTCGTTCGCCTCGATCCTCAGGAACGGGAGGTGCCAGCCCTGGCCGACTGTACGTGACAGGTGTCCATCCTGTCAATTGTTGGTAAGATCTGCGGGTGCCCGGCGCCAAGCATGATGACCATGCGGGAGGTCGTCGCCCGGAGGGGCCAAGGGGTAACCTGCCCGCGCCCTCGTTGTGCCGCCAGGGGATTGACGAGGACCTCGCTCGTGCCCAACGTGCGGTCCGTCTGCCCGCGGGCGGGGGTGATCCGGGGACGCTCGAGGCCCCACGGCTGGGGTGCTGAAGGGGGGCACGGCACGCGGTTCACGGCTCTTACGGAGGAGTGAAGGGTGCGAAGCGAACTGAGTGCGCTGGTGGTTCCGCTGGGAGAACTGAGCCGGCAACAGGCGGTGCGCTACGGGCCCAGAACATTGTTCGTCTGCGGCGGAACGCGGCGGACCTACGCCGAGTTCGACGAGCGCAGCACGCGCCTGGCGGGCGGTCTGCAGGGCCGGGGCGTCCGCAAGGGCGACCGGGTGGCCTGCTACCTGCCGAACTCCATCGAACTGATCGAGGCCTATTACGCCACCTCCAAGGCCGGCGCCGTGACGGTCTTCCTCAATGCGCTGCTCACGGCGCGCGGGATTCGATACATCCTCAGCGCGCTCCCCCTGTTCCATTCCTACGCACTGAATAGCTGCATGATCCAGGTGCACAGGGAGGGAGCGCCGTGGCACACTCGTTCGGCCTGATCCTCGCCAACCGCGGCGTCGTTCTCGGCGCTGTCAAGGCCTCCGACCTCCTCGCGCTGGCGGTGGAGGCCGAGCGCGCGGGCGTCGTCGACGCCGTCTGGGTGGGCGACAGCCTGCTCGCCAAGCCGCGGCTCGAGTCGGTGACGCTGCTGTCGGCGCTGGCCGCCGCGACGTCCACCGTTCGCCTCGGCGTCGGGTGCATGGCGACGTTCGTCCACCGGCACCCGGTGCTGCTCGCGCAGCAGTGGGCCAGCCTGGATGTGCTCTCGAACGGCCGGGCGTGGCTCGCCGCCTGTCTCGGCGGGCCGAGCGAGGCCAACACCGCTCAGGCCGCCGAGCATGCCGTCATGGGCGTGGCCTCCGCGGAGCGGGTGGGCCGGCTCGAGGAGGGCATCGTAGTCCTCCGGAAGCTCTTCCGCGAGAAGAACGTCACCCACGAGGGCCGCTTCTACCGCTTCGCCGGCGTGACGCTTGAGCCCCGGCCCGTGCAGGATCCCTGCCCGATCTGGATCGCGTCGAACCCGACCGCGCTGACGTGGAAGGGCGGCGCCTCCGCCTCCGAGGCCGTGATCGAGCGGGCGTTCCGCCGGGTCGCCCGTCACGCCGACGGCTGGATGACGAACAAGGTGTCGCCGCAGGAGTTCCGCGCCCAGTTCGCGCGCGTCCAGGCCATGGCGCGGGAGGAGGGGCGCGACCCGGGGACGCTCGGGAGCGCGCTCTACCACAACCTCCACATCAACGAGGACCGCCAGCAGGCGCTCGAGGCGTCGAAGAAGTTCCTCGACGCCTACTACACGGCGAACTTCAGCGCGAAGTTCGTCGAGCAGTGGACCGTGGCGGGCAGCCCCCGGCAGTGCATCGAGGGGCTCCGCGCCTACTTCGACGCAGGGCTCGGCCACATGGCCCTGCGCCTGAGCTCCTGGGACCAGGCCGGGCAGCTCACGCGCTTCCACCACGAGGTGGCGCCGGCCCTGGGGGGCCGCTATTGAGTCTTGCCGAATTCGGTTACGCGAATGGGCCGGGGGCCGGCAGGCGGGGGCGCTGCCTGGACCCGTGCCTTAGCGGCTCTCGAAGCCGGCGACCGCCCCTCT
>MGBV01000015.1:9570-14932 GCA_001788415.1 Candidatus Rokubacteria bacterium GWC2_70_16 | reverse complement strand
GAGACACCGCCCCCCCTGGAATTACTGCAGGAGGGAGGAGGAAGGTGTTCGGTCATGCCAACCCCGAAGAAGGCGAAGCATTTGCGGCGGGCCAGTGTCGCCCGCAAGGAGGCCGTGCCTAATGTCCCGAGCTCGACGAGCGTGAGCAGCAACGCGGCGGCGTTGCGGGTGGTCCCGTCGGCGGCGCCGGCTGACCCCGAGGTGGCCGAGCGGGCGGCCCGGCGTCGGTCTATTGGGAACCGCGGTAAGCTGCGCGAGCACCGCATCCCCACGCGTCGCTCCAGGGCGCCCTTCGCATCTGCGAAGAACTCATCACGAGCCACGAGGGCGTTCCCCGTTCAGGGAAGGTGCGCGGATCGCGGCATTGAACGCCCGAGCGTTGCCGCTTCGGCGCGTGATAGGAGGGGCAGCTTCATTGCCTTCCCGGCCATCGCGGCGCGGACCTTATCAACGGCGACTCTCCGCTGCTCGTCGGTCAGTGAGCAGGGTCGCACCGACCACGGGTTCCCGTCGGGAAGGCCGAAGCCCTGAACTCGCACACGTTCGGCGACGCCGGGCAGTCCGAGGTAGGCTGCGACGTAGCGGCCGTGACGTTCCAGAGCGACGTCGCCAACGACTACCGACCTCATGGGGCTGCCGACGTCTGGCCCTCCGTCGACTCCAACGACTACCGCTTGGCGACGGCGAGCCGCCGGCGCGCGGGATGCTGCGAGATGAATCCTCTCAGCGCCTCGCGCACTACGTCGGCGAGCGAACGTCGCTCGGAGAACGCGATCGCTCGGAGGGCCGCGTGCTGCTTAGCTTCGATCGCCGCAAAGAGTGTCACGGGCGCCGTGAGCTTCTTGTCTCCAGCCCGGGCACCCCGCCCCGGCGCAGCGGCTCTGGTGACGCGTTCAGTCTTCATCGCTGACCTCCTCATTGTTAACGACCAGGTGCTCGATCGGGCCGACGAATTTCAGATAGATGGCCTTTTGCCGGAACCGCTGCCGCAGAGCGTCGCGCGCGTAGGCTCGCAGCCATTCGCGCGACTCCCTCGTGTCGGGGACGTCCACCTCGATCAGTGCCAGCACGTCTCTGTCGACAACGCCTTGATCCCACCAGAACCCCCGCGGAGTGTCGTGGCGGAAGACGAAGAGCGTGCCACCGCCAAAGCGGCGGGCGAGTTCGTCTGCCGTATCCAGAAACTTCTCGTCCTCAACCGACGCTCGATAGCCCGCGGCGTCCGGGTTGTAAAGCACCGGGAGCCGGAGGAGCACGGTGATCGAACCGGTGGTACCGTTGCTCATCGCCTCCCTCTCTGTGCTCCCACGCTTTCCCTCAGCTAGGATACTAGCATAATAGGGATGGCGGGTGCCGCGGGCACGCTCGGCGTGGCGGAGCCATCCTGCTCCGCCGCGGGGCCGTGGGCAAGGGGCATGCGGAGGAGTGGGGTCCCGAGACCGCGGTGGGGTCCCAGCGAGTGTCATGGAGGGCGTCGAAGGGGCGAGCGGCGGTGGCGGAGGGGCTCCGCCGCGCCGGGCGGTCGCGGCTGGACTTCACCTTCCGCGCCTCGACCATGGTGGCCCTCGGCGACACGGAGGAGGAGCTCGAGCGGAGCCGGCAGGCCGTCAAGCAGCAGATCGCCTTCTATGCCTCGACGCGCACCTACCAGCCCGTCCTCGCCGCCCACGGCCTGCAGGAGCTGGCGCCCCGGCTGCACGCCCGCTCGCTCGCGGGGGACTGGACGGGGATGGCCGCGCTCATCAGCGACGAGATGCTCGACCTCTTCGCCGTCAGCGGCAGGCTCGAGACCGTCGGCGCCAGGATCCGTGAGCGCTACGCGGGCCTCTACGACCGCACCCAGCTCTACCCTGCCTTCCAGCCCTCGCTGGACGATCCGCGGATGGCCGCGCTCGTCAGGGAGTTCGACGGCGCCTGAGGCGCCGCGGGCGCGGGAGCCGGGCCCGTCAGCCCTCCTCTTCCTCGTCGTCCGTGGGGGCCGTGTAGGCGCGCCAGGCGTGGAGCGTCCACGCCCCGAGCCCCGCCAGCAGCGCCAGCGCCAGCACTGCGTTGCCCGCCACGGGGAGGAAGCGGATCAGCGCGAGCGCGACCACGGCGCCCGCCAGCGAGACGATGCGCCACCCGGCCGACAGCTCCGGCCCGCCGAGGAAGAGGCGCGCGCCCAGATCGCCGAGGAAGAAGCCGAAGGTCAGGATGCCCAGCAGCAGGGCGAGAGCCAGGAAGGCGACGAGCGCCAGGCCCAGCGGCAGCCCCACGACGCTGGTCAGCAGGAGCGCCACCGCCACCGCCGTGCAGACCAGCACGCCCACGCCCGCGCCCAGACTCTTCCAGGGCTCGCGGCCCACGGTGCGCGCGGCCGAGACCGTGAAGTCGGGGAAGAGCAGGAAGAGGATCACGCCCGCCGCCAGCAGGTTCACGACGAAGACCACACGCGTCACGGCGGCCAGCACCGTGGCCACCCGTCCCGCGCGGTCCAGGAACTCCGGCTGGCGGTGGAGCACGGCGCCCCGGATGCGGGCCCCCGGATCGATCCGCGCCTCCTGCCCGCTCCAGTAGGTGAGGCTGCCCTCGATCTGCGCCGTGGGCTCGATCTCGATGTCGCGGGCGGCCAGCACCACGTTCCCCCGGATCGTGCCCGAGATGCGGATGCGGGCCGCGGCCGCCCGCAGCTCGCCGCCCAGCCGCCCGGCGATGTCGAGGCGGCGGCCGGCCAGCCACGCGGGCCCGCCGATCTGCGCCCCCGCGCTCACCCGCACCACCTCGCCCGCGACGATGAGGGCGTCCCGGATCGCGGCGTCCACGGTCACCAGCCGTCCCGCCACCCGCACGTCGTCGCCCATCCGCCCGCGCAGCGCCACGGCGCCACCCGCGACGAAGAGATCGCTCTGGACGCGCCCGTCGACGGCCACGGTCCGCCCGGCGGCGAAGACGTCCCCCCGCATCTCACCGCTCAGCTCCACGTGATCGCCCGCGAGGTAGAGATCCCCGTCGAAGACGCCGGTCTTGACAAGGCTCCAGCCGGCCTCCTGCGCGAACGCGGGCTGGCTTCCCGCCAGACAGAGCAGCGTGACGAGGACGAGGGCTCTCATGTCGCCTCTGGGAGCGAGCAGGGTCAGGAGGTCGCGCGACGCCGGGAGGCGGCCAGCCGGAGCCGCGCCACCACGGGCAGATGGTCCGAGGCGACCCGCGCGAGACGGCTTCCGTGCACGTGGAAGCGCTCGCCGTGCAACTCGTGGTCCCAGTAGATGCGGTCCAGCGCGAAGAGCGGCAGCGGGGACGGATGGGTGCGCCGTGTCCGGGGCCCGTGCAGCTCCCGCCGGAGCGCCTTCCCCACCGCCCCCGGGAACCACTCGTTCAGGTCGCCCACCACCACCCGCGACCCCGTCACCCCTTCCCTGAGGATGTGGGTGCGGACCAGGACCTCCACCTGCTCGGCGCGTTCCCTCCTGCTCAGGCCGAAGTGCACGTTGAAGAGGTGCAGGACCTGCCCGTCCACCGAGACGTCCACGCGCAGGCCCCCGCGCGGCTCGCGCCGGTGGCGCGTCAGGTCGAAGGCGTGGGCCGACCGCACGGCGAAGCGCGTGAGGATGGCATTGCCGTACGGCCCCTCGGCCCGCTCCGTGGTGACGCCCATGCGGTAGTGCAGCCCCAGCCGCCGGGCCAGCGCCTCGGCCTGGGGCGCGTAGATCTCCTGCACCCCGACCAGGTCCGCCTCGATCTCCTCGAGCACGGCGGCGATCCGCATGAGGTCCACCCGGCGGTCGAGGCCGCGCGCCTTGTGGATGTTGTACGAGGCAATTGTGATGGGTTGCTTGAACGTGAATGTCATCGGGGCGTCGCAGGTCCCGCGGCGGGCTCGCCGTAGGCGGCGAAGTGCGGGTAGAGCTGCACGGGGTGGGTCAGCGGCGGCGCCGGCAGCGCCACCGACGGGGGGTGGAAGATGAAGGTCTGGAGCTCGGCCGGGGACGGCCCGGCGTGAGCCCCGCGCTCGTCGAGGAAGGAGACGTCCCCGACAGCCGCCCCGATGCCGTACAGCACCAGATCCCCCGCGCTCGGCATGTCCATCAGCTCCCGCAGTCCCGTCACCACGACCTCCCGATCCTCTCGATCCGCGAACGGCCCTCCGCGGGAGGCCGCATCGAGGACGACCCGCTCGCCTCGATGCCAGCATACAGGCCCATCGGCGGAGCGGGCAAGCACGAGGCCGATGCCCGGATGGCACGACAGCGCCGCCGCCGCCCCCGGGTGCCGCCGTTCGATCTCCTCCGCAGCGAGGGGCTCGGCCGAGTCGGTGAAGTACACGAAGGCGTTGGGCCCGGCCGCCACCACGTGGACGCCGGAGCGGGAGTCCGGCCCGTCATGCAGGCGCAGCCACCGCGAGAAGTCGCGCTCGAGGTAGGCGAGGAAGCGCTGGAGGAGCCCGTGGGAGCGCGCCCAGCGGTAGCTGGCGAGCTGGGTCCTGAGCCGCGCCGGGTCCCGAGCGGGGCCGCGCGCCGCCGCGCCACTGCGCTCCCCCAGGACGGCGAGCACGACATCCCGGACCGAGGCGCCGCCCGACACGCGCGCGAAGGGGCGCGTGGCCGCCTGCCCGTGGTCCGAGAGCACGTAGAGGTCGTAGCGCCACTCGGGGAGCCGCCGGCAGATGCGCGCGAGCTGGACGATGGAGCGATCCACGCGGCGCAGGGCCCGGACCGCCAGCGGGTGCGCGGGCCCGAAGGTGTGGGCGAAGACGTCGTACTCGAGGTAATTGACGTAGACGGCGGGGGCGCCGCGGTAGAGGTCGGCGGAGGCCGCCAGCGTGAACAGCTCCCGGGCCCAGATGGAGAGCCCGATCTTGAGGAGGAGCCAGCGGAGCGCGCGGGGGCCGCGCCCCACCGGGTCCGCCACCAGGCGCAGGCCCGCGCGCGTCAGCTCCACCGTGGTGAGCGCGCAGCACTTGAGCGCGATCCAGCCGAGCAGCACCGCGGAGAGCGGCACGCGGAGGATGGCGAGCCCCGCCCGCGTGGGGCGCAGGAGCTTCGCCATGGTCCACAGGCTGTCCTCGGCGCCGCCCGTGAACATGCACCCGTAGCAGGCCCCGCCCGCCATGATCCCCCGGCGCCCGCGCGCGTGGCGCTCCTCCACCAGGTCCGCGACGCTCGGGCGGGGGAAGTACACGTCCTGGCGCTCCCGCCTGTCGTACCAGTGGAAGCCCGGGATGTCCGGCCGCACGCCGTACATGAGGGCGGCCTGGAAGGCCGGCGTGGACGAGGGCAGCCCCACGGAGAGCGGCCGCATCCTGAGCCGCCCCGCCGCCACGAGCCGCGAGAGCCCGGGCATGCCGCGCGCGGCCATGGCGCGCTCGAGCACCGCGCGCGAGAGG
>MGBV01000015.1:3871-9560 GCA_001788415.1 Candidatus Rokubacteria bacterium GWC2_70_16 | reverse complement strand
CGGGCCCAGCGGGCGAGCCGGTCCATCGCCCCTTGCGCGCTCAGGATCACGGCGTCGAGAGCCATCGCCTTGCAATTCTAGCGCGGCTTCTGCTAGGCTGGCGCCACTGATCCCCCAGTCGCTCCGGCGAGGTCTTTCGTGAGCCACGCTCTCCCCGCAGACGCGCATCCGATCGTCGCCGCCGTCCGTCGCTTTGTCGAGACGGAGGTGCTGCCCGTCGCCTCGTCGCTGGAGCACGTCGATGCCTACCCTCACGACCTCGTGGCGCGCATGAAGGCGCTGGGGCTCTTCGGCGCCCTCATCCCCGAGGCCCACGGCGGCCTCGGGCTCAGCGTGAGCGCCTACGCCCGGGTCATCGAGGAGCTCTGCCGTGGCTTCATGTCGCTGGCCGGCGTCATCAACAGCCACACCATGGCGGCGCTCATCGTGCTCCACCACGGCACCGACGAGCAGCGCCGGCGCTTCCTCCCGCGCTTCGCGCGCGGCGAGGCGCGGGGCGGCCTCTGCCTCACCGAGCCCCACGCGGGCTCCGACGTGCAGGCCATCCGAACCGTCGCGCGGCGCGCCGGCGACTGCTACCTCCTCACCGGGACCAAGATGTTCGTGACCAACGGCCGCGAGGGCAACACCTTCGCGCTGCTGGCCCGCACCGACACGACCACGGATCCCCCGCACCGCGGCATGTCGTGCTTCATCGTCGAGAAGGGCCATCCGGGGCTCCAGGTGGTGAAGTCCATCGCCAAGCTCGGCTACAAGGGCGTGGACACGGCCGAGCTGTCCCTCGACGGCTTCGCCGTCCCGGCGGCCAACCTCGTCGGCGGGGTCGAGGGGCGGGGCTTCAAGCACGTCATGTCGGGGCTCGAGACCGGACGGATCAACATCGCCGCCCGCGCCGTGGGCGTCGCCCAGGCGGGGCTGGACGAGGCGCGCGGCGCGCTCCGCGCGCGCCCGGGGGACGCGGACGCCCTGCCGGCGCTGGCCGACATGGCCATCCGCGTGGAGGCCTCGCGCCTCCTCACCTACTGGGCCGCCGGCATGAAGGACCGGAGCGAGCGCTGCGATCTGGAGGCCGGCATGGCCAAGCTCCATGCCTCCGAGGCCGCCCAGGAGGTGGCCGTCGGCGCCATGCGGGTGATGGGCCCGTCGAGCCAGCGCCTCGACGGGACCATCGAGCGCCTCTACCGGGACACGCCGCTCATGCTCATCGGCGAGGGCGCCAACGAGATCCAGCGCCTCCTCATCGCCCGCCAGCTCCTGGAGCGCTACGGCGAGCGGTTCGGGGCGCTGACCTCCCGCGAGGGCGAGCCCGACGAGCGCCGGGAGATCGTGCTCGCCGTCCGCCGCTTCGTCGAGAAGGACGTGGTCCCCGTGACCCAGGAGCACGATCTGGCCGGCCGCTACCCCGCGGGGCTCGTCGAGCGGCTCGCCGAGCTGGGCGTCCTCGGCGCCGTGGTGCCGCCGGAGCACGGCGGGCTCGGGCTCGATCCCCTGACGGCGGTCATGATCGTGGAGGAGGTGGCGCGCGGCTGGGGGATGCTCGGCGCCCTGCTGGCGGGCCACCTCGCCGCCACGTGGGCCGTCGCGCAGCACGCCCGCCCGGAGGAGCGCCGGCGGCTGCTCCCGCCCATGACCCGGGCCGACTTCCTCGGCGCGCCGGCCGTCACCGGCTCGGTCGCGGCACGGCCGGAGGGGAGCGACTGGCGCCTCGCGGGCGCGGTGGCCGCCGTCGAGAACGCCGCGCGCGCGCGGCTCCTCGTGGTCCGCGCCGCCCTCGGCGGGGCCGGCGCCGGCGGCTTTCTCGTGGAACGGGAGGCGCCGGGCCTCGCGCTCGGTGCCCCGCTCGAGACCCTCGGCATGCGGGGGCTGGGCGCCGCCGACATCCGCCTCGAGGACGTGCTCGTCCCGGCCTCCCGGCGGCTCGGCGTGGACGATCGGCAGTCGGCGGAGGCGGCGGCGGCGCTGGAGACGCTGACGCGGCTCGGAGGAGCGGCGACGGCGGTGGGGATCGCCCAGGCCGCCTTCGAGGCCGCCCTGCGCTACTCCCAGCAGCGCTCGACCTTCGGCAAGCCCATCTGCCAGCACCAGGCGATCCAGCTCAAGCTCGCCGACATGGCCACGCGCACGACGGCGGCGCGGCTCCTCACCTACCGGGCCGCCGGGCTCATGGCCACCGGCGCGGGCGCCGGCCTGGCCGCCGACATGGCCCGGCTCGAGGCCGCCGAGACCGCCTACCAGGTGAGCCTCGAGTCCATGCGCACCCACGGCGGCTACGGCTACACGAAGGAGTTCCCCGTGGAGCGCCACTATCGCGACGCCGCGGCGCTGCTGGCCGGCGAGGCGGGCTCGGGAGCCGCGCGCCGGTCCATCGGCGGCCGCCTCCTGCAGGAGGAGACCGGGTGAGCTACGGGCGCTACTACGAGGAGTTCGAGGTGGGCCAGCACTTCCAGCACTGGCCGGGCCGGACCATCTCCGAGACCGACTGCACGTGGTTCGCGCTCCTCACCATGAACCAGCACCCGCTGCACTCGGACGCCCACTACGCGGGCACCCACACCCAGCACAAGCAGCGCGTGGTGCTGGGCCCGCTCGTCTTCAGCGTGGTGATCGGCATGAGCGTGGCGGACGTCTCGGGCCGGGCCATCGCCAACCTCGAAGTGGACCGGCTGCGCCACGAGAAGCCCACCTTCATCGGCGACACGCTCTACGCCCGGAGCACGGTGCTGGAGAAGCGCGAGTCGAGTCAAGGTGACCGCGGCATCGTCACCGTCGAGACCGTCGGGACCAACCAGCGCGGCGAGACCGTCTGCTCCTACGTGCGCAAGGTCCTCGTGCCGAAGCGGAACCACCCGACGCTGGGCGAGGGCCGGCTCCCGTACTGACATGGCGCGAGCGCCGCTCGACGGAGTCCGCATCCTGGCCGTCTCGCAATTCGGCGCCGGCCCCTTCGGAACCACCGTCCTGGCCGACCTCGGGGCGGAGGTGATCAAGATCGAGGATCCGGGGGTGGGCGGCGACGTCGCCCGTTACGTTCCCCCGTACACGGCCGACCGGGACTCGCTCTACTTCCAGTCCTTCAACCGGGGCAAGAAGTCGCTGACGCTCAACCTCCGGCACCCGGACGGCCAGGCCGTCCTCCACGACCTCGTGCGGGTGTCGGATGCCCTGTTCAACAACGTCCGCGGCGACCAGCCGAAGGCGCTGGGCCTCACGTACGCCCAGCTCAAGGACGTGAACCCGCGTCTCGTCTGCTGCTCGCTGTCGGGCTTCGGCTCGACGGGACCGCAGGCGGCGGAGCCGGCCTATGACTACCTGATCCAGGGGCAGGCCGGCTGGATGGCCATCACGGGCGAGCCCGACGGCCCGCCCGGGAAATGCGGCGTCTCGGTCATCGACTTCTCCGGCGGCTACGCGGCGATGCTGGGGCTCATGGTGGCGCTGTACGACGCCCAGCGCTCGGGCGTGGGACGGGACGTGGAGGTCTCGCTCCTCGACACCGCGGTGAGCATGCTCTCGTACTTCGCCGCCTGGACGCTCAACCGTGACTGGGAGCCGGCCCGCGTGCCGCAGTCGGGACACCAGACCCTGGTCCCGGCCCAGAACTTCCGGACGGCCGACGGCTGGATCGTCGTCTTCTGCGCCAAGGAGAAGTTCTGGCTGAGCCTCGTGAGACTCATGGGCCTGCCCGAGCTCGCCGGCGACCCGCGCTTCGCCTCGTTCCCCGAAAGGCTCGCCCACAAGGCGGCGCTGCTGTCCATCCTCGAGCCGCGCTTCGCCACGAAGCCCACGCGGGAGTGGCTCGGGCTCCTGCGGGGGCATGTCCCCTGCGCGCCCGTGAACAGCGTGCGCGAGGCGCTCCAGGACGAGCAGGTGCTGGCGCGGGAGATGATCGTCGAGATCGACCACCCCGTGTTCGGCCGGATGCGCCAGGTGGCGAGCCCCATCAAGACCGAGGGCGCGATCGCCGCCCCTGCGCCTGCCCCCCGGCTCGGCGAGCACACCGAGAGCCTGCTGCAGGACGTCCTCGGCTATGGCGCGGGCACCATCGAGAGCCTCAGAGCCAAGGGAGTGATCGCGTGACGGCGGACGCTCGCCTCAGCGCGCTCGGGCGGCTCGGGAGCCCGGTCGAGGCCCCCGAATCCCGGGAGATCGACCGGGCGAAGACGGCCGCGGCCCCGCCCTGGATGACCATCCTCCACAACTGCGACTGCCACACCTTCGAGGAGGTGGTGCGCCAGCTCATAAAGGCCATCGCCTGCTCGGAGGAGCGCGGGTGGGAGCTGGCGCGGGAGGTCGACAGCTCCGGCAAGGCCGTCGTGAAGGTCGGGCCTGAGGTCGAGTGCGTCCGGGTCGGCAACGTCCTGGCCTCCATCGGCCTCGTCGTCACGGTCATCCAATCGTAGGGTCGGGGGCTGTGCAAGTCCTGCGCAGGGCGTCACCACCGCTTCGGGCCCTCGGCCCCCATTGTTGTCGCCGGCATCTTCCGAATTTTGGCGCCCGGGAGCCTCTTCGCCCGGTCTCGTCCACCCCGGAGCTGCGCAACTCCGCGTCGCGGCGACAACGCCATGGGTGGCACCGCAATTGCTGCCCCGTCACCCCAGTGGTCAACTCGCCGGAGAGGAGCCAGGCATGAGCCGACTCAGGGGGATGTGGCGGGAGGCATGGGGAGCAGGCACAGGGGCGGAACAGCCCTGGTACCGCCGCTCGGATCTCTGGCTGATGGCAGCGGTGGCCATGGTCCCCTTCGGGTGGCTCCTGCCGCTCTGCCGGCTGGCGCGGGCGCGCGCGACCGTGCGCCGGCCCCCGCGGTTCTGATCGGGCGGGAGGCCGTGAGTCCCGGAGGTCACCTCGTCACGACCGCGCTGGCCTGCGGCGCGGTCCATGCTCTCACCGGCTCGCCCGCCCTGACGGCGGGGCTCGCGGCCGGCGGCTTCCTGATCGACGTGGACCACGCCGTGGACTATGTCCTCGTCGAGGGCCGCCGCGATCTCCGTCCCTCGGCCTTCCTCCGGTACTACCTGGGGGGGGAGGCCAGGCGGGTGGTTCTGGCGCTGCATTCCTATGAGCTGCTGGCGCTGCTGGCGCTCCTCGCGTGGGTCACCAACTCGGAGCTGGGCTGGGGCTATGTCCTCGGCATGCTGCTCCACCTGCCGCTGGACATCGTGTTCAACGGCAAGCTCGTCTCGAGGAGCCTCGTGCCCTTCTACAGCCTCGCCTATCGCTGGCGCGCGGGCTTCCTCACCTCGCGGCTGGTGGGCGGGTATGCGATCGCGCCGAGCTCGCCCGAGTTCTGGGACGCCTTTTTCCAGGGCGCGGTGGCGACGGGGGCTGCCCGGGGGGCGCCGTTGCCCGGGCAGCTCCTGTCGCTGCCGCGCAACAGGGCTGCCCTGCCCCTCGAGGAGTCCCTCACGTGAGGCAGGATGAGCCGATGTGGCTGTGGTATCTCGGCTGCGGGATCGCGCTCAAGGCGGGGCTGACGCTGAGCCTCATGCTCTGGCCGGCCGCCCCCGCTCCCGTGGCCGTCCCGCCCCGCGAGATCGCGGTCCGCTGCGAGACGCAGCCGGCGGCGGAGTCGGCCAGCGTCGTCGGGGAAACCGCCGGGCAGGTCGAGTGCGTCGAGGTGGACCCCGCGCCCAGCACCCGCGCCTGACCTGCCTCGCGGCCCCCCTCGCTCCGCTCGGGAACCCTCTCC
>MGBV01000015.1:953-3854 GCA_001788415.1 Candidatus Rokubacteria bacterium GWC2_70_16 | reverse complement strand
CGTGAGGCACGCCTCGGCTCGCACTACATGACAGGCCCGATGAGCCAGGGGGCGAATTCTTCCTCGCCGACTCCGCTCATCTCGCTCTTCGTTCGCTTGCCTGAGGCCACGGCGATCATCTCCTCGAAGATCTGCCGCCCCACATCATGCAGCGGCGTGCCCTCGAGGATCACCCCGCAGTTGATGTCCATGTCCTCCTGCATGTGGCGGTACACGAGCGAGTTGGTCGCCAGCTTGATGGAGGGCACGGGCTTGCAGCCGAACACCGAGCCTCGCCCGGTGGTGAAGCAGATGAGGTTGCAGCCGCCCGCCACCAGACCCGTGATGGACACGGGGTCGTGGCCCGGCGTGTCCATGAAGACGAAGCCGCGGGTCGTGATGGGCTCGCCGTAGAGGAAGACGTCCTGCATGGGCGTGGTGCCGCCCTTGCTGACGCCGCCCAGGGACTTCTCGAAGACGGTGGTGAGGCCGCCGGCCTTGTTGCCGGGGGCGGGGTTGTTGTCCATGGCCTCGATGCCCCGGCAGTACCACTCCCACCACTTGTAGCGGTCCAGGAGCTTCTTCGCCACGGCTTCGCTGACGGCGCGCCGGATCAGGAGGTGCTCGGCGCCGTAGATCTCGGGCGTCTCGGCCAGCACTCCCGTGCCGCCGTACCGCACCAGCTCGTCCACGGCCCACCCCAGCGCGGGGTTGGCGGTGATGCCGGAGTTGCCGTCGGAGCCACCGCAGTTGGTGGCCAGCACGAGCTCCGAGATGGGCTGCCTCGTCCGGCGCGCCTCGTTGGCCCGCGGCAGCAGCTCCCGGACGGCCGCCGCCGCCGCGTCCACGGTCTTGCGGATGCCGCCCGCCTCCTGGATGTTGACGAGGAAGGGCCGGCGCTCAGGATGCCCCGGCGCCGCCATGCGCTGCCTGTCCACCATCACCGCGGCCTGATTCACCTCGCAGCCGAGTCCCACCAGGATGTAGGCGGCCACGTTGGGATGCTTGGCGTAGCCGGCCAGCACCCGCTGCAGCGCCAGGTGATCCTCGCCGAAGAGCCCGGTGCCGCAGCCCGACTTGTGCGTGATGGCGATGACCCCGTCGATGTTCGGGAAGTCGCGCTGGACGTCCCGGAAGCGGTCCTTCACGAACTGGCTCACGCTGGCCGAGCAGTTGACACCCGAGATGATGGCCACGTAGTTGCGCGTGCCGACCCGCCCGTCCTCCCGCCTGTAGCCGTCGAAGTGGCGCATCTGCTCGGGCGGGTAGGGCTCGACGGGCCTGACATCCACCCCCACCGCATAGCGGTCGGCCGAGAGTTCCCCGATGCCGAGGTTCTGGGTGTGGACGTGATCGCCGGGCGCGATGTCGGCCGTGGCGAAGCCGATGACCTGGCCGTAGCGGCGCACCTCGTCGCCCGCCCGGCGGGCTCGGCGCGCCACCTTGTGCCCCGGGCGGATGTCCTGGCGGACCTCGAGGCGCCCGCCCGCGTCCTCCAGGATCGTGCCCGCCGGGATCTCCCTCTTCGCGATGGCCACGTCGTCCTCTGGCCTGAGGACGATCGCCACGTCCGTGATCGCGCAAGTCGTCATGAGTGCCTCCCGAGTCCTTGGATTGCTGCCGAGTCTATCCCCGCCCCCGCCCGGTGACAAGGCGCGGACCCCGGTGCTGCGCTCCCGGCGCGGGCGCCGTGTGCTATATTCGACCCGGAGTCTGCTCTATGCCGCCGCGCGCGCTCGCCGCCTGCCTCCTCGCCGCGGCCCTCGCCTGGTCGATCCCCGCCCGGGGCGAGACGCCCGATCTCCCATGCGGCCAGGAGCCCGGCAGCCGGTTCTTCTGGGTCGAGCGGGCCTTCTGCGACCTGGAGACCCACGGGCCCGAGAAGGCCCGGGGCATCGTCATCTGGAACCACGGCATCTCGGGGACCGCCGAGGCGTACAGGGCCCCCGCTGCGCTCGCGCTGCGCCTCCTGAACGGCCGCGGCTGGGACGCGATCAGGATCAACCGCCACAACCTGGGCGAGGCTGGAGACGAGGCTGGCCGCGCGCGGTCCCTCGCCCGCGCGGTGGAGCGCACGGCCGAGGAGATCCGCGCGCAGCGGGCGCGCGGCTACCGCCGCATCGCCCTCGCCGGCCAGTCCTTCGGCGGCTACATCACCCTCGAGACCGCGGCGGAGCAGCGCGAGCTGTTCGCGGCCGTCGCCCTGGCTCCCGGTCTCACGAGCACGGCAGCCGGGGCCGACCGGATCGATCTGAGCATCACCGACCGGCTGCTCCAGGCGACTCGGGCGGAGCGGGTGGCGGCCGTCTTCCCGCAGGGGGACGCGACCTTCGGTCACCTGATCCGCGGCCCCGGCGCGCTCAGGGCCCTCGGCAGGCGAACGGGCCCGTATCTCGTGATCGACGAGACGGCGCCAGGCATCGCCGGGCATGGCGGCGCGACGGGCGGCCGGTTCGCCCTGCGCTATGGCATCTGCGTGGCCGAGTTCCTCTCCGCCGACTCCCTGCCCCCGGGCCGCGTCTCCTGCCCCGACGGCCAGGAGTGGGCGGCGGCGCGCGAGCTGCTGCTGCGGCCGTGGCCCGCAGGGGCGCGGCTTCTGCGCGATGGCAGCCAGCTGCCCCCCGACGTCGCCGCCCTGGCGGGCCTCTGGTACGGCCTCATGGGCGAGTCGGTGATCGTCCTCGGCCTCCTCGAGCCCCGCGGCGCGAGCCCGCGCATCCTGTACCGCGCCGCCACACCGCGCGTGAGCGGCAGGGTCTATGCGGGGCGGGTCGAGGGGGGAGAGCTCCGCGCCCGGCTGGGCTCGGCCCCCGCGGCCACCATCGCCGTCAGGCCCGCCGCCGACGGCGCGGCCGCCGAGCTCGCCTGGACCTCGGCCGACGGGCGGCGCACGCTGCGCGCGACCCTCACCCGCGCGGGGCC
>MGBV01000015.1:0-940 GCA_001788415.1 Candidatus Rokubacteria bacterium GWC2_70_16 | reverse complement strand
GCCGTCGGCACCCCGCAGGCCCCGGCTGACCCGGCTCCGGCCTGCCGCCACTTCCGCCCCGGAGGAGACGAACGTCATGCCCGTCCAGCACGTGGGCCGTCCGCTCAAGCGGCTCGAGGACCCGAGGCTCCTTACCGGCCGCGACCCCTATGTCAACGACGTGCGCCTCGAGGGCGCGCTCGGCGTCGCCTTCGTCCGGAGCCCTCACGCGCATGCCCTGATCCGGAGCATCCACACCCAGGCCGCCCGCGCGCTGCCCGGCGTGATAGCCGTGCTCACCGCCGCTGACGTCAACATCGAGATCGGCGTCATCCACACGCCGCTGCCGCCCGAGACCTTCGACTTCATGAGCGTGCAGGGCCACACGGTGCTGGCCGAGGGGCGCGTCCGCTACGTGGGCGAGCCCGTGGCCGTCGTGGCCGCCGAGAGCGCCGAGGCGGCGGCGGATGCGGCCGAGGCGGTGGCCGTGGACTGGGAGCCGCTCCCCGCCGTGTGGGACTCGGAGCGCGCCTTCGAGCCCGGCGCTCCCCTGCTCTACCCGGAGACTGGCTCCAACCTCGCCATGCGCTTCAAGCGCGAGACGGGCGACGTGGACGGCGCCTTCGCGCGCGCCGCGGTGGTCATCGAGGCGAAGATGACGAGCCAGCGCGTCATCCCCCTCGCCATGGAGCCCCGGGCCTGCAGCGCCGTCTGGGATGAACGGGCGAAGAAGCTCACCGTCTGGGGCGACACCCAGACCCCCCATCGCATGCGCGATCAGCTCGCCGAGCGGCTCCACCTCGAGCCCGCCCAGATCCACCTCATGACGGGGCGCGTGGGCGGCGGCTTCGGCGCCAAGGTCCCCGTCTACCAAGAGGACACCCTCGTGCCCCTGCTGGCACGACGCCTCAGGCGCCCGGTGCGCTGGAGCGCGACGCGCCGCGAGGACATCCTGGCCACC
>MGBV01000014.1 GCA_001788415.1 Candidatus Rokubacteria bacterium GWC2_70_16 | reverse complement strand
GAAGGCAGCCCCGTCCTCGGCGACGCCCTCATTCGCTTCGTTGACGTGATGCTGGAGCATCCGCGCCGGGAATAACGCGGATGGGCCCCGTGTTCCTGACTTGATGCTTCGCGCAAACCCTTCGCGCCCGGTGGCGGCTTGTCGCCCCGCGGCTCCCTCGATCCCGTAGAGGAGGATCCTCATGAAGCGCATCGTCCTGTCAACCGTCCTGGCCCTGGGCGTCGTCGCGAGCGCCGGCCTCGCCGAGGTCGCCTCCGCCGACCCGCTCGGCATCAAGGCCGTCATGAGCCCTGCGGAGCAGATCTATGTCGATCTCCCCACGCCCCAGAAGCACTTCGTCCTGTTCGTGAAACGCCAGGGCCGGGCGACCGGCGCCGGGGTCCTGGCCGGCGCGGAGCTCACCGAGTACGGCATGCACGATATCCGCCCGGGCGTTGACGGCGCGCCGCGGGGGTATCTGGTGGCCAGGCTGCCGAGCGGGGACCAGGCCGTGATCCAGTGGGAAGTGCAGGCGACCTTCGTGCCCGGCCCGGATGGCAGGCCACGGCTCCTCGATAACGGCGTGTGGCGGCTCATCGGCGGCACGGGCTCGCTTGACGGGGTAAAGGGCGCCGGGACTATGCACATCAAAGCCGTCTCGCCGAAGGATCGGGAGTTCGAGCTGAATGGCGAGGTCGTCGGTCTCACCCGGTAGCTCCGCCCGTCGGGTGCTGAGGACGGTCGGGCTGTCGCTGCTGGCTCTGCTGCTGGCGCCCGGCGGGGCCAGGGGCGACCAGGCGCGCTCCTCGGCGCTGTCGCGCGCCGAGCGTGACTTCCTGGAGCGCCACTGGACGCGGCCCATCCCCCCGCAGGGGCAGCCGCCCGGCCGCGCCACCGAGGTCGAACGCTCTCTCGCTCCCGAGAGCTGCGGCGTCTGCCATCCGGCCCAGTTCGCCGACTGGAAGACGAGCCTCCACGCCGGGGCCATGGGGCCAGGGATCGCCGGCCAGCTGGTGGAGATGGCCCGCAGCGACCCGGAGTCCGCGCGCGAGTGCCTGAGCTGCCATGCGCCCCTCGCCGAGCAGCAGTCGGTGATCGCTGGGCCCAAGGGGCTCGTCGCCAATCCCCGGTTCGACCCGGCCCTCCACCGGGCCGGACTCGTCTGCGCCGCCTGTCACGTCCGGCGCCACGAGCGCTTCGGCCCGCCCCGTCGCGACGGCTCGCTCGTCAGCGAGGCGCCCCCCGCCCGCCTCCCCCACAACGGCGCGACCCGGACGCCCGCCTTCCTGCGCGCGGAGTTCTGCTCGAGCTGCCACCAGTTTCCCCCGGACGGGTTTGCCCTGAACGGCAAGCTCCTGCAGAACACCTACGCGGAGTGGCGAGCGAGTCCGGCCGCCCGGCAGGGCCTGCAGTGCCAGGACTGCCACATGCCCGACCGCCGGCACCTGTGGCGTGGCATCCACGATCCCGACATGGTCAAGTCAGGCGTCGAGATCTCCCTGGCCACCGACCGGCCGCGCTACCGGCTCGGCCAGAGCCTTCAGGCGACCCTCACCATCACCAGCCGGCGCGTCGGCCATCACTTCCCCACCTACGTCACGCCTCGCGTCGTCATCCGGGCGGAGCTGGTGGACGGCGCAGGACAGACCGTGACGGGGAGCGTCCAGGAACAGGCCATCGCGCGCGAGGTGACGCTGGACCTGTCGCGCGAGGTCGCCGACACGAGGCTGCCCGCGGGCGGGCGGCTCGCGGTCAGCTACCGCCGCCGGATCGAGCGCCCGGACCTGCGTCTCCGCGTGACCGTGACCGTCTACCCGGATCACTTCTACACGCGCTTCTTCGAGTCCCTCCTCGCCAGTGGCGCCGGCGCCGGCGAGAGGCAGATCCGCGAGGCGCTCGAGGCGACGCGCCGCTCGCGGTTCACCCTGTACCAGCGGGATCTCCCGCTGAGCTGAATAATCTCAGGAGGAGTCCATGTTCATACGCGTCCTGCTGGTGCTCGCGCTCGCGGTCTGGGGATCGTCGCCGCCCGCTGCGGCGGCCGAGGAGACGGTGACGCGGGTCAGCCGCGCGCCCTTCTCGAGAGTGGCCGAGGCGCTGGAGCAGTCCATCGCCGAGCAGAAGATGGCGCTCGTCTGTCACGCCAATGCCCAGCGCGGCGCGGCTGGGCGAGGCGTCACGATCCCGGGGAACCAGGTGATGATGGTGTTCCGGAACGACTTCGCGGTGCGTCTGCTCGCCGCCGACCCCAGGGCTGGCTTCGAGGCACCGATCCGCATCTATCTCTACGAGAACCCGAACGGCACCGCCACCGTCACCTACCGGACCCCGTCCGCGGTGCTGGCGCCTTACCCGCACCCCACGGTGCGCGTGGTGGCCGCCGAGCTCGACCCGATCTTCAAGGCCATCGTCGACCGGGCCGTCGCGGCGCCCTGAGTCGTCCGGCCGCCCCCTCTCACTTCTTCGGTGCGCAGGGGTTCTTGGCGGCGCACGGATTCTTCGCCCCGCATGGATTTGCGGCGGCGCCGGGCTTGAACGCCTTCTGCACCTCGCGGGTGTAGGCGGTCAGCGCCGCCAGGTCCTCCGAGCCCCAGGGCAGCGGCTTCGAGGCCATCGGGACCACCATGCAGATCTGCACCATCTCGTCCAGCTGCACCTGCTTCACCCCCGCCTTCTCCTGCACCATGGCGACGGGATGCGGGTAGGGCTTGGCGAAGCTCGGCAGGAAGGCGGCATTGCCCTGGTGGCAGGTCTGGCAGGCGAGGCCGTTCGTGCTCAGCTTCTTGTCGTTCCACAGCCGCTCGCCTTCCTTGATCAGGTCGGCAGGCTTCCCGGCCATGAGCTTGGTCCCGGCCGGGCGCGTGATGAGCTTGGGGTCCACCTTTCCCGCAGCCCCGCACGGGTTCTTCGCGGCGCAGGGGTTCTTGGCCGCACACGGATTCGTGGCCTGGGCCACCTGGGCTCCGGACTGGGAGTCCGAGGCAAGGGCCGGGCCGGCCAGGCCGAATGACAGGACCGCTCCGGCCGTGATGAGCGCTCGCGCAACCGTGGTCATGCGATTCTCCTCTCGCAGTGGGTGGACCGGGGCTGCCCCGTTCCGGGGCAGCCCCCGATCAGCCCTCGGTCCGCTCCTACTTCTTCGGCGCGCAGGGGTTCTTCGCCGCGCACGGATTCTTGGCTGCACACGGGTTCTGGGCCGCGCCCGGGCTCGATGCCTTGACGGCGCAGGGGTTCTTGGCCGCGCACGGGTTCTTGGCCGCGCACGGGTTGGCTTTCATGGCGCACGGGTTCTTGGCGGCGCACGGATTGGCCTGCTGCTGCGCGATGGCGGCGCTTCCCGCCCCCATGGCGAGGACGGTGGCGACGGACACGGCGCTGATGATCTCTCTGACCATTCGATTCACCTCCCCTCGTTCAGAATGCTCTCGTTCGCCTAGGACGCTGGTACGCACACCCTACGAACCTGAGGCAGCGCCGGTTTATTCCCGGGTCTCGGACACGACGCGCGCCGGCGGGAATAGGCCTGCTCCGCACCGGGTTCACCGTGATGTGGGTCCCCTTCGGGCTGGGCAGGATGCTCGCCAGGGAGGGTATTCGCCTGGCGGGACCCTGCTCCGCCATGAGGAGTCCCGCCATGGCTGGAATACGCAGCACGGGGGCAGGGTTGACTGGAATGAGGAGCCGCCTCGCCGGCTTCAGGCGTTGCGAGCCGGCGAGCCTGCCATGAGCGACAAGCTGTCCTCAAGAGGATCTGCGATGGCCCTGGCGCGCGGCCCCGAAGTCTGGCTGTGGCTGGTGGCCGGCGTCGGCGGGAGCGTCCTGTTCTGGCTGGTGCAGGTCGTGGCCGGCAGTGGCACGATCACCGAGTTCCTGGGCGAGCAGATCGTCGCCGTGGGTGGGTATCCTGCCCGGCTCGGCCCCCTCATTGGCTGGGCGGTGCACCTCGGAGTGAGCCTGACCTACGCGGGTGTCCTGGGAGTCCTCGTGGCCACCGTGCGTCGAGCGAAGGCCGCCCTCGCGGCGACACTCGCGTTCGTCGCCGCGCTCCTGCTCGGCTGGGTCACCGCGGTTGTTGCTCCACCGGCCATCAGCGTCACCATCGCCCTTCTCGGCGGACAGGGGTTCCCGACCACGCTGTTTCCTTTCAACACGGAGCCCGGGCCGCCGCTCTGGAACCATCTGCTCTTCTTCATCGTGAGCTGGGCGATCCAAGCGCTGGGTCCACGATGGGTTGGCCGACCAAGCCCTCGCCGATAGGGTGGTTCCCGCCCTTCAGGATCTCATCTGCGCGAGCGCCGCCCGACGCTGAGCACGGCATCGACGAACAGCGATGGCCGGTCCGACAGGCTGTTGAGGAAGATGCTCGTGACGCTCACGGCCATCGCCACCATCGCCCACACCGGATAGACCAGGCCCGTGGTCGCGACGGGGATGCCGATCCCGTTGAAGAGGAAGGCGAGCACGACGTTCTGCGTGGTCTTCCGATAGCTGCGCCGGCTGATGTCCCGTGCCGTCAGGATCGAGGCCAGCCGGTTGCCGACGATGACGATATCGGCCGATTCGATCGCGATGTCGGTCCCCGCGCCCATCGCGATCCCGACGTCCGCCTGCATGAGCGCCGGAGCGTCGTTGATCCCGTCGCCCACCATGGCGACGCGCCCCTGCCGCTGCAGCCGGCGGACGATCTCCGCCTTCTCGCCCGGAAGCACGCCGCCATGGACCGCCGCGATGCCGAGCTGCGTGGCCACCCTCCGGGCCGCGCCTTCGTTGTCTCCGGTGACCATGACCGGGGTCAGCCGAGCCTGTCTCATCGCCGCGACCGCGGCTGCGGCGTCCTCGCGAACCTCGTCCCCGAGCGCGACGGCCCCGAGGAGCTCCTGCTCGCGGCTGACCGCCACCACCGTCAGCCCGGCCTCGTCGAGGTCACGGAGCCGATCCTTGAGCGGGAGGATGTCGACCCCGTGCTCCTCCAGGTACGCGGGCCGGCCGACCCGCACCCGCGCGCCCTCGATGAGGGCAGACACGCCTCGGCCGGTGACGGCCTCGAAGTCCTCGACCCGGGGGATGCGCAGGCCCCGGTCGAGCGCCGCGTTCAGGATGGCCTGACCGAGGGGATGCTCGGACGAGGCCTCGGCCGCCGCGGCCAGCGCGATCAGGTCCTCGGGGCTGCCCAGCGCCACCACCTCCTTCACCACGGGCCGCCCGACGGTGAGGGTGCCGGTCTTGTCCAGGACGATGCGGGTGACCAGCCGGAGGCTCTGGAAGGCCTCGCCCGTCCGCATGATGATCCCCCGGTCCGCCGCCTCGCCGGAGCCCCGCACGATCGAGAGCGGCGCCGCGATGCCGACGGCGCACGGATAGCCCATCACCAGGACGCTCAGGGCGGCGAACACGGCCCGCGAGAGGTCCGCGTGACCGGTCACGAGCCAGGCCCCCGCTGTCCATCCGAGAAAGGACAGCGCCGCGAGCAGCAGGACCGTGGGCGCGTAGACAAGCAGGACCCGGTCGACCAGGTGGAGGATGCCCGGCTTGAGCGCACGCGCGTCCTCGACGTGCCGGATCACCTGGTGCAGAAAGCTCCCCTCGCCGACGGCGCTGACCCGGATGAGGACAGTGCCCAGGCTATTGACCGACCCTCCGATCACGGGGTCCCCGAGCGCCTTCTCCACAGGCACGGGCTCGCCGGTCACCAGGGACTGGTCCACCGCCGAGTGCCCTCCCACCACCTCGCCATCCACCGGGACCCGCTCCCCCGGTCGCACCCGGACCAGGTCACCCACCGCGACCTCCTGGATGCCCACCTCGATCTCCTGATCGCCACGCGCGACGCGCGCGGTGTCCGGCTGAAGGTCCAGCAGCCGCTTGACGGCCTGGGAGCTCCGGGTCTTCACCAGCAGGGAGAGCCACTCGGAGAACAGGTGGTAGTTCACGATCAGCACCGAGACCGCGAAGAACGGAGCGGTGGGGTAGTTCGTCGGCCTGAAGCCGAGCCCGATGAGACCCCCGAGCAGCCCGGCGAAGGCGCCGAACTCGAGCAGGACGTGCTGATTGAGGATGCCGCGCCGGATGGACTGATAGGCCATGCCCAGGATGTGCCGCGCCAGCCCGAAGACGACCGCGACGGCGAACAGCCCCACGACCCACGGCGCAGCGGCCTCGGCGACGCCCGAGAGCTTGGCCCAGAACGCGCCGGCGGTGACGGCGCCGAGCCCGGTCATCCCCAGCACCGCCTTCCCTCGCCCCTCGCTCCGAAGGAGGAGATAGGCCAGCGCCGCCAGGCCCAGACCGACCAGCCCGTCGAGGAGCAGCGACCAGAAGCCGCGCGGCTCCAGCAGGAGCGCGATCGAGAGGAGGCTCACGCCGATGGCCGCGAGCAGGCGCTTGCCCTCCCGGACCAGCTCCGCCTCCTCCTCCTCGTAGGGGCGGACCTTGCGGGGATCCCAGATCGTGTAGCCGATGTCCTTCAGCGTGGTCAGGAGCTCCTGCGCCGAGACGCGGCGGCGATCGTACTCGACGAGCGCCTGCTCGTGGGTGAGACTCACCGCGACCTTGCGCACGCCGGGGAGCCGGCCCAGCGCTGTCTCGATGGTCCCGGTACAGAGAGAACAGTGAAGGCCCCCGATCCTCGCCCGGAACCGGGAGAGACCCTCCGACACGGGGCTGTCCTCCACCCAGTACGGAGCCGAGGACGTGGGGGCGGTCATGCCTCGTGCGCTCATGGCAACACTCCATGACGGCGTCGTATGGTGACGGCCATGAACGCGCCGCTGCCGAGCCCGAGGACGATGACCGCCAGCGGCAGGAGACAGCAGAGCGAGGAGAGCAGGGCCCCGCTCCACACTGTCAGGCCGGCGGCCGCTGAGCCCAGTCTCACCGGACCCTCCGGCGCCGAGCGCGATAGCGGCAGGCCGCCAGCGCGACGAGAGCAACGAGCAGCGGCAGCAGCACCAGGTCGAGCCGGCCCACCCAGGCGCCGAGCCAGACGGCGCCGACTGCGAGCACGGCCGCCGGCGCCAGACAGGCCACGCAGGTGAGAAGGGCCCCGGTCACCCCGAGAGCGAGCCAGCGATCACGCCACATGGGCGTCCTCCTACAGCGCCTCGGCGGCGAACGCCCCGTACTCGAATGTGAGCCGGAAGCGCTGCCCGCAGCACTCGATGACATCCCCGGCCCGGGCGGCCTCGGACAGCGTGATCTGCTCGCCGCACTCCGGACAGCTCACCCGATAGGCAAGACTCGCCACCCAGCGGTCCCCGTCGGCCCTCACCCGGAGGGCATGCCCCGCTCAGTTCGGGCACTCCACGAGGTCACCCGACTTGACCCCCTCCGGGAGCTCGACATCGGCGCCGCAATCAGGGCATCGGACCACCATGGCCGTCAGATCCCGAGGAGCCGCTTCAGGCGGCCCCGGTCGAAGCCCACCACCACCTCGTCGTCCACGGTGATGACCGGGACCGCCGTCCGCCCGGTCCGGGCGAGCAGCTCGTCACGGGCGGCCGGATCCTCGGCCACGTTCTTCGCGGTGAACGTGACGCCCTGAGACGAAAGGAACTCTTTCGCCGCGTGGCAGGACTGTCAGCTCGTGGACCAGTACACCGTGACCTGTCGGTTCGCCATCGTCATCCTCCCTTCCGGAGTCCATCCCCTGGCGCCAGGATAAAGTCTGTAGTAACTACAGACTCAAGGGGTATTTCTCGGGGGGGCGGGAGGAGGCTCGATATGGGAACGGCGTCAGCACGCTTCGCCATCGGCAGGCTCTCGAAGGGCACGGGCTGCAAGGTCGAGACCATCCGCTACTACGAGCGCGCCGGGCTGCTCCCCGCGCCCCCGCGAAGCCCCGGCGGCTATCGGCTCTACGGGACCGAGCATCTCAAGCGCCTGGCCTTCGTCCGCCGGGCACGGTCGCTCGGCTTCTCCATCGGCGACGTCCGGAGGCTCCTCGATCTCGCCGACCATCACCAGCGGCCCTGCGCCGAGGCGCGCCGCGTGGCCGCGTCACACCTCGCAGACGTCCGCGCCAGGATCGCCGACCTGAAGGTGATGGAGGGGGTCCTGAAGGACACGGTCGCCCGATGCGGCCAGGGCACCGGCCCGCACTGCCCGATCATCGAGGCCCTCTACCGGGAGGAGCCCGGGGCCGGGCCGCCAGACGTCAGCGACGGGGCCAGCGCGGGGGCACAGAGAGAGATCGGGCGCGCCACGCCAGCCCAGCACTCCCCGGGGGACGTTTCGAGGAAGCGGGCCCACCGCGTGGGTCGGACGAAGTCCAGCTCGCGGGAGTGAACTGACGGTCCCCGGCAGGCTTGGCAGTAGACAGAGAGGCCCAAGGGCGGGGGTCATGGCCCAAGGTCGAGACGGACCCGGCCCCCAGCCTCCGACAGCTGCTCCCCCCGGGGTGCGTTGGCAAGCCCGGCCGCGGCCGAGGCGTGCGTGGGTTCCTGCACGCCGAAGGCCGCGCCGCCGACCGATTGAGTCGCCGCACGCGCAATGCACCGCGCGCGAGACCGGAGCCGAGCCGTGCGGCAGTATCCTGCACGGCGAAGGCCCCGGCGCACCGACAACCCGTCCCCGATGGGCCACGTCTCTACCGCAGGAAGGAGTGGGTCTTGGCCTTGGGGAGCTCTTTCAGCTTCTCGAAGAACGCCGTCTCCGTGATCTCCGTCGGCCA
>MGBV01000013.1:9769-9990 GCA_001788415.1 Candidatus Rokubacteria bacterium GWC2_70_16 | reverse complement strand
GTGGACGACGCTCCGGATCCTGCTCGTCCGCGACTGGGCGAGACAGACCGTCGTCCTCATCTACATGCGCACGCTGGAGGGGCATCTGAGGCTTCGGCTCGGCCGTCGCGCCACGCGGGGCTTCCGCCGCGGGCTCACCACGGCGCCGGGCCAGGGGCCCGCCCCCACGGCCTTCATGCCCGAGGCCACGGCGCTGGCCCGTCGCGTGGCCGGCAAGATCG
>MGBV01000013.1:1788-9760 GCA_001788415.1 Candidatus Rokubacteria bacterium GWC2_70_16 | reverse complement strand
CCATGAGCCTGCTCACCGAGACCCTGCTGGGCATCCCGACCACGCCGCATCTCCTCGGCGGCTGCGTCATGGGCGAGGGCCCGGAGACGGGCGTCATCGACACCCGCCACCGCGTCTTCGGCCACGACGGGCTCTACGTCGTGGACGGCTCGGCCGTCTCCGCCAACCCCGGCGTCAACCCCGCGCTCACCATCTGCGCGCTCGCCGAGCGGGCGATGAGCCTCATCCCCCCGGCGGCGTGAGCGGCCGGGCTGGGGGCGCGTTGCCAGGGCCGGGCGGCGCTGATAGGCTTGGGCCATCCGGAGACACCCTAGGTGCGACAGTGTGCGGAGGAGGCGCTCCGGAGCGCTTGGTGCTCGTGGGAGTGGGGCAGGGGCTCAGCGTGCCGGCGGTCAGGGTGGGGAAGGCCAGGAGGGAACGATGTGATGAGCGCGACTGATCGGATCGAGGAAAATCCGAAGGTGATGATGGGGAAGCCGGTCATCCGCGGGACCCGCATCCCGGTCGAGCTCGTGTTGCGCAAGCTCGCCGAGGGCGCGACCTTCGAGGATCTCCTCGCCGCGTATCCGCGGCTCAGGCGCGAGGATATCCAGGCGGCCCTTGGCTACGCGGCCGATGCCGTAGCGCACGAGGAGACGCTGATCTTGCCAGCCGCTGGATCCAGTCAGAGCGCGTGAGCCGGTGCGCTTTCTCGCGGACGAGAGCTGCGACCATGCCGTGGTCAGAGCCCTTCGTGCTGCCGGGTTCGATGTCGTGGCGGTGGCCGAGGTCACGCCCCGGGCGAGTGACGAAGCGGTTATCGAGCGTGCCGCGCGAGAGGGACGCGTGCTCTTGACGGAGGACAAGGACTTCGGGCAGCTTGTTTATGCCAGTGCGAGATCCACCGCCGGTGTGATCCTGCTGCGCTTTCCAGCCGGCGCTCGGGCGTCTCTGGCCGATGGAGTGCTCCGGCTCGTCCGACGGCAAGGGGACAGCCTTGTCGGAGGCTTCGCTGTCGTCCAGCCGGGTCGGGTGCGGATCGCGCGGGGGCCCGGCGCCTAGCGCGGGCCGCCACCGCCCTCCCGTTCTCGACGGCTCGGCCGTCTCCGCCAATCCCGGCGTCAACCCCGCGCTCACCATCTGCGCGCTCGCCGAGCGGGCGATGAGCCTCAGCCCCCCGGCCGCGTGAATCGGGGTCAGGTCTTGAATTACGACATCGCTCCCGGTGGCGAAATGTCGTTTTGCAAGACCTGACCCCAGGGGCGCGTTGCCAGGGCCGGGCGGCGCTGATAGGCTTGGACCATGACGACACAGCCTGAGAGGCACCAGCAGAAGCCGGCCGGCGAGGTGAGGGTGGATGTCCTCGAGCGGGGCGCCCGCGGGCAGACCTCGAGCCGCCGGCTCTTCGTGCAGCTGCAGGTGTTCGGCGGCTGCGCCGACCCCAAGCCCCTGGCCCGTGCCCTCGAGGCGGCCCGCATCGAGGCGGTGCTGTACGCCGATGTGAGCGATGCGCGGGGGGTGGGGCTGCTGGCCTTCGCCGAGGACCCGGCCTTCTTCGTGACGCGGCTGCGCGAGACGCTCGGCGGCGAGCCCTTCGCCGCGCTCGGGCAGAAGCCGGCCCTCACCATGATCGGGCGCTCCTACTCCTCGGGCTTCGAGCCGGACCTCGAGGACTGGCTGCTGCACAGGCCGCGGCGCACCGTGCTGAACCCCGCCTGGCCCTGGGCCATCTGGTACCCGCTGCGCCGGACGGGGGCCTTCGCGCGGCTGGCGCCGGAGCAGCAGAGCGCCATCCTGCGCGAGCACGCCACACTCGGCCGCGCCTATGGCGAGGCCGACCTCGCCCACGACATCCGCCTCGCCTGCCACGGGCTCGACGCGAACGACAACGACTTCCTGATCGGGCTCGTGGGGGCGGAGCTCCACCCGCTGTCTCACCTCGTGCAGACCATGCGAAAGACGGCGCAGACCTCCGAGTACATCCAGAGCCTAGGCCCCTTCTTCGTCGGTCACGCCCTCTGGCAGAGCCCGGCGCGCTGACCGGCGGCCTCGCCCGGCGCCCCAGCGTGACGGCCGCCTGACGCCTCTTCGCTTGCGCCGCGCTGGTTGACCAGGCGGGGCTCGCCGCCCTGGCGCTGCGCGGCCTGGGAAGCGTGGTGGGGACGGATCAGTCGCCGCCCAGGCGCGGGCGCACCTCGTTCGCGAACCGGTCCATGGTCTCGGCGATCGTGGCCGGGTCGCTGGTCATGACGTCGAGGACCAGGTGCGTCACGCCGACGTCGCCGTACCGGCGGATGTCGTCGGCGACCTGGGACGGCGATCCGGTGAGGAGGAAGCGCCCGGCCGGCGCGGCCGTGGCGGCGAGCTTCACCGTGATCCGCAGGGCGGCGGTGACCGACAGCGGATCGCGCCCGGCCCGCTCGGCCGCCTCCCGGACCGTCAGCATCGCCTGGCCCAGCTCGTCCGGCGCCAGGAGCACCGGGGGACGCTGCCCGACCGGATGCCAGGCGTCACCGAATTGTCCCGCCCGGCGCCTCGCGGCTGCGGAGTGCCCGCCGACCCAGATGGGCGGGTGGGGCTTCTGGATCGGCTTGGGCGCGAACTTGATCCCCGTGAAGCTGTGGTAGCGGCCCGCGAAGCTCGGATCGTCCTTCGTCCACACTTCCTTGAAGATGCGCAGGCATTCCTCGCTGTACGCGCCGCGCTCGGCGAACGGGGGCAACCCCAGCGCCCTGAACTCCTCCTCCAGCCAGCCCACGGCGACGCCGACCAGCACGCGCCCGCTCGACAGCACATCCAGCGTGGCGAGCGTCTTGGCCGCGACCAGGGGATTCCGATGGGGCAGGATGAGGGCGCTCACGCCGAGCTTGACCCGCCGCGTGCAGGCGGCGAGGTAGCTGAGCACGGTCAACGGCTCGAGATAGTCTTCGGACGGCTCGGTGGGGAAGGTGCCTGTCGCACTGAACGGGTAGCGGGACCGCATCTCGACCGGCATCACGATGTGATCGGTCACCCAGATCGAGCTGAACTCCAGGCGATCGGCATGCTGCGCGAGCTGCACGAGATGCTCCCGCTGCCCGATCCTCCCCCTGTTGTAGACGACCCAGCCCACCTCCATGACCGGCCCTCCTTCCGGCGAGGGACTGCGTTCGCTGCAACCGACGTGGCGCCCGGCGGCGGGCGGCGGCCGTCAGGGCCAGATCTGGACGTAGGCCGAGCGCACCCGCTCCGAGGCCGCCCCGAACCGCGCCTCGGTTCGCTCGATGAGCGTGCGGCGCTTCTCGGAGGTCCGGAAGGTCTCGAACGCCGCCTCGTTCTCGAACTCGTACATCACGATGTACTGGTGGCGCTCCTCGCCCATGAGCGCCCTGTAGCGGCGCGCGCTGACCACCCCGGGGAAGTGCAGCAGCTCCGCGCACAGCTCCGTGTTGTACCACTCGTTGAAGGCCGCCTCGTGCTCCGGGGTGATGGAGGCCTTGACCATGTAGACGACCGTGCTCATGACGGGCTCCTCCCTAAGCCGGCGGACCGGCGGGCTGCGGGTAGTGTCGCCGGCGACGGATCTGACGGCCGGCGACCGCCCAGACCAGCAGCAGTCCTGCCGCGTCGGTGTAGACCTCCGGCGTGATGCGCATCGCGGCCGCCGCGGCGGCCCCCATCCCTAGAGCTCGAGGAGCGCCGCGCGCTCGTGGAGCTGGCGGCGCACGGCGTCCTTGGCGTTCCGGACGTGGCGCGCGGCCAGCTCCCTGGCCCGGTCCGCCTCCCCGTGGCGGATGGCCTCGACGAGCGCGACGTGCTCCTCGTAGGCGGCGAGCCCCCGCGTCGCCGGCGCGCCGTCCACCTTGCGCTTCAGCGTGATGCGCTCGAAGACGAACGTCAGCATCCGGTGGAGACTCTCGTTGTCCGCCTGCTGCGCGATGAGCAGGTGGAACCGCTGGTCGATGTCGATCCGCTCCCGGGTGAGGGCCTGGGTCACGACGCCCTTGTACTCCTCGAGGGAGGCCTCGAGCCCGTGCAGGAAGTCCGCGTCGCGGCGCTCGATCGCGCGCTGGACGCTCAGCACCTCGAGGGCCTCGCGGATGTCGAACAGGTCTTCGGCCTCCTTCACCGTGATCTTGCTGACATAGAAGCCGCGGTTCCGCACGGGCGTGACATAGCCCTCCTTCTCGAGCGCGCGCAGGGCCTCGCGGACGGGCGTGAGGCTGACGCCGACGCGCCGGGCCAGCTCCGACTGGGTCAGCTTCTGCTCCGGCTTGAGCTCGTAGCGACGGATCAGGTCCTTGATCGCCGTGTACGCCTGGGCGCTCAGGTCCTTCCGGGGCCGGCGGCCCGTGCGGCGGCTGCGGCCACGCCTCGCCTGACTCACCGCGGCCAGTACCGGTACTTGAGGCGCCAGGGCTTGCGCCACGCGCTCTGGATCGCCCGCCACTTGCCCCGGGGGCCGCCGGTGAGGGTCAGCAGCCCCCGGAGCGTCGTGCTCCACGGGATGCGGTGAACCGGGTACCGGCCGGATCCGACCGCCGGCAGGCCGTGCGCCGCGGCCGAGCCGACCAGCACGTGGAGCACGCGGGTGCCGCCCGCCTCCCGCCGTCCGTAGACGCTCCCGCCGCCCTCGCCGGCGAGCGTGTCGGCCCGGGCCTCCATCTCCGCGCCCGGCCCGAAGTGGAGCGCGTCCACGGGACAGATGCGCACACAGAACGGCACGGCCCCCTGGCCAAGCCGGTCATGGCACATGGTGCACTTGATCGCCCTCCCGGTGACCGGGTTGATCGCGATCACGTGCCAGGGGCAGGCGTGGACGCAGTACTGGCATCCGATGCACGCGGACTGAACGATGACGACCGGGCCCTCGTCGAGCTTGGTGATCGCCTCCACCGGACAGACGGCGGCGCAGCTCGGGTGATCGCAGTGCATGCAGCTGTTGCGTCCCCAGATGCGCGCCATGCCCTCGGGGACCGGCGGCTCCACCGTGAGCCAGGTCGTCGCGCCGATGCGGTAGGTCTCGCCGCGCGGGAGATCGTGCCAGTCCTTGCAGGCCTCCACGCATTGCCGGCAGCCGATGCACTTCGCGGCGTCGAAGAGGATGGTTCGCGCCTCGCCGTCCAGCCCCCGCGCGGTCGGGTAGGGGCGCCGCTCGACCGGCGCCGGCGCCACGCCGGGCAGCAGGCTCATGCCGGCTCCGCCCACTCGGCGAACTCGGTCAGCCCAAGCCGGGCCAGCGTGCTCGGGAGCGGGCGTCCCGAGACCTCGTGCCGGCCCGACAGACGGTAGTACTCCTGCACGAGGCCGGGCAGCCAGCGCGCGACGGTGAAGCCCTGGTGCGGGCCGTCGGGGACGGGCTCGAGGAACCGGGGGCCCACGTCCGTCCAGTCGTGCTCGGCCCGCCAGCCTCGCTGGGTCGCGAACAGCCCCTGCAGCACGATAGAGCGATGGCCCACCTCCAGCGCCTCGTCGAGCGTGACGTCCCAGCCGGTGGTGGCGTTGAGGGCCTCGATCATCGAGCGCGCCTGATCGTCCGCCAGGAACGTCTCGACCGCGAACCAGCACCCGCCCATCACCCCGCAGGCCTGATGGAGCTGCTCGAGGAGGAAATGGGATCGGGCCCAGCCCTCCGGCGTCGCCGGATCGAGCGGCCCCCACCTCTCGCGATACCGCAGATCCGCCGGGGGCTCCCGGTTCTCGAAGCCGCCCTGGCCCTTCATGCCGCCGCTGGCGACGAGGTTCGCGAGCATGTCGGCGATGCGCGGGCGCCAGTCGTGCTGGGCGGGACTGCCGCCCTTGGTGTGCACCGCCCACTGCCGGGCCTCGCCGCCCAGGGCCTCGGCCAGCGCCTTGGGACCCTCGGCGAGGAGGTTCCCCAGCCATCCTTCGCGGCGGGCGCACCGCTCCAGCAACCGCTCCGTCACCGCGAGGTCGCCCCACTCGAGCGCGAGGCCGTCGGTGCGGTCCGGGCCCAGCAGCCCCTTCTCCCACGCCTCGAAGGCCAGCGCCGCGCTGTTCGAGAAGTGGCCGCACTCGATGCCGATGTCGTTGATCCGCTCCGCCAGATAGAGGACATCGTTGCCCTTGAAGCCGAGGTTGTAGAACGCATCCATCCACTCGCTGCCGGCGTTGAAATGGCCGGTTGTCCCGGCGTGGGGCCCCTCGCCGATCTCGACGTCCCACGGGCACAGCCGCGGGCACTGGAAGCACGGCCGGAGGGTCACGCGGTTCCGGTCGAAGCCGCGCGTCTCGTCGCTCATGATCGTGCTGCGCCAGTTGTACTTGGTGAGGGCGCCCCATACCTTGCCGAACCCGGGGTTCTGCCGCCGCAGCTCTGGGGTGTAGGCGCGCGGGGCCAGCACCGTGCGCCAGCGCTCGCCCGCCGCCAGGAGGTGCGGCTTGTCGTGCAGCGGCGGGCGGCCCGTGCCGTGGGCCACGATGGCCTTCAACCGCTTCGACCCCATGACGGCGCCGAGGCCGTGGGCCGCGGTGTGGTTGTAGTCGTTGACGAGCATCGCGGCCAGGGCCTGGTGCTCGCCCGCCGGGCCGATGCACGCCACGCGGGCGTCCGGCCGGCCCACCTCGCGCCGCAGCCGGTCCTCCGTCTCTCGCGTGCCCAGGCCCCACACGCCTGCGGCATCGCGCAGCTCGGCGCGGCCGTCGGTCAGGTACAGGTACGTCGGGCGGGCGGCGACCCCGGTGATGATCAGCCCGTCGTACCCGGCCGCCTTGAGGGCGACGGCCCAGAAGCCGCTCGTCGCCGCCCGGCCGAGCGTGTAGCCTGTGATCGGGCTGAGGAAGACGCCGCAGACCTTCGTCCCCCCGGGCGTGAGCCCGGTCCCCGTGATGGGCCCGGTCATCATGACGATGACGTTCTCGGGCCCGAGCGCTCGGGCGTCGAGGGGGAGGAGGCGCAGGAGCATGTACGTCGCCAGCGCCTGCCCGCCCCACAGCCGGCGGAGCGTCGCGGCGTCGGGGAGGTCGAGGGGGCGGCAGGCGCCCGCGCTCAGGTCGACCCGGAGCACCCGGCCCATGTAGCCTCCGGGCAAGGGGCTTGGCCGCACCTCGGGGAAGAGATCGGCCGGCGGCATCGTCCTCCCTTGACAACTTTGTACGAAAGCTTATAAGGTTCGGCCACGCTAGCACCGGCGGGGATTGCTGTCAAGGAGGGAGCGACCATGAAGGCCTACAAGGGCGCGGAGATCATCGTCGAGTACCTCATCAAGGAGGGCGTCCCCTATCTCTTCGGGCTGTGCGGACATGGCGACGTCGGATTGATGGATGCGGCCTGCGATCGGCAGGACCGGATCGCGACGATCTCCACGCACAACGAGCAGATCGCGGGGTTCATGGCCGACGGCTACTACCGGGTCGCCCGCCGCCCGGCCGCCACCTTCACCTCGTGCGGTCCCGGCTCGGTCAATATCCAGATGCCCGTCGCCTGTGCGTTCAGCGACTCCTCGGCCCTCCTGGCGATCACCGGCAATGTCCCGACCCAGCAGTTCAACCGGGGGCCCTTCCAGGAGCTCGGGCAGCATTACCAGGCGGACTTCGTGTCGGCGATGCGTCCCTACGTCAAGCGCAGCTTCCAGGCCACGCGCGCGGACATGCTGCCCGACATGATGCGCCAGGCCTTCGCGACGATGCTGAGCGGCCGGGTGGGCCCGGTGCATCTCGACGTGCCGTTCAACGTGTTCCTGGAGACCACGGATGCCGAGGTGCCGGATCCCGCCGACTGGCGGCTGGGGATCGCGCTGCGCAGCCAGGCCGACCCCGCCGCTGTCGACCAGGCGCTGGATCTGCTCCTCGCCGCCGAGCGCCCGCTGATCCTGGCCGGCTACGGCTGCACGCTGGCCGGCGCCCGGGCGGAGCTCCGCCGCCTGGCCGAGCGGCTGGATGTGCCCGTGGCGACGACGCCGCAGGGCAAGGGCGGGATCGAGGAGTCGCACCGGCTGAGCCTGGGCCCCACGGGTCGGGACGGCGTCTATCCCGCGAATCGGGCCTCCCGCGC
>MGBV01000013.1:1005-1759 GCA_001788415.1 Candidatus Rokubacteria bacterium GWC2_70_16 | reverse complement strand
GGTTCGGCGATCGGGCGACCAGCAGCTGGCATCCGGGCACGACGCACGCCATCCCGCCGACGACCTTGATCCACGTGGACCACGATGCCGGCCAGCTCGGAAAGAACTATCCGACGCGGCTCGGTCTCGTCGGGGACGTCAAGCTGGTCCTGGGGCAGTTCCTCGCCGCCGCCGAGCGGCGCGCCGCCGCCCCGGCCACGCACGCGCAGGCCTGGCGGGGCGCGACGCAGCGCTGGAAGAACGACTGGGAGCAGGCCCTGCGCGCGAGCGCGGATGCGCCGGATCTGCCGATCCACCCCGACCGGGTCATGGCCGAGCTCCGGCGCGCTGTCCCGCGGCAGGCCGTGATGCTGTCCGACATCGGGGCGCACCATAGCTGGATGGTCCAGCAGTGGCAGGTTCCCGAGGACGGCCGGCTGCTCCAGTCGGGGGGCTTTGCGGCAATGGGCTTCGGCGTGGCGGGGGCGCTCGGCGCGAAGCTGGCGGCCCCCGATCGCCCGGTCGTGGCCGTGGTCGGCGACGGCGGCTTCCTGATGCACGCCAGCGCCGTGGCGACGGCCGTCGAATATCAGATTCCCGTGGTCTGGGTCGTCTGGAACAACGGCGGCTTCGTCTCGATCCGCGACATGCAGCTGGGGTTCTTCGGCCGCGAGTTCGCCACCCGCTTCCGGTCGCGGGCGAGCGGGGAGCTCGTCAGCACCGACTACGCGATGCTGGCCCGGGCGATGGGGGCCCAGGGCGTGCGTGTCGAGCA
>MGBV01000013.1:0-928 GCA_001788415.1 Candidatus Rokubacteria bacterium GWC2_70_16 | reverse complement strand
CCGACGTGAAGCGGCGCACCAGCGGAGGCTGGGACATGCCCCCCTTGCCGGGAGCCCCGCCCAGCTATGACCCTGATCCTCACCGTGCCCCGCCCCGGTGAGGGTCAGGTCTTGCATTCCAACATCGGTCAGTGACAGGGTGTATCTCGGCGGGTACGTCTTGAGTGCGAGGTGGCGCCGGCGGTAGCGTCGGAGCATGGCACGGCCGCTTCGCGTGCAGTTCCCGGGTGCGCTCTATCACGTGACAGCCCGGGGCAACGGGCGCCAGCCGATCTTCGCCGATGACGCCGACCATGAGCGCTTGCTGGCCGTGCTCGCCTCCGTGGTCGCGCGCCACCACGTCCTCTGCCATGCCTACTGCCTGATGGTCAATCACTACCACCTGCTCCTGGAAACGCCGGAGGCCAATCTCTCGCGTGCGATGCGGCAGCTCAATGGCGTCTACAGCCAGGGGTTCAGCCGCCGCCACCGCCGCCCCGGGCACGTGCTGGAAGGCCGCTTCCATGCGCAGGTGGTGGACAAGGACGCCTACCTGCGCGCCGTCTGCCGGTACGTCGTGCTCAATCCGGTGCGGGCCGGGCTCGTCGCTCATCCGGGCCAGTGGCGCTGGAGCAGCTACCGGTCGACGGCCGGCTTGGCGGCGTTGCCGGCATTCCTGACCGTGGACTGGGTGCTATCCCTCGGCGACGCGGTCGGGCGCGCGGAGGCCGAGGGCAGGTACCGCCGTTTCGTGGATGCTGGGCTTGGCGAGATGGCGCCGGCGCTGGAGGCCGTGGGGGGGGTGCACTTGGGCCTCGAGGTGGGCGACGCCACGGTCCTGGCGCACCTGCGTGAGCGGGTCCGGGGCGCGGCCACCCTCACGGAGATTCCACGGGCGGAGCGGTTCGCTCTACGCGGAGATTCCACGGGCGGAGCGGTTCGCTCTACG
>MGBV01000012.1:725-9547 GCA_001788415.1 Candidatus Rokubacteria bacterium GWC2_70_16 | reverse complement strand
GACGGCTGGCCGGTGGCGTGGCGCATGACTTCAACAACCTCCTGACCGTGATCCTGGGCCGCAGCCAGCTCCTGCTGGCTCGGGCCCAGATCGACGATCGGGCGCGCCGGGACGTCACCCTCATTCAGCAGACGGGGGAGCGGGCTTCGGCGCTCACCCGCCAGCTCCTCGCCTTCAGCCGGACGCAGGTGCTGGAGCCCCGGGTGCTGGATATCAGCGACATCGTGTCCGGCCTGGTCGGGATGCTGCGGCGGCTGATCGGCGAGGACATCGATCTCGCCTTCCGTCCAGGTCCGGGCCTCGGCCGTGTGAATGCCGATCCCGGGCAGCTGGAGCAGGTGCTCGTCAATCTCGTCGTCAATGCGCGGGACGCCATGCCTCACGGCGGGCAGCTCACGATCGAGACGGCGAACGCCGATCTCGACCAGCGGTATGCGCGGCAGCACCCCGGCGCCCAGCCGGGCTCGTACGTCATGCTCGCGGTGAGCGATACCGGCATCGGGATGGACGCTGAGACGCAGGCGCGCGTCTTCGAGCCCTTCTTCACGACGAAGGAGGCGGGCAAGGGGACGGGGCTGGGGTTGTCCACCGTCTACGGCATCGTCAAGCAGAGCGGCGGCCACATCTTCCTCTACAGCGAGCCGGGCCGGGGGACCGTGTTCAAGATCTACCTCCCGCGCGTCGAGGGGCCCCTCGCGCCGGAGGAGCCGGTCGTCTCCGCGCCCCCGCGCGGGACCGAGACGGTTCTCCTGGTGGAGGACGAGGACGAGGTCCGGGAGCTCGTGCGCGAGATGCTGGAGGGGGACGGCTACACGGTGCTCGCCGCGCGCCGACCGGCCGAGGCCCTGGAGATCGCCGGGCGGCCGAAGGGCCCCATCCATCTCTTGCTCACGGACGTGGTGATGCCGCAGATGGGCGGGCCCCAGCTGGCGGAGACCCTCGCCGCGCTTTGCCGGGGCATCAAGGTGCTCTACATGTCGGGCTACACGGCCGACGCGCTGGGCAGGCGCGGCGTCCTCAACCCGGGCACCTCCCTCATCCACAAGCCCTTCACGCCCTACGCGCTCGCCGGCAAGGTGCGCGAGGTCCTGGACGCCAGACAGCAACCCGACCCGCGGCGAGGTTGAGCGGCAGAGGCGGCACATGGACACGGACGTCGATCCGTTCGATACTGAGGCCGTGGAGTGGGCGACGATGACGCGCACGCAATGGGACCGCGTCGTCGGATCCCCGAGACGACCTGAGGGCGAGATGCGGCCCCGGCCGGTCGGCGGTCGCGCGATGGGCAGGCTCAGGCTCTTCCTCGCGGCGTCGCTGGGCCTGGTGCTGCTTGGCCCGGTCTCGGGCGCCGGGGCGAGCTGTCCGCAGCCCACCAGAGCCATTCTGATCCGGCACGCCGAAACACACTGGAACGCCCTCGGTCTCCTTCAGGGACACGCGGACATCCCTCTCAACGAGACCGGGCGCGCCCAGGCCGAGGCCCTGGCCGTAGCCCTGGGAGGCAAACCGGTTGACGCCGTCTACGCCAGCCCGCTGTCACGAGCCCTGGAGACGGCCCGCGCCATCGCCACCCGCCGCGGGCTGGCCGTCACCGCGCGCGATGATCTCCGAGAGATCGGCACTGGCGTCTACACAGGCCATCACCCGAGCGACATCCCTCCCGCTACCCGGACGACCTGGGCGACCAACGCGAGCTTCGCCATGCCGTCCGGCGTGCCCGACCCCGCCGGACTGCGGGAGCCGGCGCAGGTCCAGGGGAGATGGTTCGAGGGCGAGTCGCTGAGCGGGGTCGCCGAGCGTGCGTGGCGCGAGGTCCTCTCGCTGGTGGCGCAGCACTGCGGCAAGCATGTCGCGATCGTCACGCACGGAGGCGTCATCCAGCTCGCCCTGACGCGAGCCAGGGGCCTTCCGGCGACCGAGTGGCGGAACTTCCGGGTCCCCAACATTTCTCAGATTGCGCTGGAGTTCCAGTCCGACGGCGCGGTCGCGGTGTTGCCCGGCTGGTGAGGCCCCAGAGATCCGCGCCAGAACCCCGCGGGGCCCACACGATCCCGAGCGGGACCGCGATGGCGAGCGAGACCCCGAGCAAGGCCGCCGACGGACGGGGTGCTCCCGCGCTCCCTATCGCTTCTCGAGCCAGGCTCCCTTGAGGCCGATCATGCCATCGGAGCTGTGCGTGAACCCTCGCCTCCTGAAACTCCGTGAAGGGGAATCGGTGGGTGATCACGGGGCTGATGTCGAGGCCCGATTGCAGCCTCACCGTCACCTTGTACCAGGTCTCGTACATCTCCCGCCCGTAGATGCCCTTGATGGTGAGCATGTTGAAGATCACCGTGTTCCAGTCGATCGCCATGTCTTCGGAGGGAATGCCCAGCATGGCGATCTTGGCGCCGTGGCACATGTTGGCGAGCATGTCGCGGAATGCCGCAGGGTTCCCCGACATCTCCAGCCCGACATCGAACCCCTCCCGCATGCCGATCTCCGTCTGCACGTCGGCGAGCCTGGTCGAGCAGGCGTCCACGGCCAGCGTGACGCCGACCTTGCGGGCCAGCTCCAGGCGGTAGGGATTCCCGTCCGTGATCACGACGTACCGAGCTCCCGCGTGGCGCACAACGGCGGCTGCCATGATGCCGATCGGGCCCGCGCCGGTATAGGCACCTCTTCGAGCCACAGGCCGGGCTCGCTCCGGCTTTTCATGAGTGCTTTCATGTCACGTGCCCGTATGAATGTGCGTCCTCGGAGCCGTGAGTGGACCCACGCGTGGACCGCTCGCGCCCGCCCGCGGCTCCGAGTCCTGACGGATCGGAATGGCCGGATCAGAGTCCATCCGGGCCGGAATACTACCACTCCTCTTGATCGCGCTGCGGCCGGATAAAGACCGGATCAGGCGCTCACCCCGGCCCTCTCCCTCCAGAGGGAGAGGGAGGGGGAGAGGGACAGGGTGAGGGGCGGTAGGGACGCGGCGAGCGAGGCGTACTCGCCGTACGTTGAGCGAGGAGCGACCAGCGCCGTCCCTGCGCAGATGGGCCTGTTTCAGCGGCCTGCTAGAAGGAGCGGATCAGGCGCTGGACGCGCCCGGCGACGCGGACATCTGCCGTGGCTTGCAAATTAGAGTCGGCGGTTCTATGTTGCATGCCATGGTGGCCAGGGCCTACAGAAGCGTCCTCCAGCGCCTCCTTCGACGGTTCCCCGTGGTGACGGTGCTCGGGCCCCGGCAGTGCGGGAAGACCACCTTCATCCGCCAGGCGCTTCCCGGGTGGAGCTACCTCGACCTCGAGCGCCCCTCGGACGCCGCCGCTCTGAGCGCCGACCCCGAGGCGCGGCTCGCGCAATTCCGGGGCCCCCTGATCCTGGATGAGGCCCAGCGGATGCCCGGACTGTTCCCCGTCTTGCGGGGCGCGGTGGACCGCGCCGGGCGCCGGACCGGCCGCTACGTGCTGCTCGGGTCGGCGTCACCGGCGCTCATGCGGCACATCTCCGAGTCGCTTGCCGGGAGGACGGCGTTCGTGGATCTCCCCCCGTTCAGGTGGGACGAAGTCGCCGGGCACAGGGAAGCCCGCGGCCTCGCCACGCTCTGGTTCCGCGGCGGTTTTCCGGTGGCGTTCCTGGAGCGTGATCATCGGGCCCGGCTCGACTGGCTGGAGGCCTACGCGCGGACCTTCATCGAGCGGGACCTCCCCCTGCTGGGCATCGACGTGTCGGCGGCCCAGATGCGCCGGCTCTGGGCGATGCTGGCCCACGTGAACGGCGGGATCTGGAACGCCTCCCAGATCTCCGCCTCGCTGGGCGTGAGCTACCACACCGTCAATCGCTACGTGGATATCCTGGAGCACACCTTCCTGATCCGGAAGCTGCCGCCGTACTTCGCCAACATCGGCAAGCGGCTCGTCCGGAGCCCGAAGGTGTACTTCCGGGACACGGGCCTGCTCCACTACTTCCTGGGGATCCACTCCCCGGAGGCGCTCGACACCCATCCAGCCCGGGGGGCGAGCTGGGAAGCGTTCGTGATCGATCAGCTCGTCTCGGCGTTCCAGCGGGCCGTCCCCGGGAGCCGCCCCTACTTCTGGCGCACGGCCCAGGGCGACGAGGTCGACTGCCTGATCGATGTGGGGTCCAGGCTCGTGCCGTTCGAGATCAGGCTCCACTCGGCGCCGACGGCGGACGATGCACGGGGCTTGCGTCGATGCATGCGGGACCTGGAGGTGGCGCGCGCCTATCTGCTGTATCCGGGGCGGGAGCGGTACTCGCTTGGGGACGGCGTGACGGCCTTGCCCGTCGGACAGCTCCTGGCCCGCCCCGGGAACGTCCGGCACCTCTGAGCCGGAGCGGAGGCTAGAACGAGCGGATGAGGCGATCGACCCGCTCGTCGTGGCTCTGGAAGGGGTCCTTGCAGAGGATGGTCTCGCGCTCGGGGTCGTTGAGCTTGAGGTAGACCCAGTCCACGCGGTAGTCCTTCCCCTTGAGGTTGGCCTGGCGGATGAACTCGCCGCGCAGCCGCGCCCGCGTGGTCTGCGGCGGCAGATGCTTGGCGCGCTCGATGAGCTCGTCGGTGGCGACGCGGTCCACCATGTCGCGCTGGAGCAGGCGGAAGTAGATCCCGTGGTCGGGCCGGATGTCGTGGTACTGCAGGTCCAGCAGCGAGACCTTGGGGTCGCGCCACGACAGCCGGTTCTTCTCCATGAAGCCCTCGATCAGCTTCTTCTTGATGACCCAGTCCACCTCGCGGTGGAGCCGCATGGGGTCCGTGGCCAGGGCATCGATCACGGCGGTCCAGCGCTCGAGCACGTCCTGCGTCACGGGATCGGCGTCGATGGCCCGGACGTAGCGCGTGGCGTGCTCGAGGTACTCGATCTGCAGATCCAGTGCCGAGATCGTGCGGCCGTCCTTGAGCCTCACCGTCTCCCGGAGCGTCGGGTCGTGGCTGATGTCGCGGATCGCCTGGACCGGGGACTGCAGGCTGTAGTCCCGGTCGAAGTGCCCGTCCTCGATCATGTCGAGGATGAGCGCGGTGGTGCCGACCTTGAGGTAGGCGGCGACCTCCGACATGTTCGAGTCGCCCACGATCACGTGCAGGCGCCGGTACTTCTCCGCGTCGGCGTGAGGCTCGTCGCGGGTGTTGATGATGGAGCGCGACGAGGTCGTGGCGCCCGAGATCTCCTGGCAAATGTGCTGGGCCCGCTGGGAGAGGCAGTAGTGGAAGCCCCGCGGGGTCTGCAGCACCTTGCCCGCCCCCGCGAAGATCTGCCGCGTCACGAAGAAGGGGATGAGCCCCTCGGCCAGCCGCTGGAAGGAGACGTCGCGGCTCACGAGGTAGTTCTCGTGGCAGCCGTAGGAGTTGCCCGCCGAGTCGGTGTTGTTCTTGAAGAGGAGGATGTTGCCCGAGATCCCGTCCTCGCGCAGGCGCTTCTCGGCCTGGTGGAGGAGGTCCTCCACGATGCGCTCGCCGGCCTTGTCGTGGGTGACGAGCTCGGCGACGTCGTCGCACTCGGGCGTGGCGTACTCGGGGTGGAAGCCGGTGTCGAGGTAGAGGCGGGCACCGTTCTCCAGGAACACGTTGGCGTTGCGGGCGCCCGGGATGACCTTCTCGAAGAGGTACCGCGCGACGTTGTCCGGCGAGAGGCGCCGCTGGCCGTTCAGCGTGCACGTCAGGCCGTACTCGTTCTCCATGCCGAAGATGCGGCGCTTCATGTGGCTGCCAGGGTAGCAGGGGGGCCGGGGGCGCGCAAGATTTCCGGCGCGCCCCGGGGGTCACGTCCCGGGCGAGAGGAGCTGGTTCAGGACCTCGGACGGGATCCGGCGGAACCTCCGGCGCTCCTTGTTGCGGTCGAGGACGGCGACCTCGAGGTCCCGCTCGGTGAGGGTCTTGTTCTGGGTCACCATGAGGGCGCGCACCCCGAGCTGCAGCGCCGCCGCCAGGTCCAGGCTCTCCTGGAAGTTCTCCTTGAGGTAGCGGCGGATCTCGTCGGCCTGGCCGCCCATGGCGGCGAAGTTCTTCTCGTCCTCGATCGTGCCGTCGTAGAGGATGTGGTAGATCTCGTTCTTGGAGCCGTTGGGGTCCCCCACCTCCACCACGAGTACCTCCACCTCGAAGGGCTTGATGTCCTGGGTGAAGATGTTCCCGAGCCCCTGCGAGTAGGCGTTGGCCAGCGACTTGGCGCTCACGTCCCCCCGCGAGTAGGAGTAGCCCTTCACGTCGGCGTGCCGCACCCCGGCCACGCGCAGGTTCTCGAACTCGTTGTACTTGCCCACCCCCGCGAAGGCGATGCGATCGTAGATCTCGGAGATCTTGTGGAGCAGGGTGGAGGGGTTCTCGGCCACCAGCAGGACCCCGTCGCGGTACTCGATGGCGACGATGGCCTTGCCGCGCGAGATGCCCTTGCGGGCATACTCCGCCTTGTCCTTCATCATCTGCTCGGGCGAGACGTAGTACGGCAGCGGCATCACAGCCTCCCCCGGTCGGAGAGGATCGCTTCGCAGTGGCGGCGGATGTCCTCGTCCGGAAGGTCGCTGATCCCCGAGCGCGTGATGGTCTTCACGGTGGGGAAGATGCCGCGCATGAGGTCCGGCCCGCCCGTGCCGAGGTCCTCGTCGGCCGCGTCCAGGAGGGCCTCCACGCTGATCCGCACCGCGTCGTCCTTGCCCATGTCGCGCTTGAAGCGCTTCTTGAGCGAGTCCCGCGCGTCCTTGCCGCCGGAGCCCTGGGCGAAGTAGTCGGTCTCCTCGTAGCGCCCGCCCGTCACGTCGTACTTGAAGAGCCGGCCGACCCCGGCCTTCTCGTCGAAGCCCGCGAAGATCGGCACCACCACGAGCCCCTGCATGGCCATGGGCAGGTTCATGCGGATCATCTGGCCCAGCCGGTTGGCCTTGCCCTCGATCGAGAGGTTCTCGCCCTCGACCTTCTCGTAGTGCTCGAGCTCGGTCTGGAAGAGCCGCGCCATCTCCATGGCGGGCCCCGCCGCCCCGGCGATGCCCACCGCAGAGAGGTCGTCGGCCTTGAAGATCTTCTCGATGCGGCGGTGAGCCACCTGGTAGCCCTCGCTGGCCTGCCGGTCGCCGGCCATCACCACGCCGTCCCGGTAGCGGACGGCGAGCACCGTGGTGCCATGGGGCACGGCCGGCGGCCCTGGCGTCTCCTGTCCCGTCCAGCTCCCGGGCGGGGGGAGCAGGTCGGGCGCGCTCCGCCGCAGGATCTCCGCGAAGGAGGAGGTGGAGTAGTCGAAGAAGGCAGCCTGCCAGCGAGGCTCCATCAGAAGTCGCCGCTCGGCTTGCCCAGGTTGCGCAGCAGGTCCCCCGCGGTCGGGGAGTCGGCGAAGAGCTGGCGCACGTGGGCTTCCGTGCCGCGCAGCGGCTCCAGCATGAAGATCTTCTTGAGCGGCCCCTCCTTGAGGTCGAAGATCACCGAGTCCCAGGAGGCGGAGACCACCTCGTCGGCGTACTTCTGCAGGCACATGCCGCGGAAGTACGCCCGCGTGTCCTTGGGCGGGTCGTAGATGGCCTTGGAGACCTCGTCCTCCGTCACCAGGCGCTCCACGGCGTCGGCCTCCTCGAGCTTGTAGTAGAGGCCCTTGTCCGGGCGGATGTCGTGGTACTGCAGGTCGATCATGGCCACCCGCGAGTCCGACCACGGAAGGCCGTGCTTGTCCATGTAGGACTCGATGAGGTGGCGCTTGATCACCCAGTCCAGCTCGCGGTCGAGGCTCATGGGGTCCCGCGCGAGGCGCACGAGCACCGACTCCCAGCGGGCCATGACGTCCTCGACCCACGGCTCGTGGGGCCGCTCGGCCCAGTAGCGCCGCGCCCGCGTCAGGAACTCCCACTGCAGGTCCACGGCGCTGAGCGTCCGGCCGTCCTTGAGCCGGAAGGTCTCCCGGCAGCTGAGGTCCCGCGACACCTTCCGGTAGGCGATCACCGGGCTCTCCAGCGAGAGGTCGCGGTCGATGCAGTCGTCCTCGATCATGCTGAGCGCGACGGCCATGGTCCCGCACTTGAGGTAGGTGGCCGTCTCGCTCATGTTGGCGTCGCCCACGATGACGTGCAGCCGGCGGTACTTCTCGGGGTCGGCGTGCGGCTCGTCCCGGGTGTTGATGATGGGGCGGCTGTGCATGGTCTCCAGCCCCACCTCGGTCTCCAGGAAGTCGGCGCGCTGCGAGATCTGGTAGTCGCAGTGCTCGGTGTTGTTCTCGGCGCCGACCTTGCCGGCCCCGGCGAAGATCTGGCGGCTCACGAAGAACGGCATGAGGTGCTGCACGATCCGGGCGAAGGGCACCTTGCGGTCCATGAGGTAGTTCTCGTGGGTGCCGTAGGAGTTGCCCTTGGAGTCGGTGTTGTTCTTGTAGATGAGGATGCGCTGCTCGGGGGGCGACACGGCCTCGGCGCGGGAGCGGGAGAGGTTGACGATCCGCTCGCCGGCCTTGTCCCAGACGACGCAGTCCCGCGGGTTCGTGGTCTCGGGCGACGAGTACTCCGGGTGGGCGTGGTCCACGTAGAAGCGCGCCCCGTTGGACAGGATGAGGTTGATGAGGCGCGACTCCTCCTTCGACGGGACGTCCTTGTCCTCGGCGTACTCGAAGCCGCGGGCGTCGCGGAGGGGGCTCTCGGCCTCGTAGTCCCAGCGGATCCGCGACGACCGGTACGTCTCGTAGGAGTTGATCAGCAGCAGCGAGGAGAGGATCGGGTTGAAGTCAGGCTGGTTCTTGACGGTGATGCCGTACTCGGTCTCGATGCCCATCACCTTCGGAATCGCCATGCCCCCTCCGGATGTCGGACCGCTGCGCCTCCCCCGCCGACACCTGCCCTCGCGCGCGCGCCGCGGGACAGGGGAC
>MGBV01000012.1:0-675 GCA_001788415.1 Candidatus Rokubacteria bacterium GWC2_70_16 | reverse complement strand
TTGCTCTCGCCCATGAGCGGCTTCACGTAGACGATCCGCTCGCCCTTCTTGCCGGCGATCTTGGCCCAGTCGTCGGGGTTGGTCGTGTTCGGGAGGTCCTCGTTCTCCTTGAACTCCTCGCGGACGGCGTTGACGAGGTCCGCGGCCGTGATGCCCTTCTCGCTGGTCTGGATGTAGCGCTTGAGCGCGAGCTTCTTCGCCCGCCGCACCACGGACTCGATCATCGCCCCCGAGGCGAAGTCCTTGAAGTACAGGACCTCCTTGTCCCCGTTGGCGTAGGTGACCTCCAGGAACCGGTTGCTCTCCTCGAGGCTGTACATCTCCTCGACGCTGGCGGCGATCATGCGGGCCACGACCGCCTGCGCGTCGCCCCCGTCCTGCCGCATCTCGGACTCGTGGATGGGCAGCTCGGTGGTCATGTACCGGTTGAAGATGTCCACCGCCGCCGCCCTGTCCGGCCGCTCGATCTTGATCTTTACGTCCAGCCGCCCGGGGCGGAGGATGGCCGGGTCGATGAGGTCCTGCCGGTTCGAGGCCCCGATCACGATGACGTTCTTGAGGTGCTCGACGCCGTCGATCTCCGCCAGGAGCTGCGGGACGATGGTGGTCTCCACGTCGGAGGAGATGCCCGAGCCGCGGGTGCGGAAGAGCGCGTCCATCTCGTCGAAGAACACC
>MGBV01000011.1 GCA_001788415.1 Candidatus Rokubacteria bacterium GWC2_70_16 | reverse complement strand
CGGGCCGGATCGCGAGCCAGGCGAGGCCCGAGGGAGGAGCCAGCGCGAGGCGTACGTGGGTGTACGTTGAGCGCTGGCGACGACCGAGAACGTGGCAGGGCGAGCCGAAGCCGCAGGCGAGGCGAGCGAACCCGGAAGATGGGCGAGCGAGAGCGAGCCGTGGCGAAGCGAGCCGGCCCGGCTCAGGCGGGGGCGGGGGCTTCCTGGAACGGCCGCGCCCGCAAGATCCGGGCGATCTCCTCGCCGTCGAGCGACTCGCGCTCCAGGAGGGCCCGGGCGAGCGCGTGGAGCTTCTCGAGGTTGCACTCGAGCATCTGCCGGGCGCGAGAGGCGCAGTCCGTGACGATGCGCTTGATCTCGGAGTCGATCAGGATGGCCGTGTCCTCGCTGTAGTCCTTGGGGCGGGACATCTCGCGCCCGAGGAAGATGTGCTCCTCGCTCTTGCCGAACGTGAGCGGGCCCATCTTGTCGGACATGCCCCACTCGCAGACCATCTTGCGCGCCATCTCCGTGGCCTTCTCGAGGTCGTCGCCGGCGCCGGTCGTCTGCTGCTGGAAGACGACCTCCTCGGCGGCACGGCCGCCCAGCAGGATCGTGATCCGGTTGACGAGGTACTCCTTCGAGTAGTTGTACTTGTCGTCGGTGGGCAGCTGCTGCGTCAGGCCCAGCGCCCGGCCGCGCGGGATGATCGTCACCTTGTGGAGCGGATCGGCCCCCGGCAGGAGGTCGGCCACCAGGGCATGCCCGGCCTCGTGGTAGGCGATGGTCTTCTTCTCGGACTCCGAGATGATCATGGACCGGCGCTCGACGCCCATGAGCACCTTGTCCTTGGCGTTCTCGAAGTCGATCATCTCCACGGTCTTCTTGTCCTGGCGGGCGGCGAGGAGCGCGGCCTCGTTGACCAGGTTGGCGAGGTCGGCGCCCGAGAAGCCGGGCGTGCCGCGCGCCAGCACCTTGAGGTCCACGTTGGGCGCCAGCGGGATGCGGCGGGTGTGGACTCTCAGGATCTCCTCACGCCCCTTGACGTCGGGCCGCGCGACGACCACCTGGCGGTCGAAGCGGCCGGGGCGGAGCAGGGCCGGGTCGAGCACGTCCGGCCGGTTGGTGGCGGCGATGAGGATCACGCCCTCGTTGGTCTCGAACCCGTCCATCTCCACGAGGAGCTGGTTGAGGGTCTGCTCCCGCTCGTCGTGACCGCCGCCGAGGCCCGCGCCCCGGTGCCGCCCCACCGCATCGATCTCGTCCATGAAGATGATGCACGGGGCGTGCTTCTTGCCCTGCTCGAAGAGGTCGCGCACGCGGGAGGCGCCCACGCCCACGAACATCTCGACGAAGTCCGAGCCCGAGATGCAGAAGAAGGGCACGTTCGCCTCGCCGGCGATGGCCTTGGCCAGCAGCGTCTTGCCCGTGCCGGGCGGCCCCACGAGGAGCACGCCCTTCGGGATCTTGCCGCCGAGCTTCTGGAACCTGGGCGGATCCTTCAGGAACTCGATGATCTCCCCGAGCTCCTCCTTCGCCTCCTCCACGCCCGCCACGTCCTGGAAGGTGATCTTGTTCTGCTTCTCCGAGATGAGCCGGGCGCGGGCCTTGCCGAAGGAGAGCGCCTTGGCGCCGCCCCCCTGCATCTGGCGCATGAAGAAGACCCACACGCCGATGAAGAGCAGCATGGGCACCCACTGCAGGAAGATGGCGAAGTAGGACGGGTTGCCGTCCGCCGGCTTGACGCTGATGCGGACGCCCCGGTCCTTGAGCGTCTTGACGAGGTCGGGGTAGTCGGCCGTCATGGTGCGGAAGGACTCGCCGGTGGCGAGCTTGCCGCTCACGGCATTGCCCCGCAGCGTGACCTCGCGCACCTCGCCCGCCTCGACCTTCTTGAGGAAGTCGGAGAAGACGACCTCGTCGCGGGTCGATTCCTTGGCCTGGAACAGGTTGAACAGGAGGATGACGATCAGGCCGATGACCATCCACAGCGCGAGGTTCTTGTAAAACGGGTTCATCGTGCAAAAAGTATAGCACACGGTCCCCGGCGGGGCCGGTCAGGCGGGCGCTCCCGGCTCGAGCACGTGGATGTCGGGCAGGCCGCGGTAGAGGCCTCCGAGATCGAAGCCGTAGCCCACCACGAAGCGATCCGGGATCACGAAGCCCACGTAGTCGAGCTTCACGTCCACCTCCCGCCGCCCGATCTTGTCCAGCAGCACGCAGACGGCCAGGCTCTTCGGCCGGCGCGTGGCGAAGTTGCGCCGGAGGTAGTCGAGCGTCCGCCCGGAATCGACGATGTCCTCCACGATGATCACGTCCCGGCCCTCGATGGACACGGACAGGTCGGCCGTGAGGCGGACGGCGCCTGACGACCGGGCCCTCGCCCCGTAGGAGGACACTGCCATGAAATCCATGGCGATGGAGGCGGGGATGGCGCGGATCAGGTCGGCCATGAAGAGCACCGCGCCCTTGAGCACGCCGACCAGGAGGGGGTTCCTGCCGGCGAGGTCGTGGCCGATGGCCCGCCCCAGCTCGCTCGTGCGGGCCGCGATCTCCTCTCGCGGGATGAGGACGCGACCCACCCGATGCTCCATGCTGAGGCAGGCCCGGCCGGCTTAGTTGGTGGTCACGTAGGTAGCCAGGGACCGTTCGGCGCCCAGCCGCTCGGCCATCTGCGCGGCTTCGCTGCGCGTCTTGAACAACCCCACGCGGACCCGGTAGCGCGGCTGGCCATCGTCCGCCGTCAGCGCGCTGATCTCGACGGGGAAGCCGGCGCCGCTGAGCCCCCGCTGCACGGCGTCGGCCTGCTTGCGGCTCTTGAAGGCCCCCACCTGCACCGTCCACACGGGAGCGCCGGCCGGGGAGGCCTGACCGGGGCCCGCAACCTGGTTCCCTCTGGGCTCGGCCCCGCCGGCCTCGCCCGGTGCGGTCACGGGCCTCGGCATGTCTGCGGTCTGGGGCGACGCCTCAGCCGCGGGCCTGGCCTCGGGCTTGGGCCGGGCCTCCGGCCTGCCCTTCTCCTCGGGCTTGCCCTTGGCGTGGGAGGTGGTGGGGCCCAGCGGCGCGGTGAGCGTCTGGTAGAAGGTGAGCTTCTCGGAGAGGCCTTTGGGCCGTCCCGCCTCCACCTCACCGAGGCCGCTCCGCCGCACCGGCGCCGCGCCCTTCCTGGCGGCCTCCGGGGTCGCGACCTGGGAAACCGGGCGCGCCCACTGCCGGCCCACGAGCATGCCCAGCGTGAAGGTGAGGGCGAGAATCAGCATCGCCGCCACAACCAGCCCGGCGCGCTGAAAGAATCCCAAGCCGGTTCCGGGCATCACATGCTCTCGGGGGCGGAGACGCCGAGGAGGCCGAGGCCGCCGCGCACGACCTGACCCACGGCGGCGCAGAGGCCGAGCCGCGCCAGGCTGAGCGGCCTGTCCTCCGTGAGGATCCGGTGCGCCTTGTAGTACGGGTGGAAGACCCCCGCCAGCTCGCTGAGGTAGTAGGCCACCCGGTGCGGCTCCCGCGCGCGCGCCGCTCCCGCCACGAGGTCCGGGTACTGGAGCAGGCGCTTGATGATCGCCTGCTCCTCGGGCAGCACGAGGCGGCCGAAGTCCACCTCGCCCCACGGCGGCACCGTGACGCCCTGCTGGGCCGCGGTCCTGAACAGGCTCGTGACACGCGCATGCGCGTACTGGACGTAGAACACGGGGTTGTCGGCGCTCTGGCGGGTGGCGACGGCCAGGTCGAACTCCAGCGGACTGTCGTGGCGCCGTGTGAGGAAGGTGAAGCGCGCCGCGTCCCGACCCACCTCCTCGAGCAATTCCTCCATGAGCACGAACTCCCCCCGCCGCTTGGACATCCGGACGGGCTGGCCGTCACGCAGGAGCGTCACGAGCTGGACGATGAGGACGTCGAAGGCCTCCTCGGGATGGCCGAGGGCCTTCATGGCGGCCCGGAGCCGCGGGATGTAGCCGTGATGGTCGGGGCCCAGGAGATCGATCACGCAGTCCACGTCGGCGAACTTGCCGAAGTGGTGGAAGCCGATGTCCACGGCGAAGTAGGTGAGGTCGCCGTCCGACTTCCTGAGCACGCGGTCCTTGTCGTCCCCGAGGGCGGTGGAGCGGAACCAGAGCGCGCCCTCGTCCTCGTAGAGGAAGCCCGCCGCGCGGAGCTCCTCGATGGCTCGCTCCGGCAGGCCGGCGGCGCGCACATCGGTGGTCTCGTGCGCCCACCGGTCGAAGGCCGTGCCGTACTCCTCGAGGACGCGCCGCTGGCCGGCGACCATGGCCTCGACCGCCATGCGGCCCAGCCGCTCGAGCCGCTCGCCGGCCGGCAGCGCCAGCGCCGCGCGGGCGCCGGCCGGGGCGCGCGCGAGATAGTCCCGGACGAGGTCCACGAGGTACTCGCCGGGATAGGCGTTCTCGGGCAAGTCGGCGGGCTCGCCCAGCGCCTGGCGCAGCCGCACCTCCACGGAAGCGGCAAGGGCCTGGAACTGCGTCCCCGCGTCGTTGACGTAGTACTGGCACTCGACCTGGAAGCCCTGGGAGCGGAGGATGCGCGCCAGGGCATCGCCCACGGCGGCCGCCCGCGCGTTGACGATCACCAGCGGGCCCGTGGGATTCGCCGACACGAACTCGATGCGGTACCGGCGCCAGCCCCCCAGGTCGCTCCGCCCGTAACCCTCGCCGGCGAGGAGCACCTCTCGCAGCGCCTCGGCGCACCAGCGGGGCGCGAGGTAGACGTTGAGGAAGCCGGGCCCGGCGACCTCCACGCGCTCGATGGCCGGCAGCGGGGGGAGATGCTTGACGATGGCCTCCGCCACCTGCCGCGGCGCGCAGCGCGCCTGGCGGGCCAGGGTCATGGCCACGTTCGTCGCGTAGTCGCCGTGCTGGGCCTCGCGGGGCACTTCCCAGGCCACGGCCTCCGGCGCGGGCAGCGCCGCCGCGTGGAGCGCAGTCCTGACCGCGCCGGCGAGAAGTTCCGTCACGTTGAGCGCCATGCTTGAGTGTCGAGACAAGCATCGCCGCGCATGGCGGCGATGGCTCATGATACCGCCCGGTTCGACCAGCGACGAAGGAATTACATCACCGCTCAGGACCTTCAGGCCGTGGGGGGGGGCAGCATACGTCCGGCATCGGGCGGCATGGGATCTTGACCTGGACGGATCCCCTCGTTATCGTCGACATAGAGTTGAGGTGAAGTCATAGGGTGGTCTCGTCATGCCCTCTCCGGACACACACGCCGCGGGCCCGCCGGGATCGGACGCCAGGCCCTCTCTCCAACACTGCTATAATCGCCGCCGGCTGAGCGAGACTGAAGCGAAGTTCCTCCGCCCTGCGGCGGCTCCTGCACCAACACCGCCATGCCCCTTCATCTCGGCGACCGGTTCGAGCTGACCGTCACGCGACAGGCGTGGGGGTCGGGGCGCGTCCAGCTGACTGGCGGATTCCGGCACCTCGTCGCCGCCGCAGGCGAGCCGACCCCCGTCACGCTCCGCGGCGGCGCCGGACGATCCGCGGTCGGCGTGTGGGACGGCGGCCGCGGGCTGCTCGAGGTAGAGGGGCTCGCGGGTCTCTTGGAGCTCGCGGGCGAGTCGGGCAGACTCACGCTCGACGTCGAGGGAGTCGATGCTCCCGTCTTCCGGATCGGTCTCGTGCCCCGGGCTCCCGGGGACGCCGCCGTGGACTTCTCACCGCGGGAGATCGGCACGGTGCCCGTACACTTCGATCCGGCCGACAGCGAGGTGCTCACGGCCTTCGCAGACGGAGCGCACGCCCCGCCGGAGGCGTACCGGCTCAACCGGTGGGCTCACACGATCGCCCTCACCCCCGGGTTCGATGAGCTGGTCTCCCTGCCGTTCCTCAGAGAGGTGATCCCCTACGAGCACCAGGTCGCCGCGGTGAAGACCGTGCTCAACCGCATGCGGGGGCGCGCGCTGCTCGCGGACGAGGTCGGGCTGGGCAAGACCGTGGAAGCGGGGATCATCCTGTCGGAGCTCTTCCGCAGGCGGCTGGCCCGGCGAGTGCTGGTCCTCGTCCCGTCCGGGCTGGTGACACAATGGCAGGAGGAGCTTCGCCGGAAGTTCTGCCTCGACTTCGTGACTCATGACGCCGAGCCGTTCAGGCAGGAAGGGCCCGAGGCCTGGCGGCGGTTCGAGCGCGTGGTCGCGTCGTTTCACACGGCCAAGCGACCGGAGCACGCCGACGTGATTCTCGAGGTCCCCTACGATCTGGTCATCGTCGACGAGGCCCATCACCTGAGGAACGCCCGGACAGTCCTCTGGCAGTTCGTCAACAGGCTCCGCAGGACCTATCTGCTGCTCCTCACCGCCACACCGGTGCAGAACAACCTCGAAGAGCTGTTCAACCTGGTGACGCTCCTGCAGCCGGGGCAGCTCAAGACCCTCCGGGCCTTTCGCCGGGACCATGTCGCACGGGGAGACAGGCGGCAGCCGCGGGATCCCGAGGCGCTGAGACGCCTACTCGCGGAGGTCATGGTGAGGAACCGGCGGGCCACCACCCACGTGGCGCTCACGCGCCGGGTCGTCCGGACCGTCAGCGTCGCCCCGAGCCCCGCCGAGCACGAGCTGTATGCCGGGCTGTCCGATTTCCTGCGCGCGTGCTGCCGGCCGGCATCGGGGGTGACGCGGATGATGGTGCAGACCCTGCAGATGGAGCTGGGCTCGAGCCCGCAGGCTGCCACGGTCACGCTCGACCGCCTCCTCGTCCAGAAGCACTGGGAGCCGCCGGTCCGGGATGGACTGAGCCGCTTCCGCGACCAGGCCCGCGCCATCGCCGACGACGCCAAGAGCGCGGCACTCCTGGGGCTGGTGCGATCATGGAACGACAAGCTCCTCGTCTTCACCCGGTTTCGCGCGACGCAGGAGCACCTGGCCCGCGTACTGCGCGAGGCCGGGGAGTCGTTCGCGCTCTACCATGGCGGCCTGCGCCGGGAGGCGAAGGAGGACGCGGTCCGAGCCTTCGAGGGGCCGTGCCGGATCCTCGTCTCGACGGAAGCCGGCGGCGAGGGGCGCAATCTTCAGTTCGCCCACGGCCTGGTGAATTTCGACCTGCCGTGGAACCCCATGCGGATCGAGCAACGAATCGGCCGCCTCTCCCGGGTGGGCCAGACGCGGGAGGTCCACGTCTTCAACCTGGTCGCGCCGGGAACGATCGAGGAAACGGTCCTCGACGTCCTCGACGCCAAGATCAACATGTTCGAGCTCGTGATCGGCGAGATCGACATGATCCTTGGCCAGCTCGCCACCGAGCAGGACTTCGAGGAGATCGTCACCGACCTGTGGCTGGCCTCCGAGGACCGCGACGCCTTCCGCCTGCGGATGGCAGCATTCGGGGATCGGCTCCTCGAGGCCAAGCAGGCCTACCTCGAGATCAGAGAGCTCGACGACCGGATCTTCGGCGATGCGCTGGCGCCCGGAGGCGGCCGGTGACGGCGCCGGACGGCATCGAGGCGTTCGCCATCACGGCCGTGGAGTACCTGGGCGGGGCGGCGGAGGAGCGGGCCGCTGGCCTCTACACCGTCCTGTGGCCGGCGGCGGCGCCGGGAGACGCGGAGACCCGCCAGCTTGCCTTCGACCCGGAGGTGATCGAGGAGGAGCCGGACGCCGAGCTCGTCACGTTCGCCAGTCCCACGCTCGAGCAGATCGTCCAGCTCGCCACGGCGTCCGGGCGGGTCGCCCGGGCCTTCTTGAAGACGACCGCTCACGTGTCGCGAGGAACCGCCGAGCGGCTGGCACGCTCCTACCGCTTCCTGGACGCTGTCTGGTCGTCCGAGGCTCCCCGACCGTGGTGGCTTCCGGTGGGAGTCTTCCTCTTCCGCGCCAGGTACCTGTCCGACTCCCGAGAGGAGGATCTCCTCGAGGTGGCCGTGAGCCTCGCGGACCGGCGGATCCTCCGGCGCCTGGCCGAGGCGATCGAGCGCCACGGCCTCGGCGCCGACCCTCTCGATGCCTGGCCCATGATGGCGGAGATCCCGGCCACCGATGCCTACGCCGTGGCGCGCGCCGAGCTCGAGCGGAAGCTCCTCTCCCCGATCGGCCTCCGACGCCGGGAGCTGGAATCGCGGCTTGCGCGGGAGAGCGGACGGGCGGCGGGGTACTACGACGAGCTCCTCCGAGACGTCCAGGAGCAGCAGCAGGGCGTCTCCGCCGACACGCCGGAGCGAGCGCGGCAGGAGTCGAAGCTCAGGGCCATTCGGCTCGAGCGGGAAGGCCGGCTCGCCGAGCTTCGGGGCAAGTACAGGCTGGAGGCGGCCGTGTCGCTGCTCAGCGTGCTACGCCTCTACCTCCCCAGGCTCGTATTTCATGGACGGCTCGCAGGGAAACGCGATGCCGCCGCGCTCACGCTGATCTGGGACCCAGTCGAGCAGACCGGCGAACCCGCCCGCTGCCAGCGCTGCGGGAGCCTCACGTATGAAGCGGGCCTCCATCGCGGGGGCGTCGCCTGCCCGCCGTGCCTCGACGGGACGCTCAGGTCTCAGGGCAGCCACTGAGGGGAGCGGCGGGCCGGCTCCACCACCGTCGTGCAGCGACGGGTGTCTGGGGTTCGAAAGGAGAAGCTCCGGCACCTTGTCCACCCGGCGCTGGAGCAGGCCGGTCAGCTTCGCGTACTCGCTGGCGAAGCGAGTCGTCGGGCGAAGGGTCATGCCCTCACGCGGGGCCGCTTCCGGATCGCCTCCTTCATGGCCGCGACCGACTCAAAGGACCCGAGGACCCGCCCCTTCTTTCGGTCCGCTTCCGCCTCCCGCTCCCCCCGCTGCCACTCCTCGGTCCACCAGTACTTCTGGTCGGGGTCGATGAG
>MGBV01000010.1:10695-13687 GCA_001788415.1 Candidatus Rokubacteria bacterium GWC2_70_16 | reverse complement strand
CATGCTCAAGGGCACGCCGTTCGAGGGCGGGAAGAACTGGCCCAGGATTGCACTGAGCATGCGCGATGAGGGGCTGGGCAGCAAGCCCCTGGCCGAGGCCGTCCAGGCCGTTCTCCTCGACAGCCTCAACATGAAGACCGAGCTGGAGGTGCTGGAGCCGCGGGTCTTCCGGGAGCGGCTCTGGAAGCAGGATCTCCAGTTCGTCTGGATCCGCTGGTTCATGGACTACCCGGACCCGCACAACGAGTACTTCGACACCTTCTACGGCAAGAAGACCACGGGCAAGCGCCAGGCCTGGGTCAACGACGCCTTCGACCGAGAGCTCGAAGCCGGGCGCGACACCCGCGACCCGAAGAAGCGGCTCGAGCACTACAAGAAGGCCGAGGAGATCATGCAGTCGGACGTCGGCTACGTGCCGGTGGCCTGGGTGGTGCGCTACGCGGCCAAGAAGCCATGGGTCGGGGGCCTCGAGAAGAACAAGGCGGGCGAGTTCGTCGTGGACGGCAACATCTACGTGGACATGCTCCAGCACCTCTACGTCATCGAGAAGGGCTAGCGCGGACCCAGCTGACTTCGCCACCGCTCGCTGGCGCTCGCCCGATTCCGGGGTGCTCGCCTCGCCTTCGGCTGCGGCTCGCTCGGCCACGCTCTCGCTTGCCGGCAGCGCGCGACGTACACGCAGGTACGCCTCGCGTTGCCGGCTTGCTCGGGCCTCGTCTGGCTCGTCATCTGGGCTCGCGCGGCCGCGGCGGCCATCGCTGGCGGTGCCCGGCCCACCGAGCGGCCTTGTCAATCTGGGCGCGAGCCGCTATCCTGCGCCCATGGAACCTCTGACGCTCGACGCCATTCGCGCTCTTGCCCGGTCGCTGGGGCTCGACCTCACCGACGAGGAGCTGGCGGGACTGCTCCCCCTCGTCCAGACCGCCCGCGCCATGATGGATGCGCTTCCCTCGGAGGCGCTGCGCGACCTCGAGCCAGCCTCCCAGTACCGCATCCTCTGAGGAGACCCGCGTGAGCGACCTCGTCTGGAAGTCCGCGACGGAGCTGGCCCGTGCCATCGCCGCCAGGGAGATCTCGCCCGTCGAGGTGGTCCAGGCCCACCTCGATCGCATCGCCGCGCTGGACGGCAAGCTCAAGGCCTACCTCACGCTCACGGCCGAGGCGGCTCTCGAGCGAGCGAAGGCCGCCGAGGCCGCCGTGATGTCCGGCGAGCCGCTGGGGCGGCTTCACGGCGTGCCCGTGGGATTCAAGGACCTCTACTGGACCAAGGGCGTCACGACCACGGGCGGCTCACGCATCCTGGCCGGCTGGGTGCCCGACGAGGACGCCACGGCGGTGTCGCGCCTGGCCGCGGCAGGGGCCATCGCGCTGGGCAAGCTCAACATGCACGAGTTCGCCTATGGCCCGGAGGGGCTCAACCCGCACTACGGGAACCCGTGGAACCCCTGGGATCACAACACCCATCGCATCTGCGGCGGCTCGTCCTCGGGCTCGGGCGCCGCCGTGGCGGCGGGGCTGTGCGCGGGCGCGCTCGGCTCGGACACGGGCGGCTCCATCCGCATCCCCTCGGCGCTCTGCGGGATCAGCGGGATCAAGCCGACCTACGGGCGGGTGAGCCGGGCGGGCGTGCTGCCGCTGGCCTGGTCGCTGGACCACGTGGGACCCATGTGCCGCAGCGCCGCCGACTGCGCCCTGATGCTCGGGGCCATGGCAGGCTACGATCCGCGCGATCCCACCACGAGCGTGCTGCCGGTGCCCGACTACACGGGGGCGCTCACCGGCCAGATCAAGGGGCTCCGCGTGGGGGTGCTCCGGTCGTTCTTCCTCGAGTCCACGGGGATGGCGCTCCGCCAGGCCGTGGAGGAGGCGGTGAAGGTCCTCGAGGGGCTCGGCGCCACCGCCCACGAGGTCAATCTCGAGACGGTCGGGCATGCGCCGGCCGCCTCCCATGCCGTCCTCGCCCCCGAGGCCTTCGCCTACCACGAGGCATGGCTCAAGGCCCGGCCCGGGGACTACGGCGAGGATGTCCGCCAGCGGCTGCGCGTGGGGGCCTTCGTCTCCGGCGCCGAGTACCTCAAGGGCCAGCGGGCGCGCGCCCTGATCCGCGGCGAGGTGGATGGCGCCCTCGCGAAGGCGGATGTGCTGGTCTGCGCCACCACGCCCATCGTCGCCACGGCCGTGGGGCAGGCCGAGGTCACGGTGGAGCACGAGAAGCTGCCGGTCCGCGCGAGCCTCATCCGCTTCACGCGGCCGTTCAACCTGACGGGCCACCCCGCGGCCTCCATCCCGTGCGGCTTCACGGCGGCCGGGCTGCCAGTGGGGCTGCAGATCATCGGGCGCCCCTTCGACGAGGCGACGGTCCTGCGCGTGGCCGACGCCTATCAGCGCGCGACGGACTGGCACGCGCGGCGTCCCCCGGTGGATCAGCCGCGACCGGCCGGGCCCGAGGGGGCGGCCGCGTGATCCAGACGGTCTCGACGCTTCCCGGCACGGCGGTGCGCTGCACTCCGGAGGTGCTGGATCGTCTCGGCGCCATCGCCGTGCCCTTCGTTCGCCGCGTCACCGCGGCCAAGGTGGCGGAGGCGGCCCGGGCCCAAGGCATCACGCTGGTGGATGCGGCCTTCTTCGCCCGCGCGTCTTCCTACTGAGCCTGCCGCGCCCAGCCGGGAGCGTGACTCCCGACCAGGAGCCCATGGCCGTTCCGATCGAGGACTCCCTCGATCTGCACGCCTTCGCTCCTCGTGACATCCCCTCGGTCGTGGAGAGCTATCTGGAGGAGGCGCTGAAGCGCGACTTCGCCGAGGTGCGGCTCGTCCACGGCAAGGGCAAGGGTGTGCAGCGCGCCGTCGTGCAGGGGCTCCTCGACGGCCACCCGCTCGTGCAGCGCTTCTTCGACGCCCCGGCGGAGCGAGGAGGGTGGGGCGCGACCGTGGTGATCCTGCGCCGCTAGTGAGTCTTGCGGATTACCGTTGCGGCGGAGGCCGGCAGGCGG
>MGBV01000010.1:0-10626 GCA_001788415.1 Candidatus Rokubacteria bacterium GWC2_70_16 | reverse complement strand
GCCGGCCCCCGGCCAATTCGCGTAACCGCATTCGGCAAGAGTCAATAGCTCTTGTGGGCGCGGATCAGGAGCATCCGGTCGGTGAAGGCGCGGATGCGTCCCTCCTCCACCGTGAAGCTGAAGGCCTCGCGGCAGCGGGCCGGCGCCTCGAGGACGAAGCGGTCCAGGGCCGCCCGGGCCTCGGCAGTCATGCGCATCCGCCCCGTCCACTCCTCCCAGGGCCGGCCCTTGGTCACCACCGCCTCCTCCAGCCCCGTGAAGCCTGCGGTGCGGAGGTGCTCCACCCATTTGGCCTGGCTCAGCGCTCTCACATGCGAGGGATCGCGGCGCTTCTCCACCTCGAGAATGAAGCCGGCCAGCTCCGGGTCCTCGTGGCCCAAGATGTCCTGGAGCAGGAAGGTGCCGCCCGGGAGCAGCACGCGGGCGACCTGCTTGAGCGCCGGCGGCACGGCCGGAAAGTGATGGGCGGCGATGCGGCAGGTCACGGCGCCGAAGGCGGCGTCCCGGAAGGGCAGCGCCTCGACGTCGGCTCCGAGGAAGCGGATGGTGGTCATGCCCTGCCCGGAGGCGAAGGCGCGCGCCGCCAGGAGCATGGGTTCGGTCAGGTCCGTAGCCACCACGGTGGGGGTGAAGGCCGAGAAGGCCAGAGCCGTGTGACCGCCGCCCGTGGCGATGTCCAGGAGGCGGCTGGCTCCCGTCGAGCGCCCCCAGGCCACGAGGCGCTCGAGGTCGGGCCCGCCGGCATGGCCGGCGCTCCGGACATAGGCCTCAGCCGTGGCGCCGAACCGGGCCTGCACCTCCGTTTTCTGGCTCCGGGTCACGCCCGGCCCCGGTCGGCGAGGTGACGCAGGAGGAAGTCGGCGTCGAGCGGAGTCAGATCGAACCGGCGGCCCGCCTCGTCGAGGAGCGTGACGCGGTCGGCCGCCGGGTTGTCACGCAGCTGCTCGTCGATCCACGTGATGGCCTGCTTGATGGGCGCTTCGCCCTGAGCCATGGCGCTCAGCCGAAGATCTTCTTGAGCCCGCCCAGGAAGCCGGTGTCGCCCTCCTGGGCGAGCACCTGGTCCAGCTCGCCCCAGTCGAACCACAGGCCGCCGCACGCAGAGCACTTGTCCAGCTCCACCTTGCGGTAGGTGATGGTCACGAGCGGGGCTCCGCACTTGGGGCAGCGATTCCGCGCCACCGCCAGCACGCGCTGGCGCTCCGCGGCCTCGGCTTCCTTCTCCTGCTCGGCCAGCGCCTTCTTCCGGCGCTCGAACTCCAGCCGCGCGAAGTACTCCTCCTCCTGGTCGCTGGGCGTCATGGGCATCGCGATCGGCTCCTTTACGTGCCGCGTTCCCGCTCGTAGGTCGTCTTCCACTCCTTGTTGAGATCCTCGACGCCGGGAATGACCTTGATGGTGCTCCACGCGGCGCGGGCCGCGCCCCGCATGGCGTAGTAGAGGGTCTCGGAGATCTCGTCGTCCGTGGCGCCGGCTTGCTTCGCAGCCGCGAAGCGTCCGGGCACTCAGGAAGTGCAGCCGGCGGCCGCCATCGCGGCCATCGCCACGAGCTGCATGGTCTTCGGGTCGAGGGCTCCTTCGCGGTAGTAGATGCCGGCGAACTCCTTCATCTCGGCCATCTGGTCCTCCTCGCTGGGTGGTGGTATGGGACGTCTCGCCTGGCGCGACCGCCCGCGCCAGTATACCTCGTCCCCGCAGGCCGCCGAGAAGGGCCCAGATGCAAGGCGGCGCCCGACGGCCGCACGCGAGGCGTACTGCCTGTACGTTGAGCGTGCGGCCGAGGGCGCCAACGCCGCAGATGGGCCCTTCTCGGCGGCCTGCTAGAGGTGGCGCACCAGGCGCCGGGAGCGATCCACGCTCTTGCGGTAGGCGTCGAAGGAGTTCACCAGCTCGGGGGGGCGGCCGGACCTGCGGTCCAGGGTGAAGCAGGAGAAGGTGATGTCGTGGGCCAGCGGGAAGTCCCGGTAGAGCTGGCCCGCAACCTTCTGCGGGTTCTCCGAGCGGGTGATCTCGAAGTCCTCGTGCTCGCGCAGGGGCGGCTGGCGCTCTCCGTGCTTGGTCCGCACCCACTTCATGGTGCCGCCGAGGAGATAGGAGAGGAAGAGACAGTCCACGAGCATCGATTCCGTCCAGGGGATGGCCTTCTGGTACCCGGCGACGAAGCGGGCGCCGGTGCGGACGAGGAAGTCGCGCGCCGTGTCCGGCGTCACGAAGTCGCAGGCGCCGAAGATGTAGCCGATGCGCGGGCTGGGGCGGCAGTGCTCGACCAGCGCGCCGAGGCGGATGACGCGGTTGCCGATCCCCATCAGCGTGCGCCGCCGACCATGCGAGGCGATGTAGCAGACCTGAAAGGCCCGCCGCCGGCGCACCTCTTCCAGGAGCAGGCCCAGATCGTAGTTGCTGTAGAAACGGCGGTAGACGAGGCTGACCCGGATGCCTTCCCAGGCCAGCGACTGCCTGATGGCCTTGAGGTAGGGGAGCACCGAGGGCTCGTCCTCGAGGAGCTGGCCCTTCCGGTTCCACATGGACTCGAGCACGACCAGACCCGGCATGGGGCGGCAATCTTACCACGCCGGAACCGCCCGTCTATTGGCTGATGAAAGATACATCCAATTGGCTCTTTACATGGTGCCTGATGACTCGATAATGGCTGGTATGGTGGGCGCATGAAGATCCCCCTGAGGCGCGCGGGCGGGGAGGGTGGGCGCGTCCCGCTGGCCCGACAGATCCAGAGCCATCTCGAGCGGCTGATCCGCCAGGGGCTGCTCGCGCCTGGCGTGAAGCTGCCGGCCTCGAGGGAGCTCGCGCGCGATGTCGGCGTGAACCGGACCACCGTGGCCGCGGCCTACGAGGAGCTGATCGCCGCTGGCTGGGCCAGGGCGCATGTGGGGCAGGGCACCTTTGTGGCCGAGCGGGTCCCCGCCTCGGTGGAGCCCGCCCCGGCGGCCGTGCCGAGGCTCGACTGGTCAGAACTCCTCTCCAGGCGGGCCCAGGTCGCCCTGGCCGACCGGCACCGGCGGCGCAGCTACAGCCAGCCGGCCCGGACGGCCCCTGGAACGATCTCCTTCGCCGGGGGCATGCCGGACAGCGCGCTGTTCCCCACGGACGCCTTCCGTCGTGTCCTCAACCGGGTCATCAGGGAAGAGGGCCGAGAGCTGCTCCAGTACTACCCTCCCACCGGCTATCCACCCCTGCGCCGGTACCTGGCTGCCTATCTGCTGCGCTTCGGGGTCGAGGCTCACCCGGCGGAGATCCTGATCGTGAACGGCTCCCAGCAGGGCTTCGACCTGGTGGCTCGCACCCTGCTCGATCCGGGGGACCTCGTGGCCATCGAGCAGCCCTCCTATCCCCGCGCCATGCAGGTGTTCCGCTCCTTTGGTGCGGAGCTCCTGCCCGTGCCCATGACGGCCTCCGGGCTCTCCCTGTTCCACCTCGAGCGGCTCCTCGAGCGCCAGGCGCCCAAGTTCCTCTACTGCCAGCCGAGCGCGCACAACCCCACCGGCCTCACCATGTCACTGGCCGTGCGCCAGCGGCTCCTGGAACTGGCGGTCCGGCACCGGCTCCCCATCGTCGAGGACGGTTTCGATGGCACGCTCTTCTACGGGGAGCGCCCCCCGGGACCGCTCAAGGCCATGGATCCGGCGGGGCTCGTCGTCTACATCGGCACGTTCTCCAAGATCCTCTTCCCCGGACTCAGGCTCGGCTGGCTCGTGGCGCCACCGGCCCTGATCGAGCGGCTCGAGATGGCCAAGCAGCTGGCCGACATCCATACGAGCCCCCTGCTCCAGGCGGCCGTGTACCATTTCTGCGAGCGCCGGCTCCTCGAGCGGCATCAGGCGCGAGCGCTGCGGGAGTACGGGCGGCGCCGGTCCGCGCTGCTGGAGGCCCTCGCGCGCCTCATGCCCCCGGGTGTCACGTGGACCGAGACCGAAGGCGGCTTCTCGCTCCTCCTCACGCTGCCCGAGGGGCTCGAGACCGGCGCGTTGCTCCCGCGGGCGCAGGCGCGCGGCGTGACCTTCACGCCGGGCGAGGCCTTCTTCAGCGACGGTGGCGGCGAGCGCTCCCTGCGGCTGTCGTTCTCGGCCGTCGCCCTGCCGCAGATCGAGGAAGGGATGAAGCGGCTCGCCGAGGCGATCCGGGAGCTAGGGCGTCATCCCGCCCACCCGGCTCGCGAGCCGGAGATGGCCGTTCCCATCGTGTAGCCACAGGAGGAGGCCCGGCGTGAACTTCCATACCCTGGCAGCCCGGGGCGGCCGCGACGTGGCCTCGGCGAGCCGCCCGCTCACGGCCCCGATCTATCAGACCAACGTCTACGTCTTCGAGGACGTGGAGACGGTGGAGTCGGTGTGGGAGGGCAAGACCCCCGGGTACGTCTACGGGCGCTACGGCACAGGCAACCACACCATGCTCGAGGACCTCGTGGCGCGGCTCGAGGGCGCCGAGGCCGCGGTGGCCTGCGCGTCGGGGATGGGGGCCACGACGGCGCTTCTCCTCGGGCTGTTCTCGGCCGGCGACCACCTGGTGGCGGCGCGCGATCTGTACGGGACCACGGCATCCTTCCTCAGCTCCGAGGGCGCGCGCCTCGGGGTGGAGACGACCTTCGTGGACGCCACCGACACCGGGCGCATCCTCGAGGCCTGCTCGCCGCGCACCCGGGCCGTCTTCGTCGAGGCCCTGTCCAACCCGCTGCTGCTCCTGGCGGATCTGCCCGCGCTGTCCGCAGGGCTCGAGCCCCGAGGCATCGAGCTCATCGTGGACGCCTCCATGGCCTCGCCGGCCGTCCTCCGCCCCATCGAGCATGGGGCCACCCTGGTCATGCATAGCCTGACCAAGTTCATCTCGGGGCATGGCGACATGACGGGCGGCCTGGTGCTGGGCCGCAAGGAGAACATGGACAGGCTGCGCGAGGCGATGATCCGGGCGGGCACCAACCTCGGGCCCTTCGACGCATGGCTTGCCGTGCGCGGCGCGCGGACGCTCGGCGTGCGGCTCGAGCGGCAGTCGGCGACGGCCCTCCTGCTCGCGCAGCTCCTCGAGCACCATCCTGCCGTGGCGCGCGCTCACTATCCAGGGCTCCCGTCCCATCCCCAGCACGTCCTGGCGCGCCGGCTGATGCCGGGGCCCATGGGCGCCATCCTCTCGGTGGATCTGGGGGGCGGGGCGCTGGCGGTGGAGCGGCTCATGGCGCGGACGCGGCTCCTGGAGTTCGCGCCGAGCTTCGGCGATGTGGCGACCACCTGGACCTACCCGGCGCGCACCTCCCACCGCCGCCTCTCCGACGCCGACAAGGCGGCCATGGGCATCGGCCCGGGCCTCGTGCGCCTCTCCGTCGGCCTGGAGGACCCCGGCGATCTGATCCAGGACCTCCAGCAGGCCCTTGAATAACCCCTCAAACAGGAGAACTAGGGACATGGAGATGGGGACGCTGAGACTGAAGGTGGGGCTGGCCGAGATGCTCAAGGGCGGGGTGATCATGGACGTTACCAATGCCGAGCAGGCGAAGATCGCCGAGGACGCCGGTGCCGTGGCCGTGATGGCGCTCGAGCGCGTGCCGTCCGACATCCGCCGAGACGGCGGCGTGGCCCGCATGTCGCCGGTGAAGAAGATCAAGGAGATCCAGCAGGCGGTGTCCATCCCGGTGATGGCGAAGTGCCGCATCGGGCATTTCGTCGAGGCGCAGATCCTGGAGGCCCTCGGCGTGGACTACATCGACGAGTCCGAGGTCCTGACTCCGGCCGACGAGCACTTCCACGTGGACAAGTTCGCCTTCAAGGTGCCCTTCGTCTGCGGCTGTCGCGACCTCGGCGAGGCCCTCAGGCGCATCGGCGAGGGCGCCGCGATGATCCGCACCAAGGGTGAGGCGGGCTCCGGGAACATCGTCGAGGCCGTGCGCCACATGCGCGCCGTGGTGTCCGGCATCAAGCGGCTCACCACGCTGGGGCCCGAGGAGCTGATGACGGAGGCGAAGAACCTGGGGGCGCCCTACGAGCTGGTGCGCTGGATCGCCGGGCAGGGCAAGCTGCCTGTGCCCAACTTCTCGGCGGGGGGCATCGCGACCCCCGCGGACGCCGCGCTCATGATGCAGCTCGGCGCCGAGGCGGTCTTCGTCGGATCGGGTATCTTCAAGTCGGCCGATCCGGCCGTGCGGGCCCGCGCCATCGTCCAGTCCACGACACACTTCAAGGATCCAGACGTGCTGGCCAAGGTCTCCGAGGACCTGGGCGAGGCCATGCCCGGCATCGAGACCTCCAAGCTCAAGGAATCCGAGCTTCTTCAAACCCGGGGGTGGTAGGGCGAGCCGAGGCGTGTCGCACGACGAGGCGAGCGGAGACGGGAATCCCCCGAGCGGAGCGAGGCGGGCGAGCCGAGGCGTGTCGCACGACGAGGCGAGCGGAGACGGGGATCCCCCGAGCGGAGCGAGGCGGGCGAGCCGAGGCGTGTCGCACGACGAGGCGAGCGAGATATGGAAATCGGGCGAGCGTAAGCGAGCCGGGGCATATGAAGATCGGGGTGCTGGCGCTCCAGGGTGATTTCGACCTGCACCGGAAGGCGCTGGCGCGCATCGGCGTTCCCTCCGTGGAGGTGCGGAAGGCGGCGCAGCTCGACGGGGTGTCGGGGCTCGTCATTCCCGGTGGGGAGAGCACGACGCTCCTCAAGCTCATGGACGCCTGGGACTTCGTCCCCGCACTGGAGACGTTCCACGCGGCGGGCCGGCCGATCTTCGGTACCTGCGCCGGCCTCATCCTCCTCGCCCGCGAGGTGGAGCGCCCTGCGCAGTTCTCGCTGGGCTTCATCGACATCGCGGCCGAGCGCAACGCCTACGGCCGGCAGAGGGAGTCCTTCGAGACCGAGCTCGAGGCCGACCTCGGGCAGGGAAGCGTGCGGTTCAAGGCGGTGTTCATCCGCGCCCCGAGGATCCGGCGCCTCGGCGCTGCCGTCAGGCCGCTGGCCGAGCTCGGGGGCGAGTGCGTGATGGCCAGGCAGGGCAGCGTCCTGGTCGCCGCCTTCCATCCCGAGCTCACCGAGGATCCTACCGTCCACCAGTACTTCGCCGCGATGGTTCGCACCGCGACGACAGCGCATGGTATCGGGGCTAACCTGGCGGCGGGTGGGGGCGACAGGGGCGCCATCTAGCCGTAACGACCTATTTGTCCATAGCAAACGTCCACTTGACAGCCGGGGGGGAATCGGAGGCATAGTCTGGTCGGACCATCCGACCAATGACCGCCGCCCATCGAATCCGTCGGAATCCCGCCCGGGCCTTCGTGCCTGCCTAGGAGGTTAGCATGGCGCATTTCACCTGCGAGGTCGTGTACCGGGGCATCTTCCAGAAGAACCTGGCCTCGCGCATCTGCCGGGGCATCGTCTTCTCGGCGCGCCAGGCGGGCCGCTGGGGCATCGCCTTCGGCCGCTACGGCGACAGCCCGCAGCGCAACGGCATCCCCGCCAAGGACTTCGCCATCGTGGCCGACAGCCAGGAGGAGCTCGAGCAGAACATGGCGCGCTACGAGCCCCAGGAGGTGGACGTCACCATCTGCGTGGACGACACGCTCTCGAAGGGCCTCGAGTCCTGGGCGTGGTACGGCCTGCAGCCGATCAACCGGCTGACCCTGCCCGGCGGCACGCTCCTCATGACGTCTCTCCAGCCGGCGGAGGATCTGCTCAAGGACATCCACAAGAAGGAGGCGCCCTACACGCTGGCGCTGCTCAGGGCCAAGGCCTCCTTCTCGGGGCTCTGGGTATACCGGGAAGACCATACGGAGGCGCGGATCCTGGGGGCGCTGGCCAGGATCAAGCCCGACTTCCTGTCCCTCGACGCCGTGTGCCAGGCCATCAAGGACGCGGAGTGGGGCTCCGAGGTCAAGGTGGCCTCGGCCCGGAAGGCCCATGGGCGGCTCGAGACCCGGCCGGTGAACAGCACCGAGGGCAACGCCGAGACGCCGTTCTCGTTCGAGAAGCCGAAGTGGTGGGAGATGCGGGAGGGGGTCAGCATCCCGGCCATCCCCGTCGGCAAGCCCATGGAGGGCGGCAGGGGCTATGTGCCGGAGCGGAACCCGTACTTCAAGAAGTTCACGAGCCGCACGATGCGGCCGGTGATCGACTTCGACAAGTGCGTCAAGTGCACGCTCTGCTGGCTGCAGTGCCCCGACTCCTGCTTCGACGTCACCCCGGACGGTCTCTATGACGCCGACATGGAAGCCTGCTGCGGCTGCGGCGTCTGCGAGGCGGTGTGCCCGGCCAAGGAGTGCATCACCATGGTGAACGAGGCGGCCTTCGACGACAACGCGAGCCAGTGGGAGGCGTGGCGGAAGGACAAGGACAGATACCGGGCCTGGCTCACGGCCAAGGCGAGGGACGGGGCACACGTCGCGCGCTCCCACGGCTTCCGCTTCCGCGGCCAGTACGAGCAGGAATTGAAGCAAGATCTGGACACGGGCGGCATCGAGATCACCACGGGCATCCCCGGCGAGAACGCCGGCCTGAAGAAGGCGTAGGAACGAGCGAAGCGAGCCACCAAGGAGACCACGATGGCTGTCGAGACGAGGACGATCGCAGCAGCATCGGGGGACACGGAGATGCTCATCTCCGGCAGCGAGGCCTGCGCGGAAGCGCTCACGCTGGCGGACATCGACGTCGTCACGGCCTATCCCATCCGCCCCTACGACACGGTGATGCAGGCCATCGCCAAGAAGATCGCCAACGGCAAGCTCGTCGCCGAGTACATCGTGGCCGAGGGCGAGCACAGCCAGTTCGAGATCGTCAAGCACGCCTCGACGGTGGGGGCTCGCGTGTTCTGCGGCTCCTCGGGCGTCGGCTGGATGTACGCCATGGAGTGCCTGACGGTGACGCCGCCGCTCCGCGTCCCCATGGTGGCCATGGTGGGCAACCGCGCCCTGGACGATCCGGGCGCCTTCGGCGTCGAGCACAACGACGCCCTCGTGGTGCGCGACCTCGGCTGGCTGCTCATCTGGGTGGACACGGCCCAGGAGATGCTCGACACGGCGCTCCTGGCCTACCGCATCGCCGAGGACCGGCGGGTGTTCCTGCCCATCGCCATCTCGGCCGACGGCGCCTTCCTCACCCATTCCCAGGCGCTGGTCCAGGTGCCCACCAAGGCCAAGGTGGACCGCTTCCTGCCGAAGTACGACCGGGGCGATCTTCAACTGCACCCGGACAACCCCATCTCCGTGGCGCCCCAGGCCAACGAGGACTGGGTGATCGAGATCCGGCGGCAGAACAACGAGGCCATGAGCCGCGCCTACACCGTCATCGAGGAGGCCTACGCCGACTTCCGGGAAGTCTTCGGCCGAGGCCCGGAGAACCCCTGGTTCGAGGAGTACATGACGGCGGACGCCGAGGTCATCCTGATGGGCATGGGGACCATCTCGCTGCCCTTGAAGGTCGGGATCCGCAACATGCGGGCCCAGGGCAAGAAGGTGGGATTGATCCGGCCGAGGTGGTTCCGGCCCTTCCCCACGGAGAAGATGGCGGCGGCGCTGTCGCGGGCCGGCGCCATCGGCGTCATCGATCGCGACTACTCGTTCGGCTCGCCCTTCGGCTCGGGCGTGGTCGCCAACGAGATCCGGGCCGCCCTGTACAACGCCGACAAGCGGCCGCCGCTCCTGTCCTTCATCGGGGGACTCGGCGGGCGCGAGGTCACGCTGGCGGACGTCTCCCGGGTGGCCGACATGTGCTTCGCCGCCGCCAGGGCCGGGAAGTCCGACCTCAAGACCCACTGGCTCGGCGTCCGCGAGTAACCCTGATGCGAAGCGACCTCATGGCAAGCCCCGCGCAGCGGGGCGTCGCTGGTAAGAAGATGCCGTGCGACCTCATGGCAAGCCCCGCGCAGCGGGGCGTCGCTGGTAAATAGAGGGCGTCCCGCAAGACGCCAAAGCGAGGATAGAGGCATGCCAGAGACCTTCACCAATGTCCCGCAGGCCCTCCCGCTCTTCAAGGGCGTGAAGAAGGTGTCCGTGGAGGAGTATTTCACCTCGGGACACCGCACCTGCCAGGGATGCGAGTCGGCCCTCGTCATGCGGCTGATGATCAAGGCCGCGGGGCCTCGGACCATCGTGCTCGGCGCCACGGGCTGCATGTACGTCGCGAACACCACCTACTACACGACACCCTGGGTGGTGCCGTGGATGCACACCCAGCTCGGCTCGGCGGGGTCCGCGGCGCTGGGCACGGCCGCCGGCCTGAAGGCGCTCATGCGAAAGGGGAGGATGAAGGCCGAGCCGATCAACGTCATCGCCTTCTGTGGCGACGGCGGGGGAGCCGACATGGGGCTCGGCGCCATCTCGGCGACGCTCACCCACAAGGAGTACAACTGCCTCATCTTCCTCTACGACAACGAATCGTACGCCAACACGGACATCCAGGTCTCGGGCTCGACGCCCTACGGGGCCAACACCACCTTCAGCCCCCCCGGCTCGGTGAAGCGCATCCTGCATACGCGCTGGAAGAAGAACACGGCCGGCATGCTCGCGGCGGGCCATCCGGAGTGCCGCTACGTGGCGACGGTCGACGCCTCCTACGCGGTGGACATGATGAACAAGGTGCGGAAGGCGCTCTCCATCGGCGGGCCCACCTTCATCCACTCCTTCGATCCCTGCCCGAAGGGGT
>MGBV01000009.1 GCA_001788415.1 Candidatus Rokubacteria bacterium GWC2_70_16 | reverse complement strand
GTCGTGAGGCTCACGCTACCGCCGCCCCATCACGGCCTCGTGCGTGACGCGGACGTGCTCCGCGGGCGTGCGAGCGTCCCAGGCCTCGAACCGGCTGAACGTGCCGCGCGCGCTCGACGACGGGGCGCCCATCACGGGGAAGGGGCCGGCGACGCCCGCGAGCCAGCCCTCAGACGCGGCCCAGTGCGGCGGCTTCGTCCTGTACCGGAACACGAAGTACCGGTGGTTCGCGAACTCTTCTCCGGGCGACGGGATCGTCGCCATCAGCTCCATCTCGTCGGGGGGCGCGCCCAGCTCATGGGGATGGCACAACCACGCGACGAGGTCAGCCTCCGCCATGGCCTCGGCGGTCAGATATTTCGCCGGGAACAGACCGAGCTTGTCGTGGTGTTCCAGGGCGTTGTAGAGAACCTTGCGGGTCTCCCGGTCCCGGGCGAAGCGCTCGAGGTCCGCGGGGTCCGGCGCTACGCCGGCCGCGAGCTTCTGCTCGACGGGCGCGACCCGCTCGGCCAGGCGGCGATAGGCTCTCAGCCCGCCCGCGTGGGTCGCCCACAGCCGCCACACGATGAAGGCGACGACGACGCCGGCCAGGACGCCGACGCCGATGAGCAGGCTTCTCACCGAGCGCTCTTCACGACAGCGCGCGTGCGACTGCCTCGACCGCCTTCATCCCCTGGCCAAATCGTGCCATCGAGTGACGGTGAGTCTCCAGCTCGCTGTACGCCAGGAAGCGCACGCGCAGGTCGCCGACCCGGCTGAACGCGGGCCTCGCCAGTTGAGCACGCACCTCTTCCTCGCGGTCGTCCGGGGCGACGAGGAAGAGTCCCCGTGCCGACTCGGCTGCCGCACCGAGCGCCAGATCGAGCAAGCGGATGATACCCGAGTAGATCGACGTCGTGTGCTCCACCTCGAATGCCGCGGCGACACGCCCGGTGCCACTGTGGAGCCACAGCACGTCGATGAGCCGCACGGCATCCCCGCCTGGCCCGCCCGCGAGCGCCTCGGGGAGCGCTTCCAGGCAGCCCTCCCCCAGCCGTCCTCCGGTATATGCCCGACCGCGGTCGTTGGCCGCAACCCAGACACGGAAGCCCAATCCGCTTCCCAGATCGCGGAGCCAGCCCTGCACCTCCGCGTGCGTCCGGTCTCCGTCTCGTTGCGCGGCCAGCCGCTTCTCGGCCTTGGCGCCTTCCTCGCGAACGCGGGCGAGGTCCGCCTCCCACGCGGCCCGCGCCACCTCGTCGTCGGCTCTTGGCGGCGCGGCGTATCGTCCCGAGCCGAGGTCGAAAAGAAGGCCGGCGATGGCTCCGAGATCGTTCGACAAGAGATCCCGGTAACGCGAGTTCGTCGCGACGATACCCGACCGCATGGCCAGGTACTCGTCCCAACGGCCGAGCTTCACGCTCGCGCCCGTGAGCGCGTTGTACCCCTTGACGATCGCGGTGTTGAACGGCGGCGCGATCGTCGGGTGCACGAAGTAGATCAGGTTCGCGGCGGCCGGGCCCAAGCCCTTGATCCGCCGGGCGTCGAGGTCCCGGATCGCCGCGACCACGCCCTCGTCCCCGGTGCAGCAGACGCATGAATTCAGGAACCGCGCGAAGGCGAGCTGGTTCTCGCGGTTCTCGTAGATGTCGGGGATGCGCAGCTTGGGCTTCCAGAGAAACGCGTGATCAGCGCCCCGGAAGATCTGCCGCTGCTCGGCGATGGACCCGACCACGGTTTCCAGCGACGAGCCCTTGTAGGCGTTCCCGAATGTGCCCGCGTCGACCTCCGCGACGACCTGGCCGATGCCGCGCCGGATCGACCGGAAGTTCTTGAGCCGATCCTCCCACAGGAACCACGTCTGGTAGGTCGCGTTCGGGTCGGCCTTCCACCGGGCCAGGAGCGCCCGGATGGGCTCGAGGCCGGTGGGGGTCAGCTCAACCTGTGGGTCAGGTTCCGACCTGCTCAAAGGAGAAGTGAGGGAGGTCAGCGCGTTCCTTGGCATGCTCGATCGTGATGGCGCACATGTTCCCCGCGCGATCGAGATCAACCTGGGTGTTCTCGTCGAGATCCTTGGTCTCGACGACGGCGCCGCTCCTGAACTCGATGTAGAGAGTATCGGTGTCCTGGAAGTATTTGATCTTCATGGCGCGAACAAACGATCGAAGAAGGCGTTGTGTACAGTCTCGCCGTCGGCCAGCAACACCACGCGGAGGTACCTACCGTCCATCTCGTGGATCGGCGCCCAGCGGCGAATGCGACCGTCCGCCTGAATCACCTCCCTGACAGGATGTTGGACGACATACTGGATCCACTCCACGCGAATCATCGCACGATCCGAGCGTGCGCGTATCGTTTCGAAATATCGTGTGAACTTCAATCGGCCGCCCGATCAATCAGCTCGCTGGAAGTGAAGTCAGCCGTCCGTCACGCGGTTCGCCCGCGACACTCGGAAAGCCGGGACTTGAGCTCAGCTTCTCCAACGATGCCGACACTGCGGTCCTCAGGCAGCACAGGGTCTGGAGCTGCCATGTACACAACCTCATAGGCCTTCTCCCAACGGTCAACCTCGTCATCGGTAAGCTCCGCGTCGACCCACAGGTCCACGAACGCATTGTGGAAGTCCCAAAACCCCTGGCCTCCGGCCAGATACTCGTCAACAACGCGTTCGAGATCACCAACCCTCGCCTTCACGGGTTGCTCTCTTGCTCCGCCGAACGTCCGGCATCAGCCGCGCGCGGCTTCTTGCGCGTCGGCTGCATGCCGTCGTTAGGTTTGCAGATCGCACACCATCACCAGCACCGTCTTGCCCTTATAGGGTTCTTCGCCGAGCGGGTGCCAACCTAACCGGCGGTACAGGGACGCCGCGCTATCTGTCCACAGGTAGAGGTGTCGGTCGCCGAACCGTCGCGCCTGCGCAAGCGCGTGAGTCACCAACGCGGTGGCGATCCCGCGCCGTCGAAAGGCGGGTAGGACGTACACCGCAGCGAGCCAAGGTGAGAGCTCCGGCCTCGTGTCCATGTCGCAGACCACCAGGCTGGCCGAGCCGACGGCCTCAGAATCCACCAGCGCCACAAAAGTGATGGGGAGCTGATCCCGTTCGCACCGACCTGCCAGCTCCGCTGTCCAAGCGGCGCGTGTTGACCCGGGATAGCGGTCGCTCCACTCGTCGAAGTGCCACCCTGAGACAACCGGAACGAGCAACGGATGGTCGGCAAGCAACTCAATTGGCATGCAGCATCTCACCTCGCCGGCTAACGCCGGTATCAGCCGCGGCCGAAGGCCGCCGGCTGCATGCCGAAGTTAGATTGTCTCCAGCGTCTAGTAGATCTCAATCCGGCCCTCCGGAGGATCGGCGGGTACAAGGTCTCCGCCTTCGGATCGGGCGAAAAACCGTACGCGTGTGCTGGACATCAGAATGCAATACTTCGGATCGTACTGGAGAAACGCGCTCGGATGAAACTCCGCTGGACCTTCGGCGACCGCTCCTGACCAGCTGAGGGCAATGCGCTGCGTTGTCAGCCAATACCGGACTGCCGCAAGGGACGCGTGCATAAAGTCATGCTCACCGAGCGTCGCATGTTGGATGAAGAGGCCGTTTCGGAGGAACCGGAAGCCCCGGCCAGGGTCGTACTCGAACATCGCGCTGACGGACAGCGAGTTGTTGCGCCCGGAATCACGCAGAGGGCCGTGCTTCCAGAAGTCACCAACATCAGACATCAGCTTATTGTCGAGCGACGCCGCGTCGATTGCCGAACGATCCGCGTAGCCGGCAAGATCTGCTTGGTGCTTGATGGCCACCGCCAAGGTGCCCGCGAGGCGAGTCACGTCCGACAGATCTGGCTGAAACGCGTACCGCTGCGACAGCAGAGCGTTGAGCTCGTCCCACGGCTTGACCACGTCGTTGACGAAGCGTTGCGGATTCACGTGGTAGCGTCCCGCTTGATGTGGAAAATCGAGAGGCGATCTTCCGGCATTCCATCGATCGCCGGTCGCGACCGACACCGTCGTGAATCGCGGCGAGGGGGATATCAGGGTATTGCCTCGCTCGCGATCGTCGCTCTACGAGGCTCTGAGCGATCGCGATTCTCTCGTCCCTGGACGCGAAGCGCAAGAGCCCGGCTCGATGGCGTCACGCCGCGGGCCGCAGCCGCTTGCTGATGACGGTCGCGATCGTCGCGTGCCCATCGATCTTCCGGAGCTTGATCTGCCCGCTGGCGACCAGGCTGAAGAGCAGGATCAGGGCGGCGTCCTCCGTCGGAAGGGATCCCTGCGTCTTCACGCGCCGGCGGAATTCCTCATTGAGCCGTTCGATCACGTTCGTGGTGCGCAGCGTCTTCCACTGCGCCTTCGGGAAGGTGAAGAAGGTCAGCAGCTCCGCGCCGCCCTCGTGCAGGCTGCGCCCGACGCCGGGACAGCGCGTCGCCCACTTGCGTTCGAACGCCGTGTACGCCGCGCGGCCCGCGTCGGCAGACGCCGCGTAGACGATGCGATGAAAGTCCTCGCGGAGCTCGTCGAGCGCGTGCTTGGGCGCCTTGCGCTCGAGGTTGCGCAGCTTGTGGACCGCGCAGCGCTGCACGGCCGTCGCCGGCCACGTCCGGCTCAGGGCCGGGCGCAGGCCCGGATTGCCGTCGATGATCGCCAAGAGCGGGGCGCGGAGCCCGCGGGCTTGCAAGTCCGCGACGAAGCCCTTCAGGCGTCGCCCGATTCGCTGCCGCACAGCTCCAGCGCGAGCAACTCCTTGCGGCCGTCGGCGAGCACGGCCACGGCCGTCAGCACGGGCGCGCTCGCGACCTTGCCCGCGCTGCGCACCCGGACGCACACCGCGTCGAGATAGAGGTAGACGAGGTCGACCTCGGCGAGCGCACGCGCCGTCCAGGCCGTCAGCCCATCTTTCAGCGTGGCGACGATCCGGGAGACCGCGCTCTTGGAAAGCGGCGCCGCCTTGAGCAGCGGGTGCAGCGCGCCGCGGATCCGCCGCTGGTTCCCCCCCGCCAAGTACGTCGCGATCACCGCCTCGTTCACCTCGCGCATCCGGCGCTGATAGCGCGGCACGATCGTCGAGCGCCATTCGCCGCCCGGCGCCCCCAGTGTGGCGCGGGGCAACGTGAGCGCCAGCGGCCCGGTCGGGCCCGTCAGCGTGCGCGTCTTGACGCCGTTCCGGTACCCGCGCCGCGCGTCGTGGCGCTCGTAGCGCCCGGCCCCGAGCGCGAGCGCCAGCTCTTCGTGCACCGCCGTCTCGATCGCGACCCGGACCTGGGCATGAATCAGCTCGCCCAACGCGGCCGGCCGATCCTCAGGCAGCCGCTCCGACTTCTTGATACGCTTCGCCATGGCGCATTCCTCCGGCGGCCGTCTTGCCGGACGGCCGGTTGGTGGTTGGACTTCCCACCGGAAGAATGCGCCATTTCTCTATTTCCACACCACTCGGGACACCACCATTCACGTTGAGCAATCTAACGTTCGCGGTCACCGGCCGGAGCGAGCAACGCGAGCCCCGGCCCGGTGCACTGCGAGGTTCGGCGGCCTCTAGTTGAAACGGACACGTCGGTAGACGGCCTTCTTCGACTGCGAGTGAAAGACACCGCAATGGAATCTGCCGCGCGTACCGTATTTCTTGATCGCGTCGTCCTGATCGATCGCGCCTGTCCATCGCTCACCCGGCGGCAAGACATGGGGAAAAGGCGTACCGAGAGCATTGTTGAAGACAAGAAAGTGCTGGCCTTTACGACGCATCAGCTTGTGCCGGAGCGACGGGTAGTGGACTCCTGCCAGGTGGGTCACAGTGGTGCGGAATGTGTCAACGACTTTGAGACACCGAGGGCACGCATTTACTGTCGAACCCCGGACGTGAGGGCCGGCCGCCTGACGGCGGTGGCCTCGTTTTCCGGGGTGTCGAGATAGCGGCCCCCCTCGAGATCGTCGATCGTGGAGCCGCTGAGACGCTGGTCTTGGAGCTGAGAAGCCATGGCGTCCGGAATTCTTGGTTCTGGCCCGACGTTCGGCGCCGGCGGGTTGATCCAGACGGTGTCCGGCACCGCGGGCGGCGTCGGCGGCTTGCGCACGAAGCGCTCGGGATGGGCCGCGTACGCCGCGGCAAGCACGTCCGCGCGCTGGGCGCGGACGGCCTCGGCTTGGCCGTAGTGCACCATCGCTGGCGTCAGCAGCGCAATGCCGGTGTGGCGGTGCTCGGCGTTGTACCAGCGGAAGAACGGCTGGCAGAAAGCCCGCGCCGCCTGGAGGCTCCCGAACCGCTCTGGGAAGGTCGGGCGGTACTTGAGCGTTTTGAACTGCGCCTCCGAGAACGGGTTGTCGTTGGAGACGTGCGGGCGGCTGTGCGTGCGGGTGATGCCGAGATCGGCGAGCAGCAAGGCGACGGGCTTCGAGGTCATCGAGGCGCCACGGTCGGCGTGGATCGTCAGTTGGCCCGGCACGATCTCCTGCGTTTCGCAGGCCACCTCGATCAGTCGCTCGGCGAGCGCGGCGCGCTCCTGGTGGGCCACCATCCAGCCGACCACGTACCGGCTGAAGATGTCGAGGATCACGTAGAGGTAGAAGTAGGTCCACTTCGCCGGGCCGAGCAGCTTGGTGATGTCCCAGGACCACACTTCGTTGGGCCGGGTGGCGAGCAGCTCGGGCGTGGGGGCCACATGTCGCAGCTGGTTCCGCCGCTCGCGCACCTCGTGGGCGGCGGCCAGGACCCGGTACATCGTGCGCAGCGAGCAGAGGTAGCGTCCTTCGTCCAGCAAGGTGGCGTAGACCTCGGCCGGCGCGAGGTCGACGAAGCGGGGCTGGTGCAGCTCGCCCCGCACCGCGTCCCGCTCGGCCGCGGTGAGGGCCCGGGCCGGCCGGGGGCGCGGCGCGGGCGTGGGGCGAGGCCGGCGGTGGCGATACACCGTCGCCCGGCTCATGCCGAGCGCCTGACACGCCGCCTGGGTGCCCACGGTCGGCGCCAGGTCCGTCACGGCGCTCAGGAGCCGCTCCCGGCGTCGTCGGAGGTCTTCAGGGGGATGCCCAAGATCTCGGAGACTTTTTTTTGGACCTCGATGATCGTCTCCGCCTGCTTGAGCCGCCGCTCCAGGCGCGCCTTCTCCCGCTCGAGCTCGGCCACCCGGCGCGCCAGCGGTGACACCGGCCCCGCGGACCGGCCCCGCTTCTTCGGCGTCAGGGCGGCCAGCGCCCCTTGCTCGCGCTGCCGGCGCCAGGTCGTGAGGTGCGAGGAGTACAGCCCCTCGCGTCGGAGCAAGGCGCCGATCTCGCCCGCCCCCGCGTCGGTGTCGGCCTCGCGGAGGACGCGCAGCTTGTACTCGGCGGTAAACCGGCGCCTCGCGGCGCGCTCGGGCACCTCGGGATCCGGGAGTGGGGACGTGGGCACGACGTGGAGTGCCGCCGCCGAGCCACTCACCTTCGTCGAACTCGGAGCATTAGGCCTTTCCTCCTGGGCAGCCGGGGCTGGCCGCCGCCGCGCATTCGACTTCTTCGCGCTCGCCATGATCGAGACACCTCTCTCCGCCCTCTACAGTAATTGCAGGGGAGGTCGGTGTCTCACGATCATTGGCACAGAGGGGTGGGCTGGGCACCGTGGTTGGTCGCCGCAACAAAGATGTAGTTCGTATCGCCGGTGTGGGGCAACTTGGGGAAGACCTTCATGTTCGGTGCTGCCTCCACCCGAACATCTGCGCCGCGGTGGGTCCATTTGTATACGTCCCATAGGAGGACGATCGTCGCGACGATCGCACCCCACCAAGCGACAATATCAGTCAGGTTCACCTTCACCGACAGACGCCCTATTTGTCCGCCGAACGAGCATGGTGAGCGGCCGGCCGCTCTGGGCCGGCCCGCTCGACCATGTTGTTAGGCGCGCTGATCAGCGCCACGGGTTCGCGCCCTATCGGCATCACGCAAGTGGCATCCGCTGGATTCGTTTGGGAAGCGTACGGCGACGAAGGTTCTTGAGCGGGGCCTCGCCTTGGGCGATCCACATACGCCTTATTGCCTCTGCCGTCGCCTCGTAGTGACTTGCCGCTACCGCAGGCGCATCCTTCCACATATCTTGAAGAGCGTGCCACGCTTTAGCCTCCGCAGTCCTGCCGAAACGCCAATAATCGACCTCATGCGTGACGCCCACCGTATTAGAGATCTCTGTCGGGGAGCAGTCGACGATGCGGACTCGGCGTTCGCGCGCAATAGGCGGATTGTGCGCTGGATCGTTCAGAAGCGCCTCCGCGGAGGGATGGAGCAAGATCCTGAGTCCCTTGATGCCGCAGCCCTCGGCTGCGTTCGCGCGAACCACACCAGTCCCGAGGAAGTGAGCTGCATGATCTCCACCACCGGCAGTGATGTCTGATCTGAAGCGAAGCGCCGCAAATGATCCATGGGCGACCGCGATTCGGACGGGAACTTTTTGCGATAGGAGAGACTGCATCAACCCCACTGCCAAATCCGTCGCCTCGACCAGATGGTTCGTTGCGATGAACGCGGAATCGGAAAACGTGATCGCAGTGAAGCGATGGCGCATCTGCGCCAACTGGAGAGTAGCGCGAAGGGAAAAGTGAAACGCAGAGAACACCCGCGCCAGCGGATCCTGGTGCGCCAGGAGGAGGTCATCGATGTTCGAGGCGAACGGTCCGTCGAGCGCTTTCAGCGCCTCAACGTTGAGAGTGTTGCCTTCCGTTAACGCTGAGAAGCCAAGCACGTCGGCGAATATCACAACCCTGTCCTCAGCTTGATTCATCTGCTTCTCGATAGTCCAGATTGTCGGTGCCCGGGCTTCTCTCTGAGCGCCTAACGCACCGCTCAGCGGCCGGGGGGCGAGCAACGCGAGCCCGCCGGCCCGCTGGAGCGGGTAGTTCGGCAGTAGCCGCTACTCACAGGTCTTCGGGACGCAAGCCGGTGCGCTTCGCGATGCGGGCCAGCATACGGGGCCCGAT
>MGBV01000008.1:15245-24659 GCA_001788415.1 Candidatus Rokubacteria bacterium GWC2_70_16 | reverse complement strand
GAGGAACAAGCCCGGCAGCGGGAGCAGGCTGAACAGGAAGGCGCCAGTGGTCGCCGGCACGTACTGGAGCCCCCAGAAGAGCGCACCGTTACTCAACGGGTAGGCGCAGAGCCCCATCAGGAACAGCTGCCACCAGTGGCCGGGGGCGGGGTTTCGCGTGAGCCCGCCGTTCAGGGCCATCGCCGGGAGGAGCAGCAGGAAGGCGGCGAAATAGCGCAAGCCCGCCAGGGTCAGCGGCGGCATGTGGGCCAACCCGACCTTGATGATGACGAAGGAGGATGCCCAGATGGCGCTGACGAGCAGCGCCTCACCGACGGCCAGCAGGCGGGTCCGGCTTCTGTCCCGTCGCATCCCCCACCTTCTCACGAACTCACCCGCCGTCTCCACCGCAGTCACGCAGGTCAGAGCGTAGTAGGGTCGAGGACTGCCGCGGTACCCCCCAGGCTCCCCTTGGCTGTGTCCGCCGTTTCCCGCTTCGTGCCTGTCTAGGTTCGCCGTGAGCCCGTCTCCAGCCCCCGCCACCTCTAACGGCGCGCACGGATTTCCCGTACGCCGCTTTTCAGTGCGTCCCGAGGGATCGGCCCATGCACCACCATCGTCGCACATTGATGAGAATCAAGCGGATAAGGTGGACAAGCACCCGGCGGCCAACCGCAAGTGCCACATCCACGGCGCCCGCGACCTGGCCTGGGCGCTGCCCACCGCCAAGGGGATTCACCCGCGCGGCAAGCGGCCGCCGGCCCCGGCGAGGCCCGGACAGGACTCGGGATGGCGCCAGCGGAAGCCTCGACCCATCTCCGGATCCAGCGTGCCGCCGCCGGCCTGGCGTCCACCGCCAGCGGCGGTTACAATCCCGCTTGCCGCAGGACCATGCGAAGAACGACCGCCGGGATCGAGCGCCTCATCCGCGCCGCCCGCCGGCGCGGCGAGCGCGTCCTGTCCGAGCACGACAGCAAGCGCGTCCTCGCCGCGTATGGCGTGCCGGTGACGCGCGAGGCCCTGGTCCGGACATCGGCGGAGGCGGCGGCCGCCGCGCGGTGGATCCGCTACCCGGTCGCGCTCAAGGCCTCCCTGCCCGGGGAAGCCCACAAGACGGAGCGGGGGCTGGTCGCGCTCGGCCTCGGCGGAGAGCGGGCGCTGCGGGCCGCGCTCGGCACCCTCCGCGCACGCGCCGGACCCGGGTTCCGCGGAGAGTTCCTCGTGCAGGAGATGGTGCGGGGCAGCCGCGAGCTCGCGCTCGGCATGGTGCGCGACCCGCAGTTCGGTCCCTGCGTGATGTTGGGCCTGGGCGGGATCTTCACCGAGATCCTGCAGGACGCGGTGTTCAGGGTCGCCCCGCTCAGCCGCGGGGATGCGCGCGAGATGCTGGGCGCCCTCCGTGCCCGACGGATCCTCGAGCCGGTGCGCGGCCTGCCGGCGGTGGACCGCGGAGCGCTCGGCCGGAGCCTGGTCGCCGTGGGACGAATCGGACTCGACCACCCTGACATCGCCGCGATCGACGTCAATCCCCTGATCGTCCGAGGCGCCACGCCGGTGGCCGTGGACGCGCTCGTCGTCCTTTCCCCGGCGCCCACGCCGTGAGAACCGGCGTGGCGCACCCGCTCGACGCCTTCTTCGCCCCGCGGAGCGTCGTCGTCGTCGGTGCGTCGTCAACACCCGGCAAGCCGGGCAACGTCGTCGTCCGCAACATCCTCGCCAACGGCTTCCGGGGCGAGCTCCACCTCGTCAACCCGCGCGCCGACCGGATCGAGGGGATCCAGGCTCGCGCGACGCTCGACGAGCTGCCCGACGGCATCGACCAGGCCATCGTCACCCTGCCGGCCGCGCAAACACCCGCGACCGTGCGGGCCCTGGGCGCCCGGGGCATCCGGGCCGTCGTGCTGGCGGCGAGCGGGTTCGCCGAGGTGGACCAGATGGGCGCGGCGCTCCAGGCCGACCTCGGGCGCGCGATCCGCGAGGCAGGGGTGCGGGTCATCGGCCCGAACACCACGGGGCACGTCTCCACGCCGGCCGGCTTCACCTCGTCGTTCTTCCCGCTCGGGCGGGTGCCGCGCGGCAGCGTGTCCTACGTCGCCCAGACCGGGAACTTCTGTGGCATCTCGCTCCGCCACATCACGTCGGCCGAGCCCTTCGGCGTCGCCCGCTCGGTCGGCCTCGGCAACAAGGTGGACCTCGACGAGAGTGACATGCTCGACTACCTCGGCGACGACCCGGAGACGCGGTCGATCTTTCTGTACCTCGAGAGCATCGCGCGCCCACGGGAGTTCCTGCGCATCGCCCGGCGCGTCTCGCGCGTCAAGCCCGTGATCCTCCTCAAGGGGGGCGCCTCCGAGGCCGGCGCGGCGGCGGCGCTGGCGCACACCGGGGCGCTGGCGGGCGACGGCCGCGTGGTGGACGGGGCGCTCGCACAGGCCGGGGTCACCCGCATCCACCGGTACTCCAGTCTCTTCCACGTCGCCAGGGCGCTCGACGCGGTGGGCCTGCCGCGCGGCAATCGCGTGTCCTTCCTCTCGCCGTCGGGCGCGTTCACCGTGTGCCTGACCGACCTCTGTCGCGCCATCGGCCTCGAGGTGCCCCCGCTCGAGCCCCGGACGCTCGCGCGTCTCCAGGCCCTGGCGCCGTCCTTCATCCGCATGCGCAACCCCGTGGACATCTTCGGCAGCGTCGGGCTCCACGGCTACGAGCGGGCCTACGGGGACGCCCTCGACGCGGTGCTCGCCGACCGGTGCGTGGACGCGGTCGTGGTGATCTTGATGCTGACCAGCGAGACCGGCGTGCCCTCGTTCGACTTCCTCGTCGAGCGCGCGCGGCGTCAGCCGGCCAAGCCGGTTCTCGTCACCTTCATGGGCGAGCACGGGCACAACGTGGCCGCGAAGGCCTGGCTGGAGGCCCGCGGCGTGCCGTGCTACATGCAGGTGGAGGAGCCCTTCGAGGTCCTCGCGGTGCTCGCCCGGTGCCGCGCGCGCGTGCGGGCGACGGCCGCCGGCCGCGAGGGCGAGGACGCCCGGCAGCCCTCGGCGATCCGCAGCAACTCCTCGTAGTCCTGGTTCGGAAGAATCAGCTCGGGCACGCGAGCATCGAGGAGACCGCGGGGACCTACGGCCACCCGGAGCGCGAGCGGCACGAGCGCCGGATGGACCTCGATTCGGCGCTGGGAGGGGTTCAGCCGCGTCCACCGGCGTCCACGCTCCTGGACGCCGGGGAGGCGACTGAGGGGCAACTACGCGATACTGCGCGCGAAGATCTCATGGTGGAGGGTAAGGGATTCGAACCCTCGACCTCGGCGTTGCGAACGCCGCGCTCTCCCAACTGAGCTAACCCCCCGCGCGACAGCCCCCGTATTCTACCCACGCAGGGGGAACATCACAAGCAGCGTGTCACTGGGCGGCTGGGATCTGTGGCGGCTGCGGCGTCTGGGCCGCCTTGAAGGCGTTGATCACCGGGCCGAAGAGCTCCATGGGCAGCGGGAAGAACGTCGTCGTGTTCCGCTCCGAGGCGATCTCCCGCATGGTCTGCAGATACCGGAGCTGGATGGCGATGGGGTAGCGCGAGAGCACGTCCGCCGCCTCGGAGAGCTTGGCGGCGGCCTGGAACTCGCCGTCGGCGTTGATGACCTTGGCGCGCCGCTCGCGCTCGGCCTCGGCCTGCTTGGACATGGCCCGCTGCATGTCCTGCGGCAGGTCGACGTTCTTCACCTCCACGGCGGCCACCTTGATGCCCCACGGGTTCGTGTGCTCGTCGATGATGCGGGTGAGCTGCTGGTTGATCTTGTCCCGCGCGGCGAGCAGGTCGTCGAGCTCCTGCTGCCCGAGCACGCTCCGGAGCGTCGTCTGGGCGATCTGGGAGGTGGCATAGAGGTAGTCCTCGACGCTGATCACGGCCTTCGCGGCGTCGAGCACGCGGAAGAAGATCACGGCGTTGACCTTCACCGAGACGTTGTCGCGCGTGATCACGTCCTGGGGCGGGACGTCCATGGTGATGGTCCTGAGGCTCACCTTCACCATCTTGTCCACGAACGGGATCAGCAGCACGAGCCCCGGCCCGGAGCCGTCGCCGCCCGGATTGAGCACGGCGCTGGCGCGGCGGCCGAAGCGGAAGATGACCGCCCGCTCGTACTCCCGGAGGATCCGCACCGACGAGCCGACCACGAAGATCACGATCACCAGCACCGGAATGATCCCGAAGAGCATCTCGAAGCCGCTCATGCGTGTGTCTCCTCGCGGTCCTGCCGCGGGTTGCCTGCCCTGACCACGTCGAGCGTGAGCCCCTCCACCGCCGTGATCCGCACCGTCTCGCCCACCGCTACGGGCCCGTCCCGGGCCACGGCGCGCCACAGCTCGCCCTGCACGAGCACCTGTCCCTCGGGATCGAGCGCCGTCCGGGCCACCGCCGCCTCCCCCACCATACCCGCGGCCCCCGTGCTGGGCCGCCGGTACAGGGCCCGGACGCCGTAGGAGAGCGCGAAGATGAAGAGCCCCGCCGTGCTCCCCACGGTCGGGACGATGACGTACCACGAGATACGCATCCCCGTCTCCGGGGCGTCGTAGAGCATCAGCGAGCCGAGGATCATGGCGACGACGCCGCCGATGGAGAGCACGCCATGACTCACGATCTTGATCTCCGCGATGAGGAGCGCCACGCCGAAGAGGATGAGGAGCAGGCCCGCCCAGTTGATGGGCAGGCTCTGGAAGGCGAAGAAGGCCAGGATGAGGCTGATGCCGCCCAGCACCCCGGGCAGGATCACCCCGGGGTTCGACAGCTCGAAGAACAGCCCGAGCATCCCGACCATCATGAGGATGTAGGCGACGTTCGGGTCCGTGATGAGCGCTAGGAAGCGGTCGCGGAAGCGCACCTCGATGCGCTTCACCGGCGCCTCCCGCGTCTGGAGCGTGACCGGGCCCCGCGTGGTCTTGACGGTGCGCCCGTGCACCTTCGCGAGGAGATCCGGGATGTTCTCCGCGACGAGGTCCACCACCCGGAGCTTCACCGCCTCGCGCTCCGTGGCCGACACCGAGGAGCGCACGGCCTTCTCGGCCCACTCGACGTTGCGCCCGCGCTCGGTGGCGATGGTGCGGGCGAAGGCGGCCGCGTCGTTCTCGACCTTCTTCATCATCTCCTTGTCGCTGCCGCCGCCCACGGCCACCGGGTGCGCCGCCCCGATGTTGGTGGCCGGCGCCATGGCGGCCACGTGGCCCGCCATGGTGATGAAGACCCCCGCGGAGGCCGCGCGCGCGCCGGTGGGGCCCACGTAGACGATGACCGGGACCTCGGACTTGAGGATCGACTGCACGATGGAGCGCATGGAGCGCTCGAGCCCGCCGGGGGTGTCGAGCTGGAGGATCAGCGCCTGGGCGCGCTCCGCCTGCGCCCGCTCCACGGCGGTGGCGACGAGACGCACGGTGACGGGGGTGATGGCGCCGTCCAGCTCGAGGAGGGAGACCGGAGCGGGAGGCGCCGGAAAGCCGGGCAGCGGCCCCAGCGCCACGGCGAACCCGAGCAGAACCAGACCGCACAGCAGGCCTCGCCTCATGGCCGCCTCCCGCCGCTCATGATAGCACGCGGCAGCGCGGCTACCGGCGCAGGGCGAGGACGGACAGCAGCTCGAACAGGAGATTGGCCGCCAGCAGGCTCGTCACCTGGCCCGGCCCGTCGTAGGGGGGCGAGACCTCCACCACGTCGGCGCCGATCAGCGGGAGCGCGCGCAGCGCGCGCACGAGCACCAGCGCCTCGTAGGCGCTGAGCCCACCCACCTCCGGCGTGCCCGTGGCGGGCGCGTAGGCGGGATCCACCGCGTCGATGTCGAAAGAGCAGTAGACGGGGGCCCCCCGCAGGCGGTCGAGCCGCGCGCAGACGGCGCCCAGGCCGCGCTCCTTCACCTCCTCGATGCGCACCACCTCGAGGCCCCGCTCGGCGTGGAAGTCGAAATCGCCGGGGCCCCGGACCGGGCCGCGGATGCCGATCTGCAGCACCCGCCGCCCGTCGACGGCGCCCTCCTCCACCGCGCGCCTGAAAGTGCTGCCGTGGAAGTGGCGGGAGCCTCCGTACTCGTCCCAGGTGTCGGGATGGGCGTCGAAGTGCACGAGACCCAGCGGCCCGTGCCGCCGCGCCAGCGCCCGGAGGATCGGCAGCGTCACCGAGTGATCCCCGCCCACTCCGAGCGGGACCACCCGGGCCGCCGTCAGGCCGTCCACCTCGCGCTCGATGGCCTCGAAGGTGCGCTCCATGGAGAGGGGCGCCACGTCCACGTCGCCGTAGTCCGCCACCCGCAGCCGCTCGAAGGGGGACACCGCCAGCGCGGGGTTGTAGTTGCGGATCAGCGAGGACTGCTCCCGGATGTGGCGCGGGCCGTGGCGCGCCCCCGGCCGGTAGGATGTGCCGCCGTCGTAGGGGATGCCGAGAATCGCCACGTCGAGCGCAGCCGGATCCCGCAGGTGGGGCAGCCGCATGAAGGTGGCCGGCTGGGCGAATCGCGGCGAGTGAAGGGCATCCCGCGGCGCCGGTCGGGTCTCGTCCACGCCGTCCTCACCCGCCTCGCGTCAGAGCTGGGCCTGGAGCGTGGACACGGCCCGGGCGAGCCGCTCGACCTCGGCCTGGATGCTGTGGACGCAGAAGCTCGCCCGGAGCGTGCCGACGATGCCCAGCCGCTTCATCAGGGGCTGGGCGCAGTGGTGCCCCGCTCTCACGGCGATGCCCGCCTCGTCGAGGATGGCCGCACCGTCGTGGGGATGGATGCCCTCGACGTTGAACGCCACCACGGCCCCCCGCCTCTCGCCGGGCGGAGGCCCGTACAGCGTGACGCCCGGGAGGGCGGCGAGCGCCTCCTGGGCGAGTCGCGTCAGCTCCTGCTCGTGGGCGGTCACGCGCGGCATGCCGAGCGTGTCGAGGTACTCCACCGCCGCCGCCAATCCCACCGCCTCTGCGATCGGCGGGGTGCCGGGCTCGAAGCGCCACGGCAGGTCGTTCCACTGGGCGCGGTCGATCCACACCTCCTTGATCATCTCGCCCCCGCCCCAGGCGGGCTCCAGCCGATCGAGCACCTCCTGGCGCCCGTAGAGCACGCCGATCCCCGTGGGCCCCAGCATCTTGTGCCCCGAGAAGGCATAGAAGTCGGCGCCGAGCCCGGCGAGGTCCAGCGCCAGATGGGGCGCGGCCTGGGCTCCGTCCACCAGCACGAGAGCGCCCGCCGCATGGGCCGCGCGCGCCATCTCGGCCACGGGGTTGATCGTCCCGAGAACATTGGAGACATGGGTCACGGCCACGATGCGCGTGCGTCCGCCGAGGAGCCGGCGGAAGGCGTCGAGGTCCAGGTGGCAACCGTCCCGCACCGGCACCGCCCGGAGCACCGCGCCCCGGTCGCGGCAGGCCAGCTGCCACGGGATCAGGTTCGAGTGATGCTCCATCTCGGTAACCAGCACCTCGTCGCCCGGCACGAGCGTCCGCCCCACCACCTGGGCCACCAGGTTGATCGCCTCCGTCGTCCCGCGGGTGAAAACGATCTCCTCGCGCGAGCGCGCGCCGATGAAGGCGCGGACGGCGTCCCGGGCGTTCTCGTACAGCTCCGTGGCCTCCTCGCCCAGAGTGTGGATGGAGCGGTGGACGTTGGCGTGGCTGCGCTCGTAGTAGCGCTGGATGGCCTCGATCACCTGGCGCGGCTTCTGGCTGGAGGCCGCGGAGTCGAGGTACGCGACGGGGTACCCGTGCACCGTGCGGGAGAGGATGGGGAAGTCGGCCCGGCAGCGCTCGCCCAGGGTCACGGGGCTCATCGAGGCGGCGCCTTCACGGCGGAGAGGGCGGAGTGGAGGACGGAGATGGGCAGGGTGACGCAGCGCATCCGTGTGGGACGGATCTCCGCCTCCAGGCGCTCGATGACGGCGGCCGCCGGGACCGCGGCCGCCTCGTCGGTGGCGCGGCCCACCACCATCTCCAGCAGCATGTCCGCCGAGGCCGCGCAGATGGCACAGCTGTCGCCGTGGTGCCTGGCGTCCGACAGCGTGCCGTTCACGATGCGGCACTCGATGCGGATCCGGTCGCCGCAGAGGGGATTCACGTCCTCGAAGGCGGCCTGAGGCTCCGGGATCCGGCCGCGGAAGCGCGGGTGGCGGAAGCGGTCGCGGATCACCGTGCTGTAGACCACGGCGCTACTCTGGCAGCTCGCCCCGCGCCGCCGTCTTCCGGTACGGCGGGAAGCGGAAGGCGCTGTCCTGGGACAGGAGCCCTCCCGCGCCGAGGGCGGCCAGCTGGGCGTTGCCGATGGGCTCGCCGGTGAGGAGCCGCGGAAGGATGAGGTCGAAGGTCGTGGCCTGGGAGAACATCCCGCAGGTGGGCATGCCAAGCACCGGGCGGCCCAGCGCCTCGCCGACGAAGAGCAGGCTGCCCGGGTGCGCTGGCACCCCGACCCGCTCCATCCGCCCGCCGGCAAGCCCGATGCCGAGGAAGACCGGATCGAGCGGATCGAGCGCGCTGGCCCCGGCGACGATCAGGAGATCGGCCCCGGCCCCCACCAGCGTCGTGATCTCCCCGCCCACCGCGCGCGCGTCGCCCCCGGAGTAGCGCACCGGCAGCAGGCGGGAGCCGAACCAGTCCACCTTCTCCTGCAGCACCGCCTCGAACCTCGCGCGCTGGCGGGCGTCCAGGGTCTCGCGCGTGACGGCGCCGATGGCGCGCGGGGCGAACGGCAGCACTCCCAACAGCCCCCGGGCTCCCCACGCGCACTTCTCCACGCGCTTCACCACCTGCTCGGCGATGGCCAGCGGGGTCACCTTCGCCCTGGCGACGATCTCGCCAGCCTCCACCGGCTGGAGATCGTACAGGGTGAACACCGCGATCCCGGGCTGGGCATTCACCTGCGCGAGCGCAGCCTCGCGGACCCGCAGCAGCCCGCGATGCGCGGCGGCGAGCGTCCACTGCCCGCCGCTGTATCCCTTCACCTCGACGCCCTCCCCCACCGCCGCCTGCGCCAGCCGCGCCCCGGCCGGCTCCTCGTGCAGATCTCCAGCCTCCAGCTCGAGGACATGCACCTCTTCCCAGGGCAATGCCAGCAGGAGCCGCACCGCCGCGGCATCCAGGCTCTGGCCCTTGCGGATCGCGACGCGCCCCTCGCCGTCCCGCACGTCGTGACAGGCGATCCTCCCCTCCAGCGTCGCCGCCGCGGCCTCGTCCCGTCGCACGGCCACCGGCTTCATCTAACCATCTCGCTTGAATGTGGATGACTTCGGGCTGCGGTTGGGCCTCTTCGCCCTGTCGGGCTCTGTCCATCTCGCCTGAATGTGGAAGACTCCACGTTGCGCCCGGGCCTCTTCGGGCCTCCGGCCCTCATCGGGGCGTCGACGCGACCGTGGCCTCTTCGCCCCTGCGGGGCTCTGTCCATCTCGCCTGAACGTGGAAAACTCCACCTTGCGCCCGGGCCTCTTCGCC
>MGBV01000008.1:0-15231 GCA_001788415.1 Candidatus Rokubacteria bacterium GWC2_70_16 | reverse complement strand
CGCCCGGGCCTCTTCGCCCCTGCGGGGCTCTGTCCATCTCGCCTGAACGTGGAAGACTCCACGTTGCGCCCGGGCCTCTTCGCCCCTGCGGGGCTCATCGGGGCGCCCGGCCGACCTTCTCCGACAGGGGCAGGCCGGTGGCGCCATGCTGCACCGCCACGATCTCGGCCATGATGGCCAGCGCGATCTCGGGCGCCGAGCGGGCGCCGAGATCGAGCCCGATGGGCACACGCACGCGCGCCAGGGCGGCCTCGGCGAGCCCCTCCTCCCGGAGCAGGTTCAGGATCGCCGCGCCGCGCCGCGTGCTTCCCAGGAGCCCGATGTAGCCGACGGGCGTGCCGAGCGCGTGCCGCAGCACGGGCAGGTCGTACTTGTAGTCGTGGGCCACCAGCACCAGCGCCGTGCTCGGGACCAGCGGGACCTCTTGCACGAGGTCCGAGGGAATGCCGATCCTGAGCTCGTCGACGTCCGGGAAGCGCTCGGGGGTCGCGAAGCGCGGCCGCCCGTCCACCACGATGGTGCGGAAGCCCAGCGTCCGCGCCAGCGCCACCAGCGGCATCGCCACATGCCCCGCTCCCACGACCGCCAGGATGGCGGGCGGCGCGAGCACCTCCGCAAAGGCCCGCACCCCCTCCAGGAACAGCGTGCGGGATGTGCCGGCGCGCAGCGCCTCGCCGGCCTCGGCGGCGAAGCGGCGGTCCAGGAACGGCTCCCCGAGGCTGCCCTCCAGCGCGCCCGAGTCCAGCACCAGGAGCTTGGCGCCGGGGCCGGGCGGATCGAGCCGGGTCACGATGGCGGCGCGCCCGCCCCGGCCCGCATGGGCGCGCGCCCGCTCATAGAAGGCCAGCGTGGCCTCACCCGGGTGATCCAGCGCCACAGGCTCGATGAACACCTCGATGGTCCCCCCGCAGGTCAGCCCGATCTCCCAGGCCTCTTCGTCGCCCAGGTTGAGCTCCAGCAGTCGCGGCGCATTCCGCCCGAGCACCGCGGCCGACTCCTCGATGACCTGGGCGTCCACGCATCCCCCGATGGTGACGGATCCGAGGATCCGCCCGCCCTCGCCCACCAGCATCTGCGCCCCTTCTTTCCTGGGGGTCGTCCCGCGGGTGCTCACCAGCGTCGCGAGCGCCACCTTGCCCTCCGCCTGGCGGAGCCGCTCGATGTGCTCGAGGAATTCGCTCACGGTCAGCTCACCTCAGCGTGAGATGTCCCGCGAGGTCCCGAAGGCTCGCGAGGTTGTGGGCGGCGGCGAAGTGATCCACGAGAGGCAGGGCCGCGGCCATGCCGCGCGTCAGCGGCTCGTAGGAGGGGTTGCCCAGCAAGGGGTTCAGCCAGATCAGTCGCCCCGCCTTCCGCTTGAGCGCCAGCATCTCGGCGGCCAGCTCCTCCGGCTCGCCCGTGTCCCAGCCGTCGGAGAGCAGGATGACGATGGTCTGCCGGCTCAGGAGGTGCCCCCAGCCGCGGTTGAACTCGCGCAGGCTGTCCCCGATGCGGGTGCCTCCGGACCAGTCCCGCACCTCGGTGAGCTGGCGGAGCGCCCGCTTGTAGGACAGGCCCCGGAGGTGCTCGGTGACGCGCGTGAGCCGCGTGGCGAAGGTGAAGGTCTCGACCCGCCCGAACACGTTCTGGAGCGCGTAGAGGAACTGGAGCAGGAAGCGGCTGTAGAGGTCCATGGAGCCCGAGACGTCACAGAGGAGCACGAGCCGCACCTTCCGGCGCCGGCGCTCCCGCCGCCTCAGCTCCACCAGCTCGCCCTTCATCACGTTGGCGCGGATGCTGCGCCGCAGGTCCACGACGCCGCCCCGCCGTACCGGCCGCCGCCGCCGGCTCATCCGCCGCGCGAGCCGCCGGGCGATCAGCACCGTCACGCGGGCCACCTCGTCGAGCTGGTCCGAGGGGAAGGAGGAGAAGTCCCGCTCCATCAGCACCTCCTGCGGGCTCGTGCCGGGCACCTCCAGGGGCTCGCCGTCCTCCGCTCCCTCCTCCTCCCAGCCTTCCAGCGCCAGCTGGGCCTCCTGCCGGCCGGCGGTCTCGACGGAGCCGGGGATCGGGTCCTCCTCGCGCTGCGGGCCAGCCGCCGGCGCCGCGCTGATGAGCCCCTCGAGCCCCTGCCCCTCGGCAGCGCGGAAGGTCCAGAAGGCGTCGAAGCAGCGGTCGAAGGCAGGCAGCTCCTCGCGGCGGGCCACCAGCACCGTCCTGAGGGCCAGGTGCACCTCGGCGCGGTCCAGCAGGTCCACCAGCTCCAGCGCCCGCACGGCATCCATCAGCTCGGACACGGTGACCTGGAGCCCCGCGCCGCGCAGCACGCGCCCGAAGGCGAGGGTGGCCGTCATGAGATCCCGCGGAGTCTGCACGGGACGGGCTACCCCTCGACGGGCAGGAAGCGCTTGAGGCCGGAGGCATCCAGCTCGCGCTTCACGCGCCTGATATCCTCCGGGTCCTTGAGCACGCAGCCGAGGGTCTCGGCCACCAGGTCCTCGTCCAGATGGTCGGCGTGCAGCGATGAGAGCGCCTGCGCCCAGTCCAGCGTCTCCGCCACGCCCGGGAGCTTGGCGAGCCTGACGGTGCGGAGCGTCTCCATGAAGCGCGAGATCTCGCGCGCCAGCCGCTCGTTGACCCCGGGCACCTTGCGGGTGACGATGCGGACCTCCTTGTCGAAGCCCGGGAAGTCCACCCAGAGATAGAGGCAGCGCCGCCTGAGGGCATCCGACAGCTCGCGGTTCCGGTTCGAGGTGAGGATCACGTAGGGTGGGTACGTGGCCTTGATCGTGCCCAGCTCGGGAATCGTCACCTGGAAGTCGGAGAGCACCTCGAGGAGGAAGGCCTCCAGCTCCTCGTCGCCCCGGTCGATCTCGTCGATGAGCAGCACGGGCGACTGGCCGTTCTGGGTGATGGCCTGCAGGAGCGGCCGCCGGATCAGGAAGGGCTCGGAGAAGATCGCCGCCTCCCTGTCCTTGAGGGAATGCGTCGTGCTCTCCTCGAGCTTGATGTGCAGGATCTGCTTCGGGTAATTCCACTCGTAGAGCGCCTGGTTGGCATCGAGCCCCTCGTAGCACTGAAGGCGAATAAGTCTGGTGCCGAGCATGCGGGCCATGACCTTGGCGACTTCCGTCTTGCCGACCCCCGCATGCCCTTCGATCAGGAGCGGCTTCCTGAGCGTCATCGCCAGATGCACCGAGGTGGCGATGGCCGCATCGGTGACGTAGTCGGCCCCTTCCATCAGCTCCTGGATCCGCTTGATCTCCGCTCTCATGGCCTTCCCATCTTACACCGGCGGCGCACTCGACCTGAGCCTGTCGTAGTCTTCGGGCGTATCGAGATCCTGGGGCATGGGCACGTCGAAGTCCACCAGGGCGACCCGCGCCGGATCCCGCTCCACCACGGAGCGCGCCCCCTGATCGCCGGCCAATGCGAGCAGTTCGGGAAAGATGGACGCGGCAAACAGCACCGGGTTGCCGCGGACGCCGCGGTAGCGGGGCGCCGCGATGGGTCTGCCGCCCCGGGCGAAGGCATCGAGCAGCGTGGACATCACCTCGGCCGGGACCGTCGGCTGGTCGCCGAGCGCGATCAGCACGGCTTCCGCCCCGGGCGCGAGGGCCCGGACGCCGACGACCACGGACCCCGCCTGGCCGGCCTCGGGATTCGGGTTGACGACGAATCGCACGGCGACGCCCGCCAGCGCCTCAGCCAGAGCGGCGTGAGCCGGGCTCACGACCACGAGGACCTCACCGAGCCCGGCCGCGGCCACGCCCTCCACGGTGCGGCGGATCACGGGCCGCCCGTCCCAGTCCAGCAGGAGCTTGGCCCGGCCCATGCGCTTGGACAGCCCGGCGGCGAGGACGATGCCGGCGATCATCGCGCCGCCGATCCTAGCATGCCCGGCGCAGATACGTTGCTGGCCCCGCACGGCCCGGAACGCCGGAAGCGAGAGCTGCTCGACCGCCCCGGCGTTAGGCTAGCAGCCGCACTCCTCCTCGACGGAGATGTTCAGCTGGGCCGTTGCCTTCTGCCCGTTCTCGTCCTCCACGCGGACCACGACCACGTAGACGCCCTGGGTGAACGTGTGCTGGACGTCTCTGCCCCGTGCCGTCTTGCCGTCGCCCAGACTCCAGTCGACGGACTTCGTCCGCCCGCTCCCGCCGCGCACGATCGCCTTGAGCGTCACCGTATATGGGGCATTCCCGCGCCGATTCCTGATCCCGCCGATCCTGACCTGGAGGGGGCCGCCCGTCGCCCCCACGTCCTCTTCGATCAAGAGGCTGCCCCCCAATCGCTTGGAGGTCTTGCCGAGCGCCTCCCGGGTTCTCTCGGGCATCGCCACCGGTGCATCCGGTCTCGCTCCGCTCTTCAGAGTCGCCTGCTGCCCCTCGGCGATCCTGACCCTGTGCGTTCCCATCTCCGCGATGACAGCGCCGATCAGGGACCAGACGGAGCTTCGCTTCTCGGCTTCCTCGTGCCGCACGGCCAGCTCGGCGCCCTGGCTTGCGATCACGGCGTCCCCGACGGCCAGCTCGAAGTGATTGAAAAGATGCTCGGGAACCTGGGCCTTGACGAACAGCCGCCCCCGTTGCAGCGTGAGGAGCGTCTTCTCCAGCTTCTTCTCCCCCTCGTACACGACTCCTCTGACGACCAGGGCCGTTTCCGGATACACCTCCACGATGCTCCCGCTCGACCACGTCAGCACCGCCGCCGAGCTCGCCGCGGCGACGATCCTGTCGTCCCTGCCGACGACATCTCCCTCCCTGAGTGGCCCGTCGTTCCTGGTCACCGCGCCGTCCACGCGCGTCGCCCGGATGATGGATGCCTCCTGGGCGGCGGCGGGCGCCATCTGGGACAACAGGATCGAGCCGGCTGCGACGACCGCCAGCCACTTGCCCGCGCCGGATCGCGTCATGGCTCCCCGCCTCCCACGGTTGGCTGTTCCGCCCCCATCAGAACTCCAGCTCCACGCCCACCACGATCTCCGACGCAGGATCCGGCCGCTGCCGGCTGGAGAGCTGGTACACGCGCCCGGGAACGAAGTACCCCAGCTCGGCGAAGCCCCGAAGCCGCTTGTGAAGCGGATACTCCAGGTTCAAGTCAAGCTCCCAGCCGACGTCGCGGGTCGTGAGCGTGGTCACGGCGGCCCCACGACTCCAATCGCCCACCGGGCCCCGGCCGTGGAACACCGCCTCGGTCGTCCAGATCCGTGCCGCCGAGGCACCCAGCTTGAGGCGCGAGATCGGCTCGAACTCCAGGATCCCCCGGAGGAAGGTCACGTTGGAAAGGCTGCTGTCCGCGAGGAAGAAGCCGGCCCGCAGGTCCTCGCTGAAGATGTTCCCGAACTTCCTCCGGTCGCGGCAGAGGTAGAGCCCGACGAAGTCGTGGACGTCGCTTCCGCGCGACAGCTTCTCCTCGGCGGTGTTGCCCGAGCCGCGACCGAATTCCAGTCCGATCGAGACGTCTCGGACCGAGGCGACGTCCCCGAGACGATAGTCGCCCCGCAGCATGAGCGCGTAGGCGCTCACGTCACGGGCGCTGGTGAAGCTGCCGCCGACGTAGATCAGGTCGCCGGTGTACGAGAGGTTCCCTGCCTTGCCGGACAGCGCGAGGCCCAGCCACATGGGCTCGAAGTCGCCATCACGCGGCGTGGTGGCGGCGGCGAAGTCCCTGTCGAGGTTGAGATCGGGGTCGCCGGAGTGGCCCGTGTCGAATGCCTTGAGGAGATAGGCCTGGATGGTGAGGTCCGGCTGCGGGCGGACATCGAGGCTGACGAGGCCGGCGTGCAGCTGATTCTGCACCCCGAGGACTGCCCTCCGGTCCCCGGCGGGCGGGCCCGTCTTCCGGAACTCCACGTAGTCTTTGAATCCGCCCGCAACCGCGATGTAGGCGGCGCTGGCGGCAAGCCTCCCGAACGGCGTCTCGCCGACCGGATAGGTCAGCTTGAGCGCGTCGACGGGGCCCTCGAGAACGATGCCGCCGTTGCCCGCCAGCATGTTGTGCCGTCCCGCCTTGAGGACGACGTCGCCCGTGTACTGCACGTAAAGCTCCCGGACGAGCGCCGGGTTCACCGTCATGAGCGTGGACCAGCGGTCGAGGGTCCCCTCGCTGTCCTCCTTCCAGTCGAACACGAAGTTCCCCTTGTCGAGCACGAGGACGACGGTGAACGGGGCGTATTCGGCCTCGATCCTGAGCTGGAAGCGCTGGTCGAAGTACGTCGAGTCGTCGAACTCCCAGGACTGCGCGGCATTGCCCAGATCGAGGTTGTCGCGCACGTTCAGGCGGAGCTTGTAGCGGCCCGAGAAGTCGAACCTGACCCTCTCGGCTGCCTCCTCGGCCTCCTTGGCCGACCTGGCGTCCAACTTCCTCTTCCAGGTCTCCATCTCCGTGAGACGACGCCTCGCCTCCTCGTCGCGGCCTCCCGTGGGCGCCACCCGCGGAACGGGATCGTCCCACTCGTCCTTCTGGGACGGGGCAGGCGGCGCGGCGGGGGCGGCGCCCCCCGCCGCCGGTCTCGCCTGGGTGACGGCGCCCCCCACGGGACCCATCGTCGGCGCGGGGGATCGCCGGTCGTCCAGGAGCCGCCGGACGAGCGATTCCAGGTCCGCGACCCTCTGCTCGAGCGCTCGGATGTGGCTCTGTGTCTCGGCCCCGGAGGCGGCGGGCCCATCCTTCCGGAGATCGGTGGCGTGCCCTGGCGCGACGAGCAGGCACCCGACCACGAAGGCAGCGAGACCGGCAAGCGCACCGAGGGGCTTATCGGGCTGCGGCACCCGCCAGGTCCTCCGGCCGGATCTGCCTGAACCCCTCGCCGTAGAAGAGGGGGATCCCCTTCATCTCTCCCAGGCGGCCCTTGATCCGGTCCACCGTCCGCCCGTGGGCGTGGCATTGCGTGCAGGCCAGCCGGCTCAGGAGCGGCTTGAAGGTGTAGGGATCACGGGGGCGCAGGGCCACGAGGAGCGGTATCTCCCCCTCCGGCACCGGCCGCTGGACGATGGCGCTCAGGGGCCCGCGCGACTCGATCTTGGCGGCCCGCAGCGCATCCGCCCTCGCGACGCACTCCTGAGTGGACCGCCGCTCGGCCACGGCCCTCGTGAAGCACTCCACCACCGCCCGCTCGTCGGCCTCCGGGGACACGAGGCCCTCCGCCCGGCCCCTGTCGGCGGGCGCATACCCCTCGTGGCAGGTCACGCACGTGATGGGCGGCAGCTCGGACTCCCTGGCCCTGCGGGCGATCTGGGGAAAGATGTCGCCGAGGAGGTGCCGGTGCAGCCACCTGAGATCGCCCGCGTCCTGCGTCTTCCCGTACCGTGCCGCCGCTTGCTGGGTCTCGGCGCTCGCCGGCGCGGCAGGCCGGCCGACGATCCCCGCGTTCGGCTGCCGCAGCAAGCGGTTCAGCTCGCCCAGCACGATCGCCTTCTCGTCGGCGCTCAGCGCCTCCGGGCGCGCCCGCGACACAAGACGCCGCACGTCCGCGCCGACCGAGAACTGGTCCAGCTTCGCCTGGAAGACCCGAAGGAACGCCGCCCAGCTCGTGATCTCTTCGACCGCGAACTCCGGTACGCCCTGCTCGACGATCTCCAGGTGCACGGCGTGGGGATGGGGGAACTGCTTCTTCTTCGGCGGGACGGTCTCCCCCGCCCACGCCGCGTTCCAGAGACACACGAGCGCGCTCGTCAGCGCGACGGCGGGCCAGACTCGCATGGACGTGCTCCCTGCGCCTCGCGGATCCCGAGGCGCGCTTCCTCGCTTCCGAGGAACTCCCTCGTGAGGTGGGCGATCGCCTTGTAGAACCCGTACCGGGCGTGCCGGACGACGTTCTCGCAGCATGCCGGTGCCCACCGCGAGAGGTGCTCTTCCAGGAAGGTCCTCTGCAAGTCCAGGCAACGCTCGAGCGCCGCGGGATCCCCGGCGTCCTCCAGCTCCGCCTCCAACCTGCACAGGGCAGCCATGAACTCCAGCTCCAGGCCCAGGTGGTCAGCCATCTCGATGCAGCGGTCCAGGACGGGCATTCCAGCCCGGCGGTAGAACTGCTCCACCGTGATGGTGACCCGGCCGCCCAGCCGCTGCTCCGTGCCCAGGTAGAAGGCCTCGTGGGGGATCACCCCCGAGGGAAGGACGAATAGCGCCGCATGCTCGGCCGCGAGCTCCTCCCCGAGGCCGGGCAAGCCACTGGCTTCGGTGACGAACTCCTCCAGGCAGCCGAGTGCGGTCCCCGCCCCCTCCGACCCAGGATGATCCGGCCCTCCGGGACCGTCGGTCCAGGCCGGCGGAATGCCCCGGTCCCCGATCATCTCGAGCAGGGCCCCGGCGGGCGGCCTCAGGTAGAGGCTTGCGAGGGTGCGGTAATGCTCTTCGCGTTCTCTTGCCGACGCTCGATCCACGGTTCACGCTCCTTGAACAGCGCCTGGAGCGCCGCCTGCTGCTTCCGGTGCCGGTCCGTGCAGAGCGGGCAGGTCTCCGTGCCGTCAGCGGGAAAGGCGGCGAGACAGAACCGGCAGGTCGCCCCTTGGACCTGGAGGAGCCGGACCTCCTGGGCTCGAAGCAGGCGGTCCACTCGGGCGGTCTCCCTGGAGTGGATGGCCTGCGGCCGGCAGACGATCACACAGACCTGGCAGTTGGTGCAGGCCCATGGCCTGAAGTCCAGGACGAATTGCCGGTCCACCCACCGGGCGGTGAGGGCGCCGGTCGGACAGAGCGTCGCGCAGACGCCGCAGCCGGTGCACTGGTTTGTCGCCCGGAGCTCGGCGAAGATCGCGTCCCGGGAGGGGACTTCCACCGCCGGAGGCGACGGCACGGGCACGCGCTCCGGGGCGCCGGCGGGTGTGGGCCCGAAGCCCCTCAGGCACTCCAGGAGAAACCTCCGCTTCGGACTGTCCCGTCGCTGGGCGAGGAGCTCGCGGAAGCTCCGTCCCGCCCGCTCCGTGGGCCCCGAAGAGGCTGGCAGGGATGCGGCCGCCAGTCCCGTCGTCTGGCTCTCCATCACCCTCAGGAAATCCCGTCGCGTCACAGAATGCTCCGTCCTCGCGGGAAGGCGCCGCAGCGGGACGCGCCGCTGGCGAATCGCGTCGGCACCCCGCCCGAGGAGCTCGCAGAGCGCTCGCGTCCCACGAAGGAGCTTCCCGAGCTGCGACACGGCCCGCGCGGAGGGACAGGCCTCGCAGGGCGGCTCCAGGATCTCGGTCACGGCCGCGCCCAGCCGGAGTGGCTCCAGCAGCATGACCTCGGTCAGGCGGCCGAGACAGGGAAGGGCGAGGTCGGCCGGCGCATCGCCCCGTGCACAGCGAATCCGGAACTCGGACAGGGGAGGGCGACACCGGTCTCGAATCCCCGTCAGGATCGCGTGGTCGTCTCGCCCGCGGATCCGGAAGGCCCCGTTGGGACAGGCGGCGAAGCAGACGCCGCAGCCATCGCAGTTCCCGACGATGGCCGCGCCCTCGTCCGTGATGCGGATGGCGCCGGCCGGGCACACCTCGGCGCAGGTCGCGCATGCGGACCTGGGCGTGCGGAGACGTGAGCAGAGCGCTGGCTCGACGGCCACAGCGCGCCCAGCCAGCCGGGTGCCGTCCATGACTGACCTACTTCGTGTAGAGGACCGATGGGTCGGTCGTCGCCTGCCCTCCGGCAAAGCCCAGGGCGACCCGGGAGGCCCGCTTCTCCCGGATGAGCCTGACGAGGTCGTCCACCTCGCCGAAGAACCGCGTCCTCGCCACGCAGGTATCCACGCAGGCCGGGCGCAGTCCCTGCTCCAGCCGGTGCACGCACAGGGTGCACTTCTCCATCACCTGGGCTTCCGCGTTGAACTGCGGGTGCCCGAACGGGCACGCCCAGGCACAGTACCGGCAGCCGATGCACTTGTCCTTGTTGATCAGGACGATGCCGTCTTCCTTGCGCTTCGTGATGGCGCCCACGGGACAGGCCGCCAGGCAGGCGGGCTTGCCGCAGTGCATGCAGGGCATCGGCACGAAGTAGACCCGCAGTTCCGGCTTCTGCCGGGGATCCTTGTACTCCCCGACCTCCACCTCGATCACCCGGTTGTAGTCCACTCCAACCGGCGTGTTGTTCTCCGCCTTGCAGCCCATCGTGCATGCGTGGCATCCGATGCAGTACTCCAGGTCCACCCAGAGCGTGTACTGCTTCGGGCCCTTCTTCTTGAGGCTCGCCTGGACGGTCTCCTCCGGCATGAACGTCCCCACTTCAGCCATGCCCAACCTCCTTTCCGCCGAGCGGCGGCCTACAGTCTCTCGACCTTGAGCGGCGTCCCGTAGCTCTGCGTTCCCCCGCCCACAGGGTCGAGCATCACCACGTTCTTCAGGACCGGATCGGCCATGTACAGCGGATTGATGTGGAAGCCGGCGCCGACCCGCTCATCGTATGGCTGCTCCTTGCCGTTCATGGCCCACTTCCGGGCTCCTGCCCCGAACCGGCCGTAGGAGTTCGAGACGGAGAACAAGCCGGGGCGAATCCGGCTGGTGACGCGGACCTGGAACTTGTACCAGCCCTCGCCGATGGAATTGCCGTAGAGCGGGAGGTGCTTGCTCGACGGGGACTTCGCCTTGAGCCAGTCGCCGGTTCTCACGCCCAGGCGTTCGGCGTCCGCCGGGTTGACCTCGGCGTAGTTCTGGGGCCGGATGGAGGCGAGCCACAGGTTGTTCATGGTTCGGGACTGGGTGTGGAAAGCGTCCTTGTACGTGTGGAGCATGAAGGGGTATTCCTTCCAGATCGCGGGGTCGATCGGCTCCTCACGGCAGTCGAAGATCGTTCGATACAGAGGGAGCCCGTCGAAGTACTTCCCCGTCATGCTGTTCTTGTTGAGCGCGACTGCCACCTGGTAGGCATACAGCGCCCGGACGGGCCGCCCGCCGGGGAACCGGACATACGGCCCCTCGTACTGCCTCGTCGCGCCCGGGTTCTCGAACTTCCCCCCCAGCCGGACGAGGCTGCTCTTGGGGTCGAGGCCTTCCTTGAAGTCGTAGTGCTTGTAGTACTCGTTCCAGAAGTCCCACGAGTTCCGGATGTGCACCCCCGCGCCGCCGCCGTCCTTGCCGAAACCGGGGAGCCCGCACTCGAGGGCGATGGCGATCAGGACGTCATCGGCCATCCGGGTGTCCGGGCGGATGGGGCGGTAGTCGTGGGTCTTCGGATCGAAGGAGCCCACGACGGGCTGCCGGAGGCCCCACACCTGCGTCTTCACCGGCGGGTACGTCTTGAACCCGCCCAGGCGCTCCAGGTACTCCGTGTCTGGAAGGATGTAGTCACAGAGCATGCTGGTCTCGCCCATGTAGGCGTCGATGGAGAACGTGAGAGGCATCGCCTTCAGGTCCAGCAACGCCTCGATCACCGGTGCGTTGTAGGGCATGGTGTACACGGGATCGTTGTAGTAGTTGAGGTAGGCCTTGACCCGGTAGGGGTAGCCCATCTTCGCGGAGGCGAAGAACTCCGGCGTCACCGTCCGCCTCGCCAGAGGGAACCACGGCCGCGTCGCGGTCGGCTTCTTCCCCTGGTATTTCGCCTTGTGCCGGCACACCGACACGCCCTCGACCTTCCGCGCGACGCTCTTCACCCCGCCCTTGTAGGCGCCGTGGCCGGGGATGAACCCCCCCTTCCTGTCGACGTTGTCCATCAGCATGTTCAGGATGCAGAGCGCCTGCCCGTTCCAATACCCGTTGGTGTGCTGCACCGGGCCCCGGAACATCTCGATCACCGGATGCTTCGCCGACGAGAACTCCCTCGCGATCCGCGAGATGGTTCCCGCCGGGATGTCGCAGACGCTCTCGCACTCCTCCAGCGTGCGCTCCTGCGCCCGCTCCCGCAGCATCCGGAAGACCGTCTTGTACTCGACGTCCTCGATCATGGCGGCGGCGTCCAGGTCCGCCGGCCCCTCCGCCTCCTGGAACATCCGCGGCTGGCCATTGACGAGGACCACGAAGTCGCTCTGGCCGAGCCCTACGTCCTTCCCCGTCAGGTAGACCTTCGGCTCCTTCGAGGTCCGCACGAGGTAGGTCATGTCGGTCCAGTTCCGATGCCCCCGCTTCTTGGCCACCGCCTCGTTGGGAATGATCAGGTAGTCCTTCTTGTACCCGTCGTTCTCGATGAGCCAGCGGATCATGCCCAGGACGAAGAAGCCGTCGGTCGTCGGCTTGAGCGGGACCCACTCTCCGACGCCGTTGTGGGTTGCCTTGGCCGCCGCGTTGGAGAACCGAGGATCGACGACGACATGCTTGAACTCCCGCGCGTGGGGACCCGTCCGCTTGGCGAGCTTCTGGAGGTAGCGCGCGCGCGTCTGCATCGGGTAGTCGGCGGCGGTGATGTTCGACCCGAGACTGATCAGGTAGTCGCAGTGCTCGTAGTCCGCGTACGCCCCGATCTCGTACGGAGGCAGGTTCAGGACGTCCTCCACGACGTTGTAGAACGTCCCTGCGCAGCGGCTGCAGTGGTTGAGCATGTTGGGGACGCCGCAGGCCTCGAGAACGAACCGCGGCGTCAAGGGCGACTGCTCGTTCCTGCCATGCGCCCACACGAACTGGTTCCGCTTGGGCCCATAGCCCCCGGGCGGCGCCTCGTCGAGGAAATCCGAGTCCTCCTTCCCGATGGGCCGGTTGTCGTTGAGGATGGCCTTCAGCCCCTCGACGACGCGCTGCTCCTCGCCCGGGACGTCCCTGAACAGGGGCCCCCCGTAACAGATCTCCTTGACGGCCTGGTCCCAGGAGATCGTCTTCCACTTCCCCGCGCCCCTGGGCCCGACACGCTTCAGCGGATGCTGGAGCCGGAACGGGCTGTACAGCGCGTAGATCCCGGCCTGCCCCTTGGCGCACAGCGAGCCCACGTCCTTTCCCTTGAGCCCGCCGTCGAGGTCGGATTCGACGACGAGATCTCCCCGGGCGACGTAATCGTAGTTGTTCGGGTGGTACGGGTTGCCGGTCAGCCGCTTCAGTTCCCCGTTCAGCACCGTCGCCTGGATCCCGCAGCCTCCATGGCACATGAGGCACACGCTCCTGACGATCTGCGCCTCCTCAGTCACCGGGTCGGGCTGGGAGCCGGACTTCCCCAGCTGCTCCTTCCACTCCGCCGCCTCGATCTCCTGGAAATTGGAGGCGGCCGTGGCAGCCGCGGCCGCAGTGGCCAGCTTGAGGAACGCCCGCCGCTTCATATCACCGGACATGGTCATCCCCTCCCTCTCTCCGCGCGTGAAGTCGCCAGCTCGCCCGGCGCCCGCTCGCCCCCCTCGACCGCACTCGGTCGCCTCGCGCATATCTCGCCGGTGTAAATCGGGACCGCGAACTTGAGCATCAGCGTGAGCAGCAGCGCCCCCGTCGCCCAGATCCCTGCGGCGATGACGCCCTCGGAGGCGCTCGGCCAGTACTCGTAGATCTCGCCCAGCGGATCGGGGACGAAGCCGGGGACGATGAGCCCCAGGCCCTTCTCGATGTAGACACCAAGGACGACCAGGACAGCGCCCAGGTTGAGGAAGAAGAGCCGCTCTCGAAGTCTCGGCACGAGAAAGACTACGAACGCGAAGAGGTTGAAGGCCGTCGCCATCCAGATCCAGGGCACGAGCCCCGTCTTCCCGTGCAGCCCGAGGTAGAGGTACTCCAGCGGCGCCGCGTGAATACTGCCGGAGTAGAACTCCTTGAACATCTCAGCGCCGAGGAGCAGGACATTGATCCCCATGGTGTAGGCGATCAGCTCGGCGATCTTGAAGAGCGCCTTGTTCTCGACCTCGACGGCGGAGAACCTGCGGATGAGCTGCAGGATGATGAGCATGAGCGCCGGGCCCGAGCAGAAGGCGGACGCCAGGAAGCGGGGAGCCAGGATCGACGCGTTCCAGAATGGGCGGGACACGAGCCCGTTGTACAGGAAGGCGGTGATGGTATGGATGCTCACCGCCCAGGGAATGGACAACACGATCAGCGGAAAGATGACCGCCAGCCGGTATTCCTTCCCCGTCGCGAGCCGCCACAGCGCGTACAGCACGAGCGCCACGTTGATGACCAGATACCCGAGCAGCGCGATCGCATCCCAGATGAAGAGCGAGCTGGGGAAGTTCATGAGGCCGATCACGGGCCAGACATGCCAGACGCGCAGCGGCTGCCCCAGGTCGGCCATCACGAACAGCATGCACATGAGGACCGCGGTGATCGCGACCATCTCGCCGAAGAGGGCGATCTCGCGGATCGGCTTGAACTGGTACAGGTACGCGGGAATCACCAGCAGGATCGCCGCAGCGGCGATGCCCACGAGAAACGTGAAGTTGGCGATGTAGAACCCCCACGCCACCTGATCCCGCATGGCCGTGGTGATCAGGCCCCGGTCGACCTGAATCGAGTACCGCGAGATGCCCAGCGCGATGATGGCCAGGAGGACGGCCAGCCACGCATAGTACCGGATGTCGCCTCTGACCAACCGCCAGGCGGCGGCGCGGATGACGCTCAGCATCGCGGGCGCGGCTCCTCTTGATGCCCGATGATCATGTCGAGAAGAAGTAGAAGAACTTCGGCGACGTGTTCAGGTCCTCCTTGAGGCGGAACACGCGCTTGTGCTCGATGAGGTAGCGGATCTCGCTGCGCGGATCGAGCAGGTTCCCGAACTTCCTGGCCCCCACGGGACAGGCCTCGACGCAGGCGGGGTACCGCCCGGCCCGCACCCGCTGGATGCAGAGCGTGCACTTCTCGACGACGCCCCGGGGCCGCGGCCGGTTGCCGAGGTAGTGGGTGTTGGGGTTCACCTCCCCCGCCGGCACCGAGGGCTCGCCCCAGTTGAAGCGCCTGGCGCCGTAGGGGCAGGCGGCCATGCAGTAGCGGCACCCGATACACCAGTTGTAATCGACGACGACGATCCCGTCTGGCTCCTTCCACGTGGCCCGGGCGGGGCAGACCTTCACGCACGGCGAGTTCTCGCAGAGCTGACACTGGACGGGCAGGTAGAAGTACCCCTCCTCGGGGACCCGGCTGGGCTCGTAGTACTTCTCGGCGTTGTGCAGGTCGGCCCACTTCTCACCCTTCCGAAATCGAAGCACCGTGATCCAGTGAACCTGGGGGTTGCGCGACTGATTGTTCTCCTCGACGCACGCGTAGACGCAGCGCCTGCAGCCGATGCACCGCGACGCGTCCACGGCGGCGCCGAAGACGACGCCGGGGATCGCCTTGGCCGTGCTGATCCGAACGTCCCGGTTCCATCGGCGAGAGGCCTGCCGCTCCAGCCGCTCGATCGTCCGCTTGATCTCCTCCTCCGTCATCTCGCGGAAGTGCTTCT
>MGBV01000007.1 GCA_001788415.1 Candidatus Rokubacteria bacterium GWC2_70_16 | reverse complement strand
AGTCACCCCACGACATTTCAGGGGGTTGCGCGGCGCGCGCGCCCGAAAAACAGCGTTGACGCGGCGCGGGGTGTGGAAGTTGGGTTAGGATGCCGCTCAGCCCGGCTGGCGCGTTCGGCGCGCGAGGAGGCCCGTCATGTCCGCTGTGCCTGTGCCATCGGCTGCCGGCGTTCGAGTCTGGCCCTTCTGTCAAGCTCTCGGGGCCCGAGGGGGCAAGGGGGGGGCGCCTGGCTTCGCATGGCCTTGATGTTGACTGCGCTCTCCGCCCGCAACCCCAGTCATCACCGGCGAGGGCCGGTGAAACCGCCGGTATGGCGGGAGGGTGACAGGATGTGGAGGGAGCGCAGAGTCCCCGGCCCCGGGACCCCATGAGCGGTGCCCAGCCCCTCGGCCTGATCCTCCGGGACGGCTCCCGGGTGGGCATCGTGGGCGGCGGGCCGGCCGGCTCATTGACCGCGTACTTCCTCCTGACCTTCGCCCAGCGGGTCGGGCTCGACCTCGGCGTCGACATCTACGAGCCGCGGGACTTCACCACCGCCGGTCCCGGCGGTTGCAACATGTGCGGCGGCATCGTGTCGGAGTCCCTGGTCCAGGCCATGGCCATGGAGGGCATCGACCTGCCGCCGACGGTGGTGCAGCGCGGCCTCGATTCATACGTGCTGCACACTGACCGGCGCCGCGTGAGGGTCGACACGCCCCTGGGAGAGAAGCGGATCGCGGCCGTCCACCGGGGCGGCGGGCCGCGGGACGTCCTGGCGGTGAAGTGGGGCGGCCTGGATGGTCATCTGCTGAACCTCGCCCAGGACCGAGGGGCGAAGGTGGCGGCGGCCCGCGTGGCCGAGGTGGGCTGGGACGGCGGACGGCCTCAGATCCGGCTCAAGACGACGGTGCGGACCTACGACCTGGTGGTCGGTGCGAGCGGCGTCAACTCCGCCGGCTGGCAACTCTTCGAGCAGCTCGGAGTCCGCGGGACGCGCCCCCGGACGACGAAGGCCTACATCACCGAGCTGCATCTGGGAGACGACGCGGTCAGCGGGCTGTTCGGAACGTCGATGCACATGTTCCTCCTCGACATCCCGCGTCTGGACTGCGCGGCCATCATCCCCAAAGGGGACTACCTCACCGTCTGTCTCCTGGGCCAGGACATCGACCGCGAGCTGGTGACGGCCTTCTTCGAGAGCCCGGTCGTCCGGCGCTGTTTCCCCGCCGGCTGGCAGGTGGAGGAGGGCGCGTGCCACTGCTCGCCGAAGATCAACGTCGGCGCGGCCTCCCGCCCCTTCGCCGACCGGGTGGTGCTCGTGGGCGACTGCGGCGTGACCCGCCTGTACAAGGACGGCATCGGAGCGGCCTATCGGACGGCCAAGGCCGCCGCCGGGACGGCCATCTTCCGGGGTGTGGCCGCCGGGGACTTCCGGCACCACTACTGGCCCACGTATCGGGCCATCGCCCGCGACAATGCCTTCGGCCGCCTGATCTTCGCCCTCGTCCACGGCGTCAAGGCCTTCCCCCCGCTCCTCCGCGGCACCCTGGCGATGGCCGCCGACGAGCATCTCGCTTCGGGACCGGCCCGGCGGATGAGCATCGTGCTGTGGGACACCTTCACGGGGAGTGCTCCCTATCGCGAGATCTTCTTCCGAACTCTCGATCCCCGCTTTGTCGGGCGCTTGCTCTGGCACAGCGCGCGGGCCTGGAACGGCGCCGCCGACACGACGGGGCGGTACGAGGGAGCGAAGGAGGCCGGCCATGGATAAAGGCGCGCTGGGGCGCGAGTACGCCTCCGGGGACGTCATCTGCCACCAGGGCGAGGCGGGCGACCGCATGTACGTGATCCAGGCCGGCGAGGTCGAGGTCCTGCGCGAAGTGGGCAAGGCCGAGGTCCTGGTGGGTCGGCTGGCGGCCGGCGACGTCTTCGGCGAGATGGCGATCATCGAGCGGCAGCCCCGCTCGGCGACGGTTCGTGCCAGGGGACCGGCCCGCGTCCTCACCCTGGACAAGCGCGCGTTCCTGACCCGTGTGCACGAGGACCCGTCCCTGGCCTACCGGATCCTGGAATCGATGTCGCAGCGGATCCGCCGCCTCGACGAGGAGGTCGCCCGGCTCCAGCTCGGGGAGGGCACGCCGGGCCCCGACACGGAGGAAGCCGGTTACCTGCTGGTCGTCGCGCGCAAGCCGGCCGACCTCTGCGACCGCCTGGCGCGGACACTGGGCACGCCGGAGGTGCGCGTGCTCCTGGACCGGCGGAACGGCGAGCGACGGCGGAGCGGCCAGGCCCCGGGTGCCCCTGAGCGCCGGCAAGGCGAGCGTCGCCGCCGCGTGGCCGACGAGGTCCTCCGCTCCCACGGGCTGGTGCTGATCCCGCGCGGAGCATCGGTGCCGAGGTCGAAGTGATGCGCGACCGCTCACGAGGTAAGGAGGTCACGATGGGATCGACCACCACCACCGCACCCATGTCTCGGGAGCGCCCATGGCCTCGTCGCCAGCTCCTGAAGGCCGGGCTGGCGGCTCCCGGGATGGCGGCGCTCCTGGGAGAAGAGGTCCGAGCCGCCGCGGCGGCGGCCCCGGCGACCGAGGTCGTTCCGCTTCCGCCCCCGCGCGACGACGACAACCCGCTGCTCCGGATGCAGCGCGAGGTCCAGCGGGCGCTCCGGAAGCCGATCCACGAGCGCCGGTGGGCGATGGCCATCGACCTCCAGAAGTGCATCGGCTGCTCCGCCTGCACCATCGCCTGCGTCGTCGAGAACAAGCTCCCTCCCGGTGTCGTCTACCGGCCGGTCATCGAGGAGGAGATCGGCGAGTACCCGCACGTCAGCCGCACCTTCGTCCCGCGCCCATGCATGCAGTGCGAGAACCCGCCGTGCGTCCCCGTCTGCCCGGTCCGGGCGACCTACCAGCGGCCGGATGGCGTCGTCGAGATCGACTACGAGGCGTGCATCGGCTGCCGCTACTGCATTGCCGCCTGCCCGTACGGGGCGCGCACCGCAGACTTCGGCGAGTTCTACACAGACGGGACGCCCGCGCGGCAGGCGTACGAGTCGCAGCCCTCCCACGAGTACGGGCGGAGCTGGTCGCGCGACGGCAAGCGCTCGCCAGCGGGCAACGCGCGGAAGTGCCACTTCTGCCTCCACCGGCTGGAGGCGGGGCTGCTCCCGGCCTGCGTCACGACCTGCATCGGCTACGCCACGTTCTTCGGCGACCTGAGCGACCCGGAGAGCTTGATCCACGAACTGGCGGGCAAGCGTAACGTGGTGCGTCTCAAGGAAGAGCTGGGGACCCGGCCCCGGGTCTTCTACCTCACGTAGGAGGCGGTCATGCTCAGGGCGTCGAAGCTCCTGATTCCTCTCCTGGTGGCGGCGGTCGCCGTGGGTGGGATCGGGGTCTGGCAGCGGCTCGTGTTGGGCGAGAGGTACCTTGCGCTGGGGAGCTATATCCCCTGGGGGCTCTGGGTGGGCCTCTACGTCTACCTGGTCGGCATCTCGGGCGGCGCGTTCCTCGTCGCCTTCCTTCATTACGCGCTCGGCGTCGGCTCGATGCGGAGGCCAGGCCGCTACGCGATCCCGTTCGCGCTGGCGAGCCTCGGGGGAGGGCTCGCACTGGTGCAGCTTGACCTCGGCCATATGGATCGCTTCTGGACGCTCTTCACGCGGACCAGCCCCGCGTCGCTGCTCGGCTGGATGGTCTGGGTGTACACGCTCTACGCGCTCGTGCTGGCCGCGATGCTGGGGGCGATGGCGCTGGAGAGCCGGCGCGCGCTCAGGTGGCTGGCGGTCGCGGGCTTCGTCCTGGTCGTGACATTCGGCGGCGGGGAGGGCGCGCTGTTCGGCGTCCTCGGCGCGAGGCCCTTCTGGAGCTCCGGCAGCCTCCCGATCCGCTTCCTGTCTTCCGCGTTCCTGTCGGGCATGGCGGCAGTGACGTTCGTGGTGGCGGCGTTCCGGCGGTGGCCGGCTGACGCGGAGCACCAGGCCGCCTCATGGTTCCTCCGGCGGGCGCTGCTCGGGCTCCTCGCGCTCAATATCGTCATCGAGGTCCTGGAGGTCTCGGTCACGCTCTACACCGGCCTCCCGCCGGTCGTCGAGACCTACCACCTCCTGATGTTCGGGCCCTACTGGTGGATGTTCTGGGTTCTCCAGCTCGCCGTGGGGTTGGCCATCCCCCTGGCGCTGCTGGCCTCGCCCGCGGGCGCCAGGCCTGCGTGGCTCGGCCTCGCGGGTTTTCTCGTCGCCGTCGGGTATGCGGGGACGAAGCAGAACCTGGTCGGGGTCGGTTTCCTCGTCCCCGAGTTCCGGAGGCTGCCGGAGGCCTTCGTCCACCCCCGGCTCAGCGTCACATATTTCCCGAGCGCGACGGAGTGGTTCGTGGCCGCCGGCGTGATCGGCGCGGCGGCGCTGGCCTTCGTGGTTGCCATCGAGGTGCTGCCGTTTCTCAAGAACCACGAGGAGTGGGGCGCCGCGAGGGGCGAGACCCGCCGCCTCGCCGCCTGAGAGGGAGACAGCCATGAGCGAGAGCGCCGAGAGCCGGAGGACGTTCCTCAAGAGCGCGGCGCTGCTGGGCGGCTCGGCGGCGGCGAGCCAGGGGCCCGGCCTCCTGGCGCGCCTCGGCTCGGCGGAGGCGGGCGGCTATCTGACGCCGACGGAGGTGTACCCGCTCGCCCGGCCGGAGAACGTCCTCTACTCCGTCTGCCAGCAGTGCAACACCCAGTGCGGGATCAAGGTCAAGATCGAGAACGGTGTCATCGCCAAGATCGACGGCAACCCCTACTCTCCCTGGAACCTGATGCCACATCTCCCGTACCGGACCCCCGTCACCCAGGCCGTCGGCGTCGACGCGCTCCTGTGCCCGAAGGGCCAGGCCGCCATCCAGACAGCCTATGACCCCTACCGCATCGTCAGGGTGATCAAGCGGGCCGGGAAACGGGGCGAGGGCAAGTGGATCTCCATCCCCTTCGACCAGGCCATCACTGAAATCGTCGAGGGCGGGGTCCTCTTCAAGGACGTCCCCGGTGAGGAAAACCGCCGCGCCGAGGGGCTTCGCGAGCTGAGGGCCGTGCGGGACGCCGGGGCGATCGAGGCCCTCGCCGCGGACGCCCGGCAGGTGGCCCGGAAGGCGATGACGCTGGCCGCCTTCAAGGCCAGGCACCGCCAGGCCCTGAAGGACCTCATCGACCCCGATCACCCAGACCTCGGGCCGAAGAACAACCAGTTCGTGTTCATGTGGGGCCGCCTCAAGGGGGGACGCGGCGAGCTGGTCCGTCGCTTCACCGAGGCCGGGTTCGGCTCGACCAACGCCCACGGCCACACCACCGTCTGCCAGGGCTCGCTCTACTTCACCGGCAAGGCCATGAGCGAGCAGTTCGTCTACGACGGCAAAGACAAGAAGATGAAGTGGACGAAGGGGGCGAAGTTCTACTGGCAGGCCGACCAGCAGTCGGCGGAGTTCATCCTCTTCGTCGGCGCCTCGCCGCTCGAAGCGAACTACGGCCCGACGAACCGCGCGAGCCGCATCGTGCAGCGCCTGGCCGACGGTGCCCTCAAGATCGCCGTGGTGGACCCACGCGCCTCCAAGACCGCCGCCAAGGCGTGGAAGTGGGTGCCCATCAAGCCGGGCGGGGAAGGAGCGATGGCGCTCGGGATGATCCGCTGGATCATCGACCACGAGCGCTACGACGCGCGTTATCTCGCGAACGCCAACAAGGGCGCCGCCAAGGCCGACGGCGAGCCCACGTGGTGCAACGCCACCTGGCTCGTGAAGCTCGAGACGGGGCAGCCGGGCGCGTTCCTGCGCGCGTCGGAGATCGGCCTGCCCAAGGAAAAGCGCGTCCACAAAGACCGGAAGACCGGTGAGGAAACGGCATACGAGTTCGACCCCTTCCTGGTCTGGAAGGACGGCCAGCCCGTGCCGTTCGATCCGTATTCCGAGAAGGCGCCCGCCGAGGGCGCCCTCCGCGTGAAGACCGAGATCAACGGCATTCCCGTCAAGTCCGCGTTCGAGATTCTGGTCGACACCGCCGGCGCCAAGACCGTCGCCGAGTGGGCGGCTCAGGCTGGTGTCAAGCCGGCCGACATCGTCGACCTGGCGCACGAGTTCACGAGCCACGGCAAGCGGGCCGTCGCGGACATCCACCGCGGTGTCAGCCAGCACACCAACGGCTTCTACCAGGTCTTCGCCTGGTACACGCTGAACCTCCTGATCGGCAACTACGACTGGAAGGGCGGCCTGGCCAAGGCCACGACCTACGACGCGGGCGGCGGCAAGACCGACACGGTCAAGCAGGCCGACGGCACCGAGGCCGAGTGGGCGCAGCCTTACCCCGTGGGCAAGATCGAGGGCAAGCTCGACCCGTTCGGGATCAGCGTCATCCGGCACGGGGACAAGTACGAGGAGACCACGCTATTCGCGGGCTACCCTGCCAGGCGCCCGTGGTTCCCGCTGGCCTCCGACATCTACCAGGAGATCATCCCGTCGATCGGCGATGCCTACCCGTACCCGGTGAAGGCGCTCTTCATCTATATGGGCTCGCCGGTCTATGCGCTGCCGGCGGGGCACACCAACATCGAGATCCTGGCCGACCCGAGCAAGATCCCGCTGGTGGTGGCGAGCGACATCGTCATCGGCGAGACGTCGATGTACGCCGACTACATCTTCCCGGATCTCTCCAACCTGGAGCGGTGGGAGTTCGCGGGCTCGCACCCCAACATGATCTGGAAGGTGCAGCCGGTCCGCCAGCCGGTCATCCCGCCGATCCCGGAGGCCGTGAAGGTCTACGGCCACGAGATCCCGGTCAGCCTGGAGGCGATGCTCCTCGCCATCGCCGAGAAGCTCGGCCTCCCCGGCTTCGGCCCCAACGGTTTCGGCCCCGGCAAGGCGTTCACGCACCCGGACCACCTGTATCTCCGGATGGCCGCCAACCTCGCCGTCGGTGACAAGCCCGGCCAGGCGCTGCCGGACGCCGCGGCCGAGGAGATGCGGATCTTCCTTGAGAGCCGCCGGCACCTGCCGAAGAGCGTGTTCGACCTCGAGCGGTGGAAGGCGGTGGTGGGGCCGGACCTCTGGCCGAAGGTCGTCTACCTGCTCAACCGCGGCGGGCGCTTCGACGACTTCGCCCGGGGCTACGACGGCGACCTGCTCCGCAACCGGTACGGAACGCTGGTCAACCTCTACCAGGAGAAGACTGCGCGGACGAAGAACTCGATGACGGGGAAGTCCTTCCCGGGAATCGCCGCCCACGTCCCGGCGCCGGCGGACGCCGTCGGCCGGACCATCGATGATGAGCGGGCCGGCTACGACCTCCGGCTCATCACGTACCGGGAGATTACGCATACCAAGTCGCGGACGGCGGCCAACTACTGGCTCCTCGCGCTCCGACCCGAGAACAGCGTGCTGATGAACCGGCGGGACGCCGAGCGCCGCGGCCTCAAGGACGGCGACCACGTCCGCCTGCACTCGGCCTCGAACCCGGACGGCGTCTGGGACTTCAAGAACGGCCGCTCGCGCCCGATCGTGGGCAGGCTGAAGGTCGTCCAGGGCCTCCGGCCGGGCGTCATCGCCTTCTCGCTCGGCCATGGCCACTGGGCCTACGGGGCCGGCGACGTGGTCATCGACGGCCAGGTGGTCAAGGGCGATCCGCGCCGCGGCCTCGGCGTCCACGCCAACGCGGTGCTGCGCGTGGATCCGGTGATCAAGAACAGCACGCTGAGCGACCTGACGGGCGGCAGCGCGGTGTTCTACGATACCTCTGTGAAGGTGACGAAGGCGTAGCGGCGGCGACCGCGCCTGCGGGTCAGGCCCGCCGGCCGCCAGCTAGGGCGAGCTCCCCAGGGCGAAGCCCGCGGCGGCGATCAGGACGGTGGCGAAGGCCGTCACGGTCGTCAGCGCCATGAGCGGACCGGCCCGCAGCAGCGAGCGGTGAGGCGCCACCGGCGGGCGCCAGGCCAGCAAGGCGGCCGAGAGTGTCGCGGCGATCGCTGCCGACAGGAGGCAATACACGCAGGCGGCGCCGAGCACCCGTACGGCCAGATACGCGAGGTACGTCGAGGTCGCCAGCCCGACGACGGAAAGCTGAAAGGCGGCCAGCCAGCGCCGGGCGGGAAGCCCCCCCAGCGCCAGGCCGCCGATGACGGCGTAGAGCCCGACCCCCCAGGCGGCCGTCGGTGCCCCGAGGAACATGGCGTACCGGCTGGCGTGGACCGCCCCACAATCGCTCCGGGCCACGCAGAACAGGGCTTCGCCCCCGGTCACCCGCGCCAGGAGCAGGTTGGCTCCGATGAGGACTCCGACGGCTGCGACCGCGGCGACGAGCCACGGGCGCGACGGCTGTTCCCGCGGCGCCGCGTCGGCCGAGCGCACGTCGGAGCCGGGGACGGTGTCGCTCACGTCGGACTTCCCGGAGCGTGGGGCGGGGGCAACGGCTGTCCGATCTCCACTGTCAGCCACTATCGCAGCGGTCGGGCGAAGCGGTCAAGCCAGAACCCCCTCCCGTTCCGGCGCCTTGTCCAGAGCACGCGTCGCGGCCGGCCGGCGCAGCGGACCGCGCGCGTGCGCAGGCCATTCCGCGGCGCGGCCCGTCCCCTTCCGGCGTCCACCTGGGCCGTCTCTTGGCAGGCGGCCGATCGATCTTCGCTGTGCCTGTGCCATCGGCTGCCGGCGTCCTGGTCTGGCCCCTTCCGTCAATCTCTCGGGGCCCGAGGGGGCCAGGGGGCGGGCCGCGTACCTTCGCATGGCCTTGGTGTTGACTACGCTCCCTCACCCCCGAGTCACGCACCGCGCGGTCCAACGATCGGGCCGAACCTGGCAGCACGCGTTCCAATGTCGTTCCTGCGGCTACCGAGGAGCGAGCAGCGTTGAGCGTGCGCACTACTCACGCGGCCGAAGCTGCTCCCGTTTTGCTCCCATACCATCCCGAAACAGCCCGAAACATGCCGCAAGACGCCAAACGACGAAGGAAGCTTCGACCGCCGATCCTGCTGGAAGTTCTTCGAAAGATCAGAGGGTTGCCGATATGGCCTCGCAAGCGCTCATAACCCAAAGGTCGCTGGTTCAAATCCAGCCCCCGCAACCATCGACAAGACGAGGGGTTAGCGGCAATCGCCGCTAGCCCCTTCGTCGTCTCTGCTACCATCTTGCTACCGCTGCGCCGCGTCAGCGAGCGGCTGGACCGCGCCGTCGTGGCCCGTCCCCAGCCTGCCCCCGATCTGGCGCGGCTCCTCGGGGCGATCGTCGCTCGCGGCGGGAGTCTGGGCTCCTCGTGCCCGAGCTGCCGGACCAGGGCGATGCCGGCGCTCTTCGGCGAGGTCGAGCGCGTCGCGCCCGTGGAGGTACCGGTTCTGCGGCGGCTGAGTCGGGGGCTGGCAAGGAGCGCGTGACGGACGCGATCGAGCGCCCGCGCGCGCGGCGGGAGCAGGCGCCGCCGCGATCGGCTTCCGGGCGGGCCGCGGGAGCTCGGGGGAGGCGGCCCGGAAGGCGCCGCTCGCGCGGGCGCGCGCAGGGCCCGGCGCGTACTGGCGTCTCGGGCGGGAGGGTCGGCCCGAGGCCGGCCGGTGGGGCGCGGGCCGTGCGCGCCGCGGATCCGGCTACGCTCGCGTGGCGCTCCAGCACGCCTGCAGCCATGCGGCCTCCTCTGGCGCAAGGATCAGTCCGTCGACCTGTCCGTCACGCACCGGGTGCGCGCTGGCCCAGCCGACGTCCCCGCCCTGGAGCCTCGCCTCGCACGTGGCGCGATCGAACGTGAAGATCCACTGCTCGCCGTGCCGGTTCTCGAAGTATCCGATGTAGAGGTCGGCGGCCTCGGTGCTGCAGGCCGGCGGGATCCCGCACGCCGCGGGATGGCGGTTGTGAATCGTCAGCATCGGCTCTGACACGGTGGCGCTCACCTCCCCTCGCTCCGGCGGGCGCCCGAGCGACGACTGCCTTGGCCGACGCGGACCCCGGATGGGGTTGGGTGGACGCGGGATCGCAGCCCACCCGCGGGGATCAGGCGCGGACACGCGGGGGTCACCGTCGCCGTCATCGCGGCGGCTTCACTGGCGCGGGCGTCCGGCCGCGAGATGCCGCGGTGGCCTCGGCGTGCGCGTATCGTATCGCGACACCCGGCCAGGCGCCAGGCGCCGAGCCCGCATCCACGGGTCGCGGATGTTCACGACCGAGCGGCGCGGAGGACGATCCATCGCCCGCCTGCGGGCCTCGGCACGATCGGGGGCGTCAGCGTGCCGGCGGGGGCCTGGGCGGGCGTATCCATCTCTGGGCATGGGCAGGGCGTGGCGGACGCGCTACCCAGAGGCATGGGATGTGTCGCGCCCGTGTATCGCCCGCGAGACGCCGAGCACACGGTGCTGCATCAGCTCGTCGCCGAGCACTTGGGGGCCTTCCTGGACGCGGTGGCGGCGGCCGGCGACGGAGCGGGCCCGTCATGTCCCCTGTGCCATCGCTCCTGGGGCGGCCGGCGTCCGAGTCTGGCCCCTTCTGTCACGCTCTCGTGGCCCGAGGGGGCCAGGGGGTGGGCCGCGTAGCTTCGCATGGCCTTGGTGTTGAGTACGCTCTGACCTCGTTCTCCTGCTCGTGATCGCTACCCCTCGCGCTCTCGTCCTGGTTCGTGGCTGTCGCGCGCCCGAAGGATCTCGGCTAGAATGCGGTCGTTCTCGTCTCGAACAGATGAGGCGGTCGAAGCGTCGCCCGCAAGCCAAGAACGGATCGGCGCGAACCCGGGCGGGTGAACGAGCTGGAGATCGTCGCGTCGGCCAGCATACGCTGGGGGAGAACAACAGGGCCATCTCCGGCATGGAGGCCGTCATGGCGAAGATGACGATCGAAGGATCGTTCGTGGCGCTGATCACGCCGTTCAACCACGACGGCTCCGTCGACTTCGCGGCCTTCCGCACGCTGCTCCGCTTCCAGGAGGACCACGGCACCAGCGCCGTACTCTTCATGGGTTCGACGGGCGAGCCGACGATGCTCTCCCCGGAGGAGCGGAGGCAGGTCGTCGTCGAGACGGCGAGGATGAAGACGGGGCGGATGCGCTTCTTCTACGGTTGCACCGGCCCCAGCACCGAGGCGACCATCGCCAACGTCCGCTTTGCCCGTGACCACGGCGCAGACGGCGCGATCATCGCGGCACCGCCGTACATCTGCGCGTCCGAGGACGACACCGAGCGTTTCTTCATCGACGTCGCCGACGCCACCGATCTGCCGCTCGGGATCTACAACAACCCGCCGCGTGTCCAGACCGACCTGCACTGGACGCGGCTCTTGCGCCTCTTCCGGCACCCCAACTACGTCGTCCACAAGGAGTCGACGGCCCGGGTGGCGCAGGTGGCCCAGGTGCTGGCGGCCCGGCCCGACGTGGCCGTGATGTGTTGTGACTCGCCGGCGCTCGGCCTCGTCGTCCCGACCATGGCGCTGGGCGGCCACGGCACGGCCAACATGACGGGCAACGTGGCGCCGGCGGAGATGGCGGTGCTGTCGAGGCCGTGGCGCGGTGCCGGGGACGCCGAGACCTTCCGGGAGGCCTACCTGCGGCTGCTCCCGCTCCTGCACTTCACCTACTCGGCGATCAACCCGGTGCCGGTGAAGTCGCTCATGAGGGCGCTGGGGCTCCCGGCCGGAGACCTGCGGCGCCCGCTGCGGGCCCTGGAGGGCGGCGCGCTGGCGAGCGGGCTCGATGTCGTGCGGTCACTCGGCCTCGACGGGACGTACGCCTACACGATCCCTTCAGGCATCCCAGCCGCAGCCGAGAGCCGGGTGCAGGAGAGCGGCGCGGCGACGCCCAGCGCCCCGCAGGGGTGCGTGCTCCCCGGCGCGTGACGCCGCCATCACCATTGCGGTACCGAGGCCGCATGTTGTGCGCCCTGTAGTCATGCGCCGATTCAGTCACGGCCTTTGAGTTCATGAGCCCGGTGAGCAGCGCGAACGCACCCGCCCCCCGGCGGCTGCTGTGCCATTGGGCTCCTGGGGCGGCCGGCGTCCGAGGCGGGGAGGTGACGTCACGGTGACGGGGGCCCACGGACGGGGCGGCCGCCGCCGGAGGGCGTTCATGTCGACGATCCCCTCGCGCCGCGCGATGCGCCGATTCATTCACCGCCTCTGAGTCCATGAGCCCGGTCAGCAGTGCGAACGCACACGCACCCGCTCCACGGCGGCTGCCAAAGAGAGGCGAACATGCGAGCCGTGAGCTTTTCCCGATTCGGTGGACCCGAGGTGCTGGAAGTGGCGGAACTGCCGGAGCCGCAGCCCGGCCCCGGCGAGGTGCGCATTCGCGTGGCGGCGGCGACGGTCAACCCGACCGACATCGGCTTCCGCGCCGGACGGCAGACAACCGCCCAACTGGCCGCGATGGGGGCGCGGCCGCCCTACATCCCCGGCATGGAGCTGGCCGGGGTGGTGGACGCCGTCGGCGCGGGCACGGACTGGCACCCCGGGGACCGCGTGATGGCGATCGTCAATCCGCGCCGTCCGGGCGGCGGTGCCCAGGCGGAGCTGGTGGTCGTTCCGGCCGCGTCGGTCGCCCGGGTGCCCGAGGGAGCCAGCCTGGAGGCCGCCGCCACCCTGCCGATGAACGGGCTGACGGTGCGCCTGGCGCTGGACCGGCTCGCGCTCCGGCCGGGGCAGAGCCTGGGCGTCACCGGCGCGGCCGGCGCGGTCGGCGGCTATGCGGTGGAGCTCGGCGTCCGCGACGGGCTGCGCGTGATCGCCGTGGCGGGGCCGCAGGACGAAGCGCTGGTGAAGCGATTCGGCGCGGAGAGGGTGGTGCCCCGCGGCGAGGCGGCGGTCCGTGGCCTCCGCGACGCGGCTCCCGGGGGCGTTGATGGGCTGCTGGACGCGGCCGTGCTCGACGCGGCGGTCCTGCCCGCCATCCGGGATGGCGGCAAGCTGGCCACGGTGCGCGGCTTCGCCGGCCCCTCTGAACGAGGCATCACGATCGAGCCCGTGTGGGTGATCTCGTACCTGCACAACCAGGAAGCGCTCGATCAGCTGGGTCACCTGGTCGCCCAAGGCAAGCTCACCCTGCGGGTGGCGGAGACCTTGCCGCCCGAGCGGGTGGCGGAGGCGCAGCGCAAGCTGCACGCGGGCGGGATCCGAGGGCGGCTGGTGATCGTCTTCTGATCGGCTGGGGCGGTCAACGGGATCGGTCGCAGATCGGTCGCGCCGCGCTGTCAGGCTTCAGGTCGAGCGCGCGCCCGGGTAGGAATGGTTGAGCACCCGCCCGATCATCGGCAACCCGTAACCGCTCGCGGCCAGCCGGTTGCCGAGGGGGTCGGCGCAGGGCATGGAGGCGAACGTCCTTCGCTCCTGCCCGCTCCCGGATGCCCTGCTGTGCCATCGGCTGAGCTGAGGTTTCGGCCATCGGGCGGTATCGCGGAGGGCGCCGTGTCCGCTATGCGGCGCCGGCGCCCATCCGGGTCGGGGAGCCGAGGGCAGGGCGAGGGGGGCAGGGGGAGGCGATTCGCTCGAGGCGCGGGCGCGGCTGGGCCAGCGGTGGTGCCGGCCCGGCCCCCGCGCCCAGCCTCGCCGGTCTGCTCCAGGACCCCAGTCATGCCGGTGACGCTCGGAATCCGGCAGCACGTGTTCCGATGCTGCTTGAAATTCCTCGAAGGATCAGAGGGTTGCCGACATGGCCTCACAAGCGCTCATAACGCAAAGGTCTCTGGTTCACATCCGGCCCCCGCAACCACGGAAGACAAGGGGCTGGCCGCTGCCGGCTAGCCCCTTCGTGCTGTCGGACGGGTCTTGACCGCGTCCCGGTGGCTCCGGACTTCTTCGGAGCGGTTGCCTGCCCTCCCTTTCTTCGCGCCCTGGCCATCCCCGGCCCCCCCCGGACATTCCGCTTGACACGATATATATTCGATATATTCTATATAAGAAGTATAAAACATATGCCAAGGTGAGCGTCGGCATCGAGCCGAACGGGCGCTGGCCGGCGAGATACGGAGGCGTGATGTTCGCGGATAAGACCAAGGTCCTCCTCATTCTCTCCCAAGCTGACCTGGATCGGGCCCGAGTCGTCGCGGGGAAGGCGACGACCGCACTCAAGCTCCCGGTGAGCCTTCAGATCGTCCTCCGGGCCCTCATCGAGGAGGGGCTGAAGCACGTTGACAACCCGGCGCTCCTCGACAACATCGAGGGGCAGGCCCACGCGGTTCGCCAGATCCGGAGCGTGGCGCGTCAAGGGTGGGGAGGGAGAGCTGGGCAGGACCGGGGGAATCGAGGGCCTGCCACCCGGCCAGGGCCCGACGGGCGCGAGCGGCAGAGGCGCCGGACGTGAGGAGGAGGCAGGAGTGGTCCAGTGCCGAGGCCAGTCGCGGGGCAAATGGGTCCTGCGCGAAATAGCCAGTATGACGACAAGCGCTGCGTTCCAGCGTCCTTACAGGGAGACGACGATGTCGAGATGGATCGGGTTGACGATCTTGGGTGGGGCGATGGCCGTGATAACCGCCGGCTGCTCGCAGGGGCCGTCAGGGACGGCAGCGGTGATTGAGGACAAGACCTACACGGTGACGCCGGCGTCGGTGAAGGTGCAGGCCGGGATCGTGACGGGCGAGGTCACGGAGATGAAGGTCACGGAGCGGGTCGAGAAGGGCTCCGCCCGGGTCGTCGCGCCGGCGAAGCTCACCGGGACGCTCAAGCTGAAGAACACCTCGGCCAATCAGACCGTCCGCCTCGTCGCAGGGAAGATCCAGTACATCGATGCGCAGGGACAGCCCATCAAGCTCGAGGGGACGCGGACCGAGCCGACGCTCAAGTTCGCCACCTACGGCAGCGAGCGGCTCGACCCCGGGCAGGATGCGACCCAGTCCCTGGACGTCGAGTTCCCCGCCGAAGCCTTGAAGGCGAAGAAGCTGAAGGAGATCCGCCTGGAGCTCGCGTATATCCCGTCACCGTACCGGGAAGAGACGGTCAACTTCA
>MGBV01000006.1 GCA_001788415.1 Candidatus Rokubacteria bacterium GWC2_70_16 | reverse complement strand
TCTGGCAGAAGCCGGCGATGGTCATCGGGATGATGATGGCCTCCGCGCCTCCGGCGATCATCACGTCGGCGTCACCCCGCTGGATGATCTTCATGGCATCGCCGATGGCGTGGTTGCCGGTGGCGCAGGCGGTGACCACGGACGAGTTGGGCCCCCGGGCGCCGAAACGCATGGAGATCAGGCCCGAGGCCATGTTGATGATGAGCATGGGAATGAAGAAGGGGGACACCCGGTCGATCCCCTTCTCCAGGAGGGTCTTGTGATTCTCCAGGAGCGTCGTGATGCCGCCGATGCCCGAGCCCACGAGGACCCCGAAGCGCGTCCCGTCCACGCGGCCCACGTCGAGCCCGGCGTCCTCCACCGCCATCACCGCGCAGGCGAGGGCGTACTTGAGGTACAGGTCGAGCTTGCGGTCGTCCTTCTTCTCCACGTACTTGAGCGGCTCGAAGCCCCGCACCTCAGCCGCGATCCGCGTCGGGTAGCCCGTGGTGTCGAAGCGGGTGATGGGGCCGATGCCGGACTTGCCCTGCAGCAGCGCGGACCAGAACTCCTCGGCCGTGTTCCCGACCGGGGTCACGGCCCCCACTCCCGTGATCACCACCCGCGGTGTGCTCACCGCTCGCCCCCGCCGAGACGCCCTGCCGTCACGCCTTCTCTTTGATGTAGCGGATGGCGTCGCCGACCGTGGTGATCTTCTCCGCGTCCTCGTCGGGGATCTCGATGCCGAACTCCTCCTCGAACGCCATCACCAGCTCCACCGTGTCGAGGGAGTCGGCGTTGAGGTCCTCGATGAACTTCGCCTCCATCGTGACCTCGTCCGGCCTGACTCCGAGGTTCTCGCTGATGATCTCCCGGACCCGCTCTTCGACTGGCTTCGACATCAACACCCCCCGTGGCACGGCTGACGTGCGTGAAAGTCCACTGCCTGCCGCGGCGCCGCCGCGGCGCTGCCGGCGCTACATGTAGAGACCCCCGTTGACGTGAATCGCCTGCCCCGTGACGTACGCGGCGCCGTCGCCGGCCAGGAACCGCACCACCTCGGCGATCTCGCGAGCCGAGCCCATCCGCTTGAGCGGCACCTGCTGCAGCAGCGCCTCCCGGGCCTCCCCCGGGATCGTCGCCGCCATGTCCGTGTCGATCAGCCCCGGCGCCACGGCGTTCACGAGGATGTTCCAGTGGGCGAGCTCCCGGGCGGCGGCCTTCGTGAGCCCGATCACTCCCGCCTTGGCTGCCGAGTAGTTCACCTGCCCGGCATTGCCCATGGCCCCGGCCGTGGAGGAGATGTTGATGATGCGCCCGCTCTTCTGCCGCATCATCACCTTCGCCACGGCCCGCGTCATCAGGAACACCCCGCGCAGGTTGGTGTCCAGGACCTGGTCCCAGTCGTCGTCCTTCATGCGGACGAGCAGCTGATCCCGCGTGATGCCGGCGTTGTTGACCAGGACGTCGATGCGCCCGAAGCGCTCGCGGGCCGCTGCCACGAGCCGATCCGCGTCCTCGCGCTTGGCCGCGTCCGCGACGACGGCCAGGACCGGGCCGCCCAATGCTTCCAGCCCCTTGGCTGCGGCCTCCAGCCGGCCCGCGTCGCGGCCAGAGACTACCACGGAAGCCCCGTCCTCTGCCAGCAAGCCGGCGATGGCCAGCCCGATGCCGCGGCTGCCGCCGGTGACGAGGGCGACGCGCCCCGCCAGCGGCTTGGCTCCCTCGCTCACGCCCGCCCCACGCCGCCTCGCTCCGCTCGGGGGATCTCCATCTCCGCTCGGCTCGCCTTCGGCTGCGCCTCGCCGCCTCGCTCCGCTCGGGGGACTTCCATGTCCGCTCGGCTCGCCTTCGGCTGCGCCTCGCCAACCTCGGTGGTGAGCGCGGCGACCGCCTTCTCGAGCGAGGCCGGATCTTCCACCGCGAGCCCCCGCGTCCCGTCCAGCGTGCGCTTCAGGAGCCCGGTGAGCACGCGCCCCGGGCCCACCTCGACGAAGGAGGTCGCGCCCTCGCGGGCCAGGCGCTCGAGACACTCGGTCCAGCGCACCGGGCTCTGCACCTGACGGACGAGGAAGGGCCTGACCTCCTCCGCCGCGGCCGTGAGCCCCGCGTCCACGTTGCGCACCACGGGGATCCGCGGCGCGGCGACGCGCACCGCATCCAGCTCGGCCGCGAGCCGGTCGGCGGCCGGCTTCATGAGCGCCGAGTGGAATGGCGCGCTGACCGGCAGCATCACGCTCTTCTTCCCGCCCCGCGAGGCGGCGGCGCTCACGGCGCGCTCCACGGCGGTCCTGTGCCCGGCGATGACGATCTGCCCCGGGGAGTTGATGTTGGCCACCCCGACCACCTCGCCCCGGGCGGCCTCGGCGCACACCTCCTCCGCCACGGCCAGCTCGACCCCCAGGAGCGCGGCCATGGCCCCCGCGCCCACGGGCACCGCCTCCTGCATGAACTCGCCGCGCTTGCGCACCAGCCGCACGGCGTCCGCGAACCCGAGCGCCCCCGCCACCACCAGCGCCGAGTACTCGCCGAGGCTGTGCCCGGCGGCCAGCTGCGGCGTCACGCCCCGCTCGGCCAGCGCCGCGGCGGCCGCCACGCTCACCGTCAGGACCGCGGGCTGGGTGTTGGCGGTGAGCGCGAGATCGGCCTCCGGCCCCTCGAAGCAGAGCCGCGACAGGGGGAAGCCGAGCGCCTCGTCGGCCTCCTGGAAGACGGCCGCCGCCGCGCGCGAGGCGGCGGCGAGCTCCCGGCCCATCCCGACGGCCTGGGAGCCCTGGCCCGGGAAGAGGAAGGCGATCTTCACGGCCGCCTCACCACCGGATCAGCGCCGCACCCCAGGTGAAGCCGCCCCCGAAGGCGGCCAGCAGGACCAGGTCGCCTGCGCTCACGCGCTTCGTCGCCCACGCCTCCTCCAGCGCCACGTAGACGCTCGCCGCGCCCGTGTTGCCGTAGCGATCCACGTTCACGAACACCCTGCCCATGGGCAGCTTGAGCCGCTTCGCCGCCGCCTCGATGATGCGCAGGTTGGCCTGGTGGGGGACGAAGACCGTCAGGTCGTCGGCGGTCAGGCCGTTCCGCTGGAGGATCCGCTGCGCGCAGTCCTCGAACATCCGCACCGCGACCTTGAACAGCTCGTTGCCCTTCATCCTCGCGTAGTGCATCCGCTTGTCCACCGTCTCGTGGGTGGCGGGGTTGCGCGAGCCCCCCGCCGGCTGGTAGAGCAGCTCCCAGTACCGGCCGTCCGAGTAGAGATCGGTGTCGAGGATGCCGGACTCGTCGTCAGAGGCACGCAGCACGGCCGCGCCGGCGGCGTCGGCCAGCAGGATGCACGTCCCCCGGTCGGTGTAATCGGTGATGCGCGACAGGCACTCGGCCCCGATGCAGAGGACGGTGCGGTACTTGCCCGTCTGGATGTACTGCGAGCCGATGGAGAGGCTGTAGATGGAGCCAGAGCACGCGGCGTACACGTCCGTGGAACCGGCGTTCCGGCAGCCGAGCCGGTGCTGGATGATGTTGCCCACGGTGGGGAAGGCCATGTCCCCCGTCGTGGTGCCGACGACGATGAGGTCGATCTCGCCCGGCTCCACCCCGGCCCGCTCCAGCGCCTGCTGCGCGGCGCGGAGGGCCAGGTCGGAGGTGGCCTCGCTCGGGTCGGCGATCCGCCGCTCCCGGATGCCCGTGCGCTGGACGATCCACTCGTCCGAGGTCTGGACCATCTTCTCGAGATCGTCATTGGTCAGGACCCGCTTGGGAGCGTACGCGCCGACGCCGATGATCTTCGCGCGCTTCATTCCCGTCCTCCCTCGCGCCCCTCGGCCAGCACCGCCTCGGCCTCCAGGGCCTTCGTGATGTGCTCGTTGACGTCGTTCTTCACCCACTCGGCCGCCACGCGCACGGCGTTCTTGATGGCCTTCACGGGAGAGGAGCCGTGGCAGATGATGGAGGCGCCGTTGTTCCCCAGGAGCGGCGCCCCGCCCATCTCCGTGTAGTCCACGCGGCGCTTCATCCGCGCGAAGGCCGCCCGGGACAGCACCGCGCCGGCCTTGGAGAGGACGTCGCGGGTCAGCTCCTCCCGGATCATGGAGGTGAGCATCTCGGCCAGGCTCTCCGAGACCTTCAGGCACACGTTGCCGGTGAAGCCGTCGGTGACCACCACGTCGCAGCGCCCGTTGTAGATGTCGCGTCCCTCGACGTTGCCGATGAAGTTGAGCGACGAGCCCCGGAGCCCCTCGTAGGCGTCCTTCACCAGCTCGTTGCCCTTGCCCTCCTCCTCGCCCACCGACAGCAGCCCCACCCGCGGGTTGTCCTTGCCGATGATGTCGCGCGAGTAGACGTGCCCCATCACCGCGAACTGCAGCAGGTGTCTGGGCTTGGGATCCACGTTGGCGCCGGCGTCGATGAGGATCGTGTACCCGGACAGGCTCGGGAGCGGGGCGGCGATGGCGGGCCGGTCCACGCCGGGCAGCACGCCCAGGACGTACATGCCGATGGCCATGGCAGCACCGGTGTTGCCGGCCGAGACCAGCGCGCTGCACTCGCCCGCCTTGACCAGCTCGGCGGCCACGCGCAGGGAGGAGTCCCGCTTGCGCCGGAGGGCCTGGGAGGGGGCCTCGCCCATACCGACGACCTGGGAAGCATGCCGGATGCCGAGCGGCAGGTCCTGGGCCTTGAGCCGGAGGATCTCGCGCTCGATGGCCGCCCTGTCTCCGACCAGCACCGAGGCCAGCCCGAACTCGCGGGCCGCGGCCACGGCGCCCTCCACGACGACCGCGGGCCCGAAATCGCCCCCCATGGCATCGAGCGCGATTTTCATGGGCGCACCCCGGAGGGGCGGAGGCTACTCCCCTTCGATGGAGACGACTTCCCGTCCCTTGTAGAAGCCGCAGTGCGGACAGAGCTGGTGCGGGAGCTTGACCTCCCGGCACTGGGGACAGGTCGAGCGGGTCGGGGCCGCCATCTTGTAGTGGGTGCGGCGCTTCCGGCCGCGCGTCTTCGAGTGGCGTCGCTTGGGCAATGGCATGGGTGTCTGGCTCCTATGGTGGCCACGCGGGGGGCCTCCCGCGCGGGCAGTGTTCGCGCGCCGCCTACCTCGACAGCCGGTCAGCCAGCCCCTTGAGGGGCGCCCACCGGGGATCGGGCATGCGCGCCTCGCACGCGCAGGGCGACAGGTTCCGGTTGCCGCCGCAGACGGGGCAGAGGCCGCGGCAGCCTTCGCGGCAGAGCGGCTTCATGGGGACGCCGAGCGTGGTCTCCGTGACGACGAGCGCACCGACATCGAGGAGGTCGTGCTCGTAGACGTCGGTCTCCAGCTCATCGGCCTCGAGTTCCCGCTCCTCGGCCCGCCCCCGGGGGCTCGGGAGGAAGCGGGTGTCCACGGCGGAGGCGACCCGCAGCTGGAAGGGCTCGAGGCAGCGCCCGCACACCAGCGGCACCCGGGCCGCCAGGGCCCCCCTGACGAGGACCACGTCGCCGTCCTTCCGGACGTTGAGCGACAGCTCCTCCAGGACCCAGGCGGGGTCGTCGAAGGGCTGCGGCAGGCAATCCGCCCCCTCGATCTGGATCCCGTCGTCGGGGATCTCGGAGACCCGGATGAGCATGGACGAAACCTCGCTTAACGTTATATCAAACAATGAGTTTCCCTGAAACCCGGTAAGTATAAGCAGCCCGTCCAGCCTTAGTCAACCCCAAAGGCCCCCGGGAGGCCCCGGAGGGCCCCTTGCCTTGACGCCTTCTGGGGCGACTGCTAGCATGCTGGCTGGAGGTCATCATCCATGGGCAACATCTTCAGAACCGCCGTGCTCCTCGGGATCCTGACCAGCCTCGTCGTCCTCATCGGCGGCGCCGTGGGCGGCCAGCAGGGGATGATGATGGCCTTCGTCCTGGCCCTGGCCATGAACTTCGGGAGCTACTGGTTCTCGGACCGCATGGTGCTGGCCATGTATGGCGCCCAGCCGGTGGACGAGGCGAGGGCTCCCGGCCTCCACCGCACCGTGCGCCACCTGGCCACGCGGGCGGGCCTGCCCATGCCGCGGCTCTACGTCATCGCGGGGGACACGCCCAACGCCTTCGCCACGGGCCGCAACCCCGAGCACGCCGCGGTGGCCGTCACGGAAGGGATCACGCGCATCCTGGACGAGGAGGAGCTGGAAGGCGTCCTGGCCCATGAGCTGGCCCATGTGCGGAACCGCGACACGCTGATCATGACCATCTCCGCCACCCTGGCCGGGGCCATCACCTACATGGCCCACATGGCCCAGTGGGCGGCCATGTTCGGCGGCGGCCGGCGCGACGACGAGGAGGATTCGGGCGGCGGGATGATCAGTGCCGTCTTGCTGGCCATCCTCGCGCCCATCGCCGCCATGCTCATCCAGATGGCCATCTCGCGGGCGCGCGAGTTCCACGCCGACGCCACCGGGGCCCGCATCGTCGGCCGGCCGTGGGGCCTGGCCAAGGCGCTGGAGAAGATGGAGATGGCCGCCAGCATCGCGCCCATGCAGGCGAGCCCGGCGACGGCGCATCTGTTCATCGTCAACCCCCTCAGGGCCGGGGGGATTGCGACGCTCTTCTCGACCCATCCACCGATCCAGGAGCGGGTGGCCCGACTCCGCGCCATGACCATCTGACGCAAACCGCCAGAAACGGGGAGCCCCCCGGGGGGAGGCCGACAGCCGTCTCCCCCCTTTTCATGACATGATGATCACCGCCGTCGGCCTCGGGAAGTCCTATGGAAAGACCCCCGTGCTCGATGGCGTGTCTCTCGACGTGCCGGCCGGCAGCTGCCTCGTCCTGCTGGGGCCCAACGGCGCGGGAAAGACCACCCTGCTGCGGATCTTCGCGACGCTCGTCCGCCCCACCGCGGGAGCGCTCACGGTGGCCGGGGTGGACGCCCTCCGCGACCCCGAGAGAGTCCGCGCAGCCATCGGCATGGTGGCCCACGGCTCCTACGTCTACGAGGACTTGACCGCGCTGGAGAACCTGCGCTTCTGGGCGACCATGGGCGGCCAGGACGCCTCGGAGGGGCGGCTCCGGGCCGCGCTGGCACAGGTCGAGCTCGAGGCCGTGGCCGACGAGCGCGCCCGCACCTTCTCGTCCGGCATGAAGCGGCGGATCGGGCTGGCGCGGGTGGCGCTGGGACGTCCGCGCCTTCTCCTGCTCGACGAGCCCTTCACCGGGCTGGATCGCCAGGGCCGGAAGTGGCTGAGCGAGTTCCTCCTCGCCTTCAAGTCGGGCGGCGGCGCCGTCGTCCTCGCGACGCACAGCTTCGAGGGCGCGCTTGGCGTCGCCGATCGCATCGCGATCCTGACGGGCGGCAGGCTGGCGCTGGACCAGCCCGCGGCCGAGCTGTCGCGGGAGGGCCTCCGCCGGATCTACGACGACCTCACCGACAGCAACGGCCGCACACCATGACCGCGTACGGACGGCGGGCGCTGGTCGTGCTCTGGAAAGATCTCCTCACGGAGCGCCGCTCCAAGGAGAGCCTCAACGCGCTCTTCTTCTTCTCCCTCCTGCTGCTCTTCCTCTTCCAGTTCGCCCTGGGTCCCGACCGGGAGCGGCTCCAGTCGGCGCTGCCGGGCCTGCTGTGGCTCGGCTTCGTCCTGGCGGGACTCCTCGGCCTGGGCCGGAGCTTCATCGCGGAGCGCGACAACGATTGCTGGGAAGGGCTCCTGCTCACGCCCGGGGACAAGTCCGCGATCTACCTGGGCAAGCTCCTCGCCAACTTCATCCTCATGACGGTGGTCGAGGTGGTGCTCGTGTTCCTCTTCGGCGTCTTCTACAACGTGGATCTCTGGAGCGCGCTCGGCCCCCTGACCGTCGTGCTCTTCCTGGGCACGGTGGGGCTCTCGGCGGTGGGCACGCTCTTCGCGGCCATGACGGCGCAGGTGCGGGCGCGAGAGCTGCTCTTCCCCGTCCTGCTCCTCCCCGTCCAGGTTCCGCTCCTGCTCGCCACGGTGAGTGCCACCCAGATCGTGCTGGGGGGGCAGCCCCTCGCCGACGCGGCCGCGTGGCTCAAGCTCCTGGTCGGCGCCGATATCGTCTACCTCGTCATCGGGCTTCTCACCTTCGAGTTCATCCTGGATGCCTGAGAGGAAGCCGGTCATGCGAACCTCCACACGCGCTCTCGGGTGGCTGGCGGCCCTCGCCCTGGTCATCGGGCTCGGCGCCGCCTTCGGCTACGCCCCGCGGGAGGCGGTCCAGGGTAACGTGCAGCGAATCATGTACCTGCACGTGCCCTCGATCCTCACGGCGTACCTGGCCTTCGCACTGGTGCTGCTCGGCAGCATCGGCTACCTGGCGACGCGCCGTGCGGGGTGGGACCGCCTGGCGGCCTCGGCGGGCGAGCTGGGCGTGCTCTTCACCGGCATCACCATCGTGACGGGCTCGATCTGGGGCAAGCCGACCTGGGGCACGTGGTGGACGTGGGACGCCCGGCTGACCTCGACGGCGGTCCTCTTCCTCGTGTACACGGGGTACCTGCTCCTGCGGGGCATGGTGGACGAGCCCGAGCGACGGGGACGCTATGCGGCCGTCGTCGGCATCGTGGGGGCCGCCAACATCCCCATCGTCCACTTCTCGGTGAAGTGGTGGCGGGCGCTCCACCAGCCGTCCACGATCCTCGGCCCCGAGCCTTCGCCCATCGCCGCGCCCATCGCGGCGGCGCTCCTCGTGAACTGGGTGGCCCTCACGCTGCTGTTCGTCTACTTCCTGGCGCGCCGGATCGAGATCGCGCGACTGGAGGACGGAGCCCGCGATGCCTGATAAAATGATGCCCGATCACTGGGGGTACGTCTTCGCGGCCTACGGCGTCGCCGCGGTGGCGCTCGTGACGTACTGGCGTCACCTCGTGCGCCGCGCCCGAAGCCTCGTCGCCCGCCAGCGTGGAAAGGAAGGCAAGGCGGCATGAAGCGCAGAGCCAAGTTCCTCGTCGGGGGGGTGTTCATCCTGGGCGCCCTCGGCTACCTCATCTACGCCGGCGTGAGCCAGTCGGTGGTCTACTTCGTGACGCCCAGCGAGCTGATGGCGGCGCCGGTCAGCGGCAAGACCTACCGCGTCGGCGGGGTGGTGCAGGCCGGCACGCTCAAGTGGGAGCCGAGGAACCTCGCCCTGTCGTTCGTGCTCTCCGACGGCAAGACCACGGTGCCAGTGCGGCACAAGGGCACGCCCCCCGACCTGTTCGGGGAGGGGCGCGGGGCCGTGGTGGAGGGCACGTGGAGCGCCGACGGGCACTTCCAGGCCGCCTCCATCCTGGCCAAGCATTCGGAGGAGTACAAGGCGCCCCACGACGCCGCGAGCCAGCCCGGCTACAAGGAACTGATGCGCACCCTCCAGGGCGGCAGCCAGTAGGTCACCCGTGACCCCCGAGATCGGCTACGCGGCCACCATCGTGGCCTTCGGGCTTGCCCTGTACGGGAGCATCGCCTCCGCGATCGCGGGGCGCACCGGCCGCAGGCCCCTGGTGGCGTCGTCGGAGCGCGCGGCCGTCGGCGTCCTGGTCCTGGTGACCGCCTGCATGCTCCTCCTCATCTACGCCTTCCTCACCTTCGACTTCTCGGTGCGTTACGTCGCCATCAACACGAATCGGGGCACGCCCTTCTACTACCGCATCACGGGGCTCTGGGGGGCGCTCGAGGGCTCCATCATCCTCTGGACCTGGATGCTCGCCCTGTACACGCTCATCGTGGTCGTCCAGTACCGCCGGCGGCACCCGGAGTTCTACCCCTGGGTGCTCTCGGCCATGATGGGCATCGCGGCCTTCTTCCTCCT
>MGBV01000005.1:6079-14808 GCA_001788415.1 Candidatus Rokubacteria bacterium GWC2_70_16 | reverse complement strand
GCTCCGCAAGCGGCCCCTCTGGCCGTGTCTCGCCGACGGAATCGAGACCGTAGCCCCGATACGGCCCATCAGCCGGGTCCGACCTGTCGGTAGGGTCGGGGTGCCTCTCCTCTTGCTTCTGTTCGCGGGGGACATCGGGACGGGGCTCGGACGCGGAAGGGGGTCTCGGGGGCGATGGTGTAGTAGGATGCTGAGCCGTGGACGCCGGTGGACGCGGGATGCTGCCTGGTGCCGCTTGGGGCGGGGAAGGAGTCGATACATCACGGCAACTTGGTGGGTCGGGCGCTACGAATCCCTTCCCCTCCGCCAACCGACACGTCGCGCGCGGGGCGCCGGTAGCGGGAGCGAGACCCGCCGGCGTCCCGTGGCCTGTCTGACCGCCTCATGACCGACCGCGACACCGTCCGCATCGTCGACGACAACGCACGCGTCGCTGCGCCATCGGCGGATCCCTCGGCGGTCGGGCGTGCTGGCGGCGCGCGCCGCGCCCCTCGGGCGGGCCGCGTGCCGTGCGAACTCGCACAGGGAGAGGTTCCATGAGCCGTGCACGCTGGGTCGCGCGTTGGGGATTCCTGCTCTTCTCGCTCCTCAGCCTGAGCGCAGTGGCTCAGGGAGCCGAGCCGGACTCCCACGGCCACGCGCGCGATGCGCCCCCCCCCGCGGTCGAGGCGGAGAAGGGCCCGGTGACCCTTCCGGCCGTGGCGAACCCGCACGAGATCGGCAAGAGCGCCCTGGGGCATTATCCGGAGCGCGTATATGTGCCGAACACGATCGCGAACACCGTGCACGTGATCGATCCGAAGACTTTTCAGATCATCGCAACCTATCCGACCGGCAAGGAGCCCCATCACGTCACCCCTGCGTGGGACCTGACCCGGCTCTACGTCAACAACACGAAGGGCAATTCCCTGACGGTCATTGATCCATCGACCGCGAAGGTCGTGGGCGAGGTCCCGGTGCTCGATCCCTATAACCTCTACTTCACTCCGGACGGCAAGTACGCGATCGTGGTGGCGGAGCGCTACCGGCGACTGGATTTCCGCGATCCGCAGACGTGGACGCTGGTGAAGAGCGTGCCGATTCCGCAGCCGGGCGTGGATCATCTGGCCTTCTCGCGGGACGGCAGCTATCTCGTGGCCAGCACGGAGTATTCAGGGTGGCTCGTGAAGGTCGATCTCGCCAGGCTCGAAGTGGTGGCCACGATGCAGGTGGGCGGGTTGCCGATCGACGTCGTGCGGGTGCCCGGGAGCCATCTCATGTACGTCGCGAATCAGAAGAAGCACGGCGTCCACGTGATCGATCCGGAGCTGTGGAAGCAGATCACGTTCATCCCCACGGGGAAGGGCACCCACGGCGTCCTCATGAGCCACGATCGGAAGTCGCTCTACGTGAGCAACCGTCTGGGCGGATCCATTTCGATCATCGACGTCGCGTCGAGGAAGGTGGTCAAGGAGTGGAAGATCGGCGGCAGCCCGGACATGGGGCAGCTCTCGCCGGACGGCAAGCAGTTCTGGATCACCGGCCGGTACCACGGCGAGGTGGCCGTCATCGACACGACGACCGGCGAAGTGATCCGCTCGATCCGTACCAATCCCGGTCCCCACGGGCTCACCTACTTCCCGACCTCGCAGGCGGCCCACGCCGTCGGCCACAACGGAGTCTATGTGGAGGACTGAGGCTTCAGGGGGGGGCCATGACACAGAGCCGGGGCGCACGGCGCCGCGGGCGCGGGCGTCCGGTCGTATAATTACGGTTGATGCGCACCTGGGACGAGATCCTGGACCGCCTGGTGCGGCACGTGGGTGGCACGCGCGTGCTGGCGCTGCCGCTCCTGCGCGCCCTCGCGGTGGTCGCCGGCGTCACCTGGGTCCTGCTCACGCCCGAGTCGCACCCCCGCTGGGGCAGCCTCGTGGTGGCGGTGTCGGCCTTCCTGGGCTACAGCGTGGCGCTCGACTTCGGGCTCTGGCTCCGGCCCGCGCTGGTGCTGCGGTGGAACCTCCTGGTCCTGCTGGCCGACCTGGGCTTCGCGCTGACGCTCATCGGGCTGGCCGGAGCGGGCAGCACGCTGTTCCTGGCGCTCCTGCTGATCGCCGGGATCCAGTCCTACTACTACGGGACCCGCCGGGGCGTCGTGGTGGCCGTGGCCTCCGCGCTGGCCTACCTCGCCGTGGTGTGGCCGACCATCGACGAGATCGAGTGGGCGAACATGGCGATCCGGATCACGATGCTGCTCGGCACGGCCATCGGCGTGGGGATCCTGGCCCAGATCGAGGACGCCGAGCGGCTCAAGGTGGCGGTGCTCACGGCCGAGGCGCAGACGCGCGAGCGCTTCATCCGGAGCGTCGTGGAGAGTCTGCGCGAGGGGGTCGTGGCCCTCGACCCCGAGGGCTGTGTCCTTGCGTGGAACGCGGCGATGGAGGCGCGCCACGGCATCGCCGAGGCTGATATCGTCGGCAAGAAGTACGAGGACCTCTTCCCCGCCGCGCGACGGGAGCCCCTCGGGCGCGCCATCGGGCGGCTCCTGCAGGGCGAGGTCGAGGAGTTCACACTCGAGGCCGTGGAGTACGAGACGTCCCCGGGCGGGCCCGCCATCGCCAACGTGAAGGGGAGCCTGCTCCGCCAGCGAGGACGGCCCGCGGGCGCCGTGCTGCTCGTGGAGGACATCACCGAGCGCGTGGGCTTCGAGCGGTCGGCCCGCCAGGCCGAGAAGCTGGCGGCCCTGGGCACCCTCGCCGCCGGGCTTGCCCACGAGCTCAACAACCCCATCGGCATCATCTCGTCGCGGATCGAGCTGATGCTGCTCGACGCCGAGTCGCGCCCGCTGCCCGGGGAGGTGCGCGAGGACCTGGAGGTCCTCCACCGGAACGCGCAGCGGGTGGCCCGCATTGCCCAGGGGCTCCTGTCCTTCGCCCGGCAGTCGCCCGGCGAGCAGGCCCCGGTGGACGTCAACGACGTCGTGGAGGAAACCTTGCTCCTGGTGGACCGGCAGATCTCCAAGCACGGCATCGCGCTCAAGCGGAACCTCACGCCGGGGCTGCCGCTCGTCCGGGGCGACGGCAATGCGCTCCAGCAGGTGGTGCTGAACCTCGTGACCAACGCGCGGGACGCGCTCGCTGGGGGCGGTGAGATCGTGATCGAGACCTCCGCGGTGCCCGGGCGGCCCGGGGCCGTGCGGCTCGTGGTGCGCGACACCGGCCCGGGCATCCCGCCGGAGACCATTCCGAGGATCTTCGACCCCTTCTTCACCACCAAGACCAACGGCACGGGCCTGGGGCTCTCCATCTCTCACGGCATCGTGCGAGACCACGGGGGCACGCTCGACGTGGAGTCGCAGCCGGGGAAGGGCACCACGTTCATCATGATCTTTCCGGGCGTCGCCGCGGAGAGCCGGGCATGACGGCCCGGCGCGTGCTGATCGTGGACGACGAGGCCGACATGGTGGAGAACTGCGCGCGCATCCTGCGGCGCTCGGGGCTCAAGTGCCTCACCGCGCTGGACCCGAAGGAAGGGCTCGCGCTGGTGGAGACGGAGCGCCCCGACGTGCTGCTGACCGATCTGAAGATGCCCGGCATGGACGGGCTCGAGCTCCTGCGCCGGGCCCGGGAGGTGGACCCCGCGCTGCCCGTCATCCTGATCACGGCCTTCGCCACCATCGAGTCCGCCGTGGCCGCCATCAAGGAAGGGGCCTTCGACTACCTGCCCAAGACCTTCTCGGTGGACCAGCTGAGCCTCACGGTCGAGCGCGCCCTCAGGCAGCGCCAGCTCCAGGAGGAGAACCGGAACCTGCGGGAGCAGCTGCAGGAGGCCTTCGGGCTCGAGAACCTCGTGGGACGCAGCGCGGCCATGGTGCAGGTGTTCGAGCTGATCAAGAAGGCGGCGCGCTCGGAGGCCAATATCCTCATCCTCGGCGAGTCCGGCACCGGCAAGGAGCTCGTGGCGCGGGCGGTGCACGCCAACAGCCCGCGCGCGACGCACCCCTTCGTGCCCGTGGACTGCGCCTCGCTGCCCGAGAACCTGCTGGAGTCCGAGCTGTTCGGTCACGAGAAGGGCGCCTTCACGGGGGCCATCAGGACCAAGCCCGGCCTCATGGAGACGGCCGACAGCGGCACGCTGTTCCTCGACGAGATCGCCGAGCTGCCCCTCGGCCTTCAGGTCAAGCTGCTCCGCGCGCTGCAGGAGCGCGAGATCCGGCGCGTGGGCGGGACATCCGTGATGGACGTGGACGTCCGCGTCGTCTCTGCCACGAACCGGGACTTGCGCGAGTCCGTCGCCAAGGGGCAGTTCCGCGAGGAGCTGTACTACCGGGTCAACGTCATCGAGATCCGGCTCCCCCCGCTGCGCGATCGGCTCGGCGATCTCAAGCTCCTGGCCCACACCTTTCTCAAGAAGTACGGGCGGGAGCGGTTCACGGGCTTCGAACCGGACACCCTGGCGGCCCTGGAGGCCTACCCGTGGCCCGGCAACGTGAGGGAGCTCCAGAACATCGTCGAGCGGGCCTGCGCCCTGGCCGATGGCGACGGGATCACCCTCCGCGATCTCCCCGACCACATCCTCTCCGGCGGGCGGCGCCAGGAGGCGCTGCCGGGGCGCTCCGCGGTGGTCGGCGTGGCCGAGCCGCTGACCTCGGGGGCCGACCTGCCCCTCAAGGAGGCCAAGGAACGCTGGATGCATGTGCTGGAGGGCTCCTACCTGCGCGACCTGCTGGAGCGTCACGGAGGCAATATCTCCGCCGCCGCCAAGGCAGCGGGCATAGACCGGAAGACCTTCCACCGCCTCATCAGCAAGTACCAGATCAAGTGACGCCCCCGTCCCGGGGCCGGGCGCCCGTCAAGGGGAAGCCGGATCTCGCCGGGGCGGTGGTGTCCCATCGGGGAGCCGCGGTCCCACCAGGCGGCCGGTGGTCTGGCTGCAACGCGCCGTGTTCATTGACGTTCATGGGCTGGCACCCTGGTTGCTAGGTGAGTCCTCCGGGTAGCGGGATCACGCTGAGCGACGCGAGGAGGCGGCCATGAAGATCGAACGGGTCCTGGTTCCACTCGATGGGTCCTTGCTCGCGGAAGGGGCGATCCAGACCGCGGTGGAGGTGGCCCGGGACGGCACAGCAGCCGTCGTGCTCCTGAGAGCCGCCGAGGCCCACACCCTGCCCGGGGCCGACCCCACGGACGCGCAGGTGGCGGTGGTGCGCGAGGCGGAGGAGTACCTGGCAGCGGTGGCGGCGCGGCTGGCCGAGCAGGGCGTGAAGGGAATCGAGACGTCGGTGTGGTACGGGCCTCCGGCCACGGCCATTATCGAGGCCACCCGGCTGCAAAAGGTGGATCTCATCGTGATGACGACCCACGGCCGGAGCGGGCTCGGGCGGCTGATCCTCGGGAGCGTGGCGGAGTCCGTCCTGCGCGGCACCACGACACCCATCCTGCTGCTGCGGGCGCCGGGTGCGCCGGTGGAGGCGCCCAAGGCCGCCGGGCAGGCGCGGCCGGGCCGGGAGGTGACCCGTGTATAGGCTTGCCGTCGTTCCGCTGGATGGCTCGCCCGTGGCCGAGGCGATCATCCCCTTCGTGCTGGAGATCGCGGGGCCCCTGGACCTGGAGATCGCCCTGGTCCGCGTGCTGCAGCCGGTGCCGCCCCAGGTCATCGAGGGCTCGCGGCATGTGGTGGTGGAGGACGTGGAGGCCAGGCAGCTCGACGCCCAGGAGTACCTGGCGCCCCTGGCGGCGGAGCTTCGCGCCAAGGGCATCCGGGCGCAGACCCACGTGCGGCGCGGCGACCCGACAGCCGAGATCGTCGGCTGCGCCCGCGAGATCGGCGCCGACCTGATCGCGATGACGACCCATGGGCGCAGCGGCCTGGGCCGCCTGGTGTTCGGCTCGGTGGCCGAGGCGGTGCTGCGTCACTCGCACCTGCCGGTGTTCCTCATGCGGATGACCGAGGCCGAGGTGGAGCGGAGGGCCGGCCGGGAGGTCGCGCGATGATCGCGACCGAGCTTCTGTCGGTTGAGGGGATCCGACGGGGACTGCAGGCCTCCACCGTGGGACGGCAGCTCTACCTGTTCGGCGAAGTCCAGTCCACGAACGCCGCGCTCAGGAACCTGGCGCGCGAGGGGGCGGTGGAGGGAACGGTGGTCCTGGCCGAGTCGCAGCGCGCGGGCCGGGGCCGCCTCGGGCGCGAGTGGTTCTCCCCCAGCGGGGTGAATCTCTACGCCTCCGTGCTCTTCCGGCCCCACTTCGCGCCCCGGCAGGCGCCGTGCTTCTCGTTCATCGCCTCGCTGGCGGCTGCCGACGCGGTGAAGGAGCTCGGGCCGAGCCCGGCCATCAAGTGGCCCAACGATCTGCTCGTGGACCGGAAGAAGGTGGGGGGCTCCCTCGTGGAGTGCGCGACCCGGGGGGACGAGATCGAGTGCCTGATCCTCGGCATCGGCGTCAACGTCAATGTCCCGCTGCCCGTGCTTCGCGCGGCGCTGGGGCCGGCGGGCGCCAATGCCACCTCCCTGGCGGCGGTGCTCGGCCGCGAGGTGGACCGCAACGCCCTGGCGGCCTCCTACCTCACGCATCTCGATGCGTGGGCCCGCCGCTACAAGGTGGACGGTCCCGAGCCGATCCTCGCCGCCTGGCGCGAGCGCGACATCCTCACGGGCCGCCGGGTCGCGGTCAGGGGGGAGGGCGAGGGCTTCGAGGGGCGCGCCGTGGGTGTTGACGGAGACGGACACCTGCTCGTGGAGGACCCGCGCGGACAGCGTCACGTGGTCCTGACCGAAGAGATCAGGATCCTGGAGTAGGGGAGCCGAGGAGAGGAGCTGCGCGATGAGCAAGATTCGCCGCATCCTGCACCCGACGGATTTCTCCAAGGCATCGGGCGCGGCCTTCGCCCGGGCCGTGGAGATGGCGCGGACCAACCGGGCCGAGCTCCTGGTGGCCCACGTGCTGACGCCGGCCGTGCCCATGGTCGGCGACGGGTACGTCTCCCCGAAGGTCTACCAGGAGATCGAGGCCTCTGCCCGCGCGGCCGGCCAGAAGCATCTGGACGCGCTCGCGTCCAAGGCCAGGAAGGCCGGGGTGCGCGCCAAGGGGCTCCTGCTCGAGGGCATCCCGCACGACCGCATCGTGCGCGCCGCCAAGGCCAAGCGCGTGGACCTAGTCGTCATGGGGACCCATGGACGCACGGGGCTCGCCAGGTTCTTCCTGGGCAGCGTGGCCGAGCGCGTGATCGCCATGGCGAGCTGCCCCGTGCTCACGGTGCGGGGCAAGTAGGGGCGGGCATGAGGCGCGGCACCGCCCGGGTGGCGCGGGTGAGGCTCGCGGGAGTCGCCGCGCCCGGGCCCGACGCGCAAGGTGGGTAGCGCGGCGGGCACGATCGGCGCGGCGGGGCTCGCCCGCTATCTCCCGGGCGTCCTCGGCGGGCCCGTCGAGGTGCTCGCGCTCAGGCCGCTCAAGGTGGCGGACGCCGGGTCGGACGATCCCAAGGGTTTCGGCTACGGCGTGCCGTTCGAGGTGGAATGTCTCGTCGGCGGCACGCCGCGCTTCTTCGTGGTGGCCCGGACGCGCCCCGTCCAGGGCTTCGGTCACGACTACCCCGCGGACCGCGCCTGGCAGGCGCTCTACGCCCACACCGCCTACAACGGTTTCCCGCGTCACGTGAAGAGCGTGGACGTGGGGCTCGTCCGCCCCTCGGGCGAGCTCGTCTCGGCTGGTGACGCCGTGGAGTTCTTTCAGCTCGTCGAGAAGGCCGCCGGGACGCCGTACTGGCTGGACCTCGAGCACATGCTGGAGGCGCCGGCTTGCCCGCTGGACACGGAGCGCGCGCGCGAGCTGGCGCGGTTCCTGGCCGAGACCCACACCGCCAGGCGCAGCGAGCCGACCCTCTACGAGCGGCGCATCCGCGAGCTGGTGGGGCACGGCGAGTGCCTCATGGGCATCCTCGACAGCTACCCGCACCCGTTCCCGCTCCTGCCGCCTGAAGAGTGCGAGGCCCTCGAGCGGGCCGCCGTCTCCTGGCGCTGGCGGCTCCGCGGCCGCACCCGGCGGCTCTCCTGGGTCCACGGCGACTTCCATCCGTGGAACCTGCTCTTCCGGGAGGGCACCGACTTCTCGGTGCTGGACCGGAGCCGCGGGGAGTGGGGGGAGCCCGCCGACGACGTGGCGGCGCTCTCGGTCAACTACCTCTTCTTCGGGCTCAGGCGGAGCGCGTCGGGGGGCGGGGCGGGCGTGGCGGAGCCCTTCCGCGGGCTGTTCGGGACCTTCATCGACACCTACCTCGGCCAGAGCCGCGACGGCGAGCTGGGAGAGGTGCTCCCGCCCTTCCTCGCCTTCCGCGCGCTGGTGATCGCCCACCCGCGCTGGTATCCCGCGCTGCCCGACGAGACCCGGGCGGCGCTGCTGCGCTTCGCCCGCCTGATGATGGGCGGCGGGGCCGTGGATCCGGCCGGGATCCCGGCGGCCTTCGGACCCGCGCCGTGAGCCGGGGAGAGGCGTCGTGAGCTGGGCGATCTGGATCACCGGGCTTCCCGGAAGCGGCAAGTCGGCGCTGGCTCGCGGGGCGGCCGAGGCGCTGCGGGCGCAGGGGGAACCTGTCAGCGTGCTGGAGCTGGACGAGATCAGGAAGGTGCTGACGCCCTCCCCCGCCTACAGCGAGGCGGAGCGCGACGTCGTCTACCGCGCGCTGGTGTTCATGGCGACGGCGCTCACGGAGCAGGGCGTCCCGGTGATCATCGACGCCACGGCGCACCGGCGGGCCTG
>MGBV01000005.1:0-6037 GCA_001788415.1 Candidatus Rokubacteria bacterium GWC2_70_16 | reverse complement strand
GGGCACGCCCCGCGGGGGATCTACGCGCGGGCGGGACGGCCGGGAGCCGCGGTGCCGGGTGTCGACGTTCCCTACGAGCCCGCCCGCTTCCCGGAGCTCGTGGTGCGCACGGACGTGGAGGACCCCGCCGCGGCGGCCGGGCGGGTCGTGGCGCTGGCGCGCTCGCTGGGATCCGCCGCCCCGCCGCGACGGGCGCCCGGCGGCGCGGCCTGGGCGGTGTGGATCACGGGGAGACCGGGCAGCGGCAAGACCACGGTGACGCGCGCGGTGCTCGACTGCCTCGCGGCGCGAGGGCTGTCCGTCAGGGGCATCGCCGCGCAGGAGGTGCGCCAGGCGATCCTGGCCGACAGTCTCGGTCCGGCGGCGGGTCGTGAGATGATCCACCGCGTGCTCGCCTGCGCGGCCAAGGTGCTCACGGACGCCGGGGTGCCGGTCATCGTGGACGCCGGCGCCCCCCGGCGGGCGTGGCGGGAGCTGGCGCGCGCGCTCATCCCGCGCTTCGGCGAGGTGCAGCTCGTCTGCCCGGCGGAGATCTGTGCGGAGCGCGAGCGGGCCGCGCGGTGGGACCTGCGCTTCACCCGCCCGGCCCACGCCGAGCGGCCGCCCGAACCCCGGGGCCTTCAGATCGTGTCCGACTACGAGGAGTCCCTGCACCCGGAGCTGAGGCTGCAGACCCACGTGCAGGGCTTGTGGACCACCGCGGAGGAAGTGCTGCTGCTGATCCGTCGCCGGCTCATGGGACCGGCGTCCATCTTTCATGCCGGGAGGACAACGCCATGCGAGTGAGAGAGTTGATGACGGGCGCCCCGATCACCGTGACTCCGGACGCTCCGGTGTTCGAGGCGCGCCAACTGATGCTGAAGGAGCGCATCCGCCACCTGGTCGTCACCGAGGGGACCCGACTGGTGGGGATCGTCACCGACCGCGACATCCGTCTGAACCTCCCCTCGCAAGCGACGAGCCTCTCGGTCTGGGAGGTGAACTACCTCCTGGCGAAGCTGACCGTGGGCAAGGTGATGTCCCGGACCGTGATCACCGTGGGGCCCGACCGTGAGGCCCACGAGGCCGCCCGGCTCATGCTCGAGCACAAGATCGGCGCGCTCCCGGTCGTGGACGGCGACCGGGTCGTGGGGATCGTGACCGAGACGGATGTCCTCCGCGCCTTCCTGAAGGGCGCCGAGCAGGTGGCAGGACTCAAGGCCTGAGGGTCCCGGGCCCGGGGGAGGGTACTCCATGGCGGGCCTCGTCCTAGTCGTGGACGACGAGGCGGATTTGCGTGTAACCTACGAGCGCCTCCTGAGGCGTCAGGGGTACCGGGTGGTGTGCGCTGAGTCAAGGCGCCAGGGGTTGTGGCTCTTGCAGGCCGAGCCCCTCGCGCTGGTGGTGTCTGATCTCCGGCTTCCCGACGGAGACGGGCTCGATGTGGTGCGCGCCGCCCGGGCGTCGCCCGTGCCGACGCCCGCCATCGTAGTCACGGGCTTTCCGTCGGCCGAGAGCCGACAGGCGGCAATGGCCGCCGGGGCGTCGGCCTTTCTCGTCAAGCCGTTTTCCGCCTCGGGCCTGGCCCGGGTGGTGAGCGAGGTTCTTCAGACCCCGCCGCTCTGAGGGAACGGGGGCGGGGGCCAGAAGGGAGCACGGCATGCGTGTGCACGAGCCCACCGATCTCGATCAGGCACTGGCGCGGGCCGGAGACGGCGCATTCGCCATCGGTGCCGATGGCCGCATCGCTCTCTGGAACCGCGCCGCAGAGCGGATCCTCGGCTACTCGGGGCGGGAAGCGATCGGCCGCCTGTGCTGCGACGTCTTCGTCGGCCACGACGACAAGGGCAACCGGCTCTGCTACCAGGGCTGTCACGTCATGACGCTCGTGAAGCTCGGGGAGTCCATCCAGAGCTTCGACATGCGGACCCGGACGAAGGCGGGGAGCCCGGTGTGGCTCAACATCAGCACCCTCGTGTTGCCTGGGGAGCGGACCCCCTACGGCATGGTGGTCCACATCTTCCGGGACGTCACGGCCTCGAAGGAGCTGCTGGCCATGGTCCACGAGCGGCTCTCGGCCCCGGTGGACGGCGATCAGGCCGCGGTTCCGCTGACCCGTCGCGAGCTGGAGATCCTCCGGCTGATGGCCGGTGGCGCCCGCACCAAGATCCTCGCCGAGCGCCTGCACGTGAGCCCGGCGACGGTGAGGAACCACGTGCAGAACATCTTCGGGAAGCTCGGCGTGCACAGCCGCCTCGAGGCGGTCGCGTATGCCAACCAGCGCCGGCTGCTGTAGCCGGCTGCCGATTCCCCGCGCGGGGCGGTCCGGTCTGCCAGGGGGCGCGCCATGAGCTGGCTCGGCCGGATCCTCCTGGTCGCCTCCCCGCTCGGCCTGTTCGTCCTCTGGGACCTGGTCTTCCGCGGAGGGCGGTTCCGCGCCTCTTTCTGCTCCTGACCGCCAGGCCGCCGCCGGTAGTTGCCCTGGGCCCCATCCGCCTCAGCCGGACCGGTATGGACCATATGTACTAGGAAATTGAGGCGTAATACAGATTCCAAGGCCTCTCCGAACGCTCTACTGTAAGCGCAGACCGAACAGCTGACCGGGTGGAGGTTCTGAATGGCGATCGGGGAGCGATACGAGGGGATCCTCAGGGCGGCGGGCGAGGTGATCGCACGCCGCGGGTTCCACCAGGCCTCGATCAGGGAGATCGCGCGGGCGGCCGGGCTCTCCCTGGCCGGGCTCTACCATTATGTGGGCGGCAAGGACGAGCTCCTGTTCCTGGTTCTCGACCGCTCCCTGGATCGGCTCATCGCGAGCCTCGACTTGGCGCTGGCCGCGGCACGCACCCCCGAGGGGCGCCTCCTCGCGCTGCTCCAGACGCACCTCGACTTCGGCTTCCACCACGCCCAGGCGCTCAAGATCATCAACCGCGACTACGACCTGCTGTCGGAGCCCCAGCGGTCCGAGATCGCCACGAAGCGACAGTCGTATCTGCACCGGGGCCTGGCAGTGCTCCGCGAGCTCGATCCTCGCGGCCGATCGGGCGACGAGCTCCTGTCCGCCACCAACCTGCTGCTCGGCATGCTCAACGGCATCGCCACCCGCCCCTTCCTGCGCTCCGCCGAGGACGCCCGGGCCCTGGCGGGCCAGGTCGGGGCGCTGTTCCTGTACGGGTTTCTGGAGACTTCCGCCGATCGGGAGGGCGTTCCCGCGAGCGGCCTGGGGAGGCCAGCATGAATGCTGACGCGATCATCGAGCGCTGTCGCGAACTCGTGAGCCAGCCGCTCGGCGCGGTGGCCGAGCAGTGGAAGGCGCAGCACCCGGGCGGGAAGGCCGTCGCGGTCTATCCGGTATGGGCGCCGGCCGAGATCATCCACGCGGCCGGAATGCTCCCGCTGTCGCTGCTCGGCGGCGGCACCTCCGTCGAGCTCACTCACGCGGACGCCCGCTTCCAGTCCTTCGTCTGCTCCGTCGCCAAGTCCTCGCTGGAGCTGGGCTTCCAGGGGCAGGTCAAGGGGGTGGACGGCTTCGTCTACTCGAACATCTGCGACGTGGCCCGGAACCTCAGCAGCATCTACCAGCGCAACTTCCAGGACGTCTTCGTGGAGTACCTGCACCTGCCGCAGAACTCCACATCCGCGTGCGTGGCCACCTATTGCGCCGGGGAGCTGCGCCGCCTGGCCGAGGGCTTCCAGCGCGCCTTCGGGCTCAGCGTGACGCCCACCGCGCTCGGCAAGAGCATCGACACCTACAACGCCCTCCGGGCGCGCCTCCGGGCGCTCTACGCCTTCCGGATCGAGGAGCCCCAGAAGCTGTCCACCCCCGACATGTACGTGGTGCTCCGCGCCGCGAGCCTGGTGCCGCCCGAGGAGGGCATCGCCTGGCTCGACACGCTGCTGGCGGAGCTGCCCCAGCGCAGCGCCCGGCCCCGGGACCGGCTGCGGGTGGTGATCGAGGGCGCCTTCTGCGAGCAGCCCCCCCTCGGGCTCCTCGAGGTGGTGGAAGAGGCAGGCTGCTACGTGGTGGAGGACGACCTGATGCTCGGCTGGCGCTGGTTCACCAGCGACGTGGGGGGCGAGGGCGACCCCTTCGAGCGGCTGGGGGCGGCCTACGTGAACCAGGCAGTGCCGTCCTCCACCCGACACGAGGGCCGGGAGCACCGCTCCGAGGGGCTCATCGAGAAGGTGCGCCGGTCGAAGGCGCAGGCCGTGATCTTCATGCCGGCCAAGTTCTGCGAGCCGGCGCTGTTCGACTACGTGCTGATGCGGCAGGGGCTCGAGCGGGCGGGGATCCCCCACATGCTGGTGGAGTTCGAGGAGAAGATGTGGACCTTCGAGCGCACGCGCAACGAGATCGAGACCTTCGTCGAATCCATGATGTTCGACTAGCGCCGGGCCGATGAACTTCGCCATGGCTCGCTCGTGCTCGCCTGATGGCCAGGTCCGCTCGCCTGGCCTCCGGCTGCGGCTCGCCGAGCCACGTTCTCGGTCGGCGCGGGCGCTCAACGTACAGCAAGTACGCCTCGCGCCCGCGCCGGCTCGCTCCGCTCGCCAGCGTGTCCATTGCCGCTCGCCTCGCCTGCGGCTGCGGCTCGCACCGCGGGGCCTCGTCTGGCTCGTTCCTTGGCCCGGCACGACGCGGTTCCACGCGTTCATGAAGCAGAAGTCGTACGACGCACACTAGCAAGGTCGCGAGGGAGGAACGTATGCCGGCGCAAGTGACGGAACGGCAGTACCAGGGGCAGGTCCACGAGCAGTCGCGCCAGCTCATGTCCGCGTGGATGGACGAGCTGGGACGGGCGGAGGCCGAGGGGGTGGCCACCGGCGCCCTGATGATCTCGGGCAATTGCGTGGAGCTGCTCCGCGCCTGCCATGTCCTCCCCATGTTCCCCGAGGTCACGGCGCTCCAGAACGCCATCCGGAAGAAGTCGCTGCCGCTCATCCTCAAGGCCGAGCAGGCCGGCTACTCCAGCGACAACTGCGCCTACGTCAAGGCCGACATCGGGCTCTTCCTCGAGGGCGGCATGGGACCGGGCAAGCCGATCCCGTACCCGACGATCACGGTGTGCAACTACGTGGGCTGCAACGTCTACGTGAAGTGGTTCGAGCACCTGGCGGACATCACCGGGAGCAAACTCTTCATGCTGGATGTCCCCTTCGCCCGCACGGCCGAGCCCACCGAGCAGGACATCCGCTACGTCACCGCCCAGCTGCAGGAGCTCATCGCGCTCTGCGAGAGCGTCTCGGGGAAGAAGTTCGACATCGACTATCTGCGGGAGATCCTCGCTCACGCCGCGCGGGCTGAGGCGGGGTACGCCCGGACGAAGGAGCTGTGCAAGCGGCACCCGGCGCCCTTCGATGCCTACTTCGACGCCATCAACATGATGGGCCCCATCAACGTGCTGCGGGGCACCCGTGAGGCCGCGGACTTCTTCGACGTGGCCGTGAAGGAGTTCGAGGGGCTGGTGGCCCAGGGGCTCGGGCCCCTGTCGGAGGAGCGCTTCCGCACCGTGGTGGAGGGGCCGCCGCCGTACCCCTTCTACAAGAGCTTCCGCAACCTGTTCGCCAAGTGGGGGGCCGTCGGGGTGGCCTCCACCTATTCCACGGTGGGCGGGATCTGGGAGTTCGGCTTCCGGCACGACCCCAGGCGGCCGCTGGAGTCCATCGCCGAGCAGATGCTGCGCGAGAACCTCACCAACCGCTCGATCGTGGCCCGCTACGCCCAGATCAAGCGCTACGTGCAGGAGTGGAGCGCCGACGCCCTCGTCATCCACTCGATCAAGTCCTGCCGGCTCTTCTCGGCGGGGCAGGGGGACATGCGGGAGTACTTCACGCGGGACCTGGGCGTCCCCACCCTGATGGTGGAGTCGGATCTCGAGGACCCGCGCTACTACGCCGAGGCGCAGATCAAGAACCGCATCGACGCGTTCTTCGAGTCCCTCGAGCACAAGAAGCTCGTCGCCGCAGCTCATTGATGGGCGAGGCGCAGCCGGAGGCGAGCCGAGCGGACATGGCAATCCCCCGAGCGGAGCGAGGGGGCGAGGCGCAGCCGGAGGCG
>MGBV01000004.1 GCA_001788415.1 Candidatus Rokubacteria bacterium GWC2_70_16 | reverse complement strand
CATCAGCGGCTACCACATCTCCGAGGCGGGCGCGACGTCCGTCCAGGAGGTGGCCTTCACCATGGCCAATGCCATCGCCTACGTGGAGGAGGTCACCCGGGCGGGGGTGCCCGTGGACCGCTTCGCGCCGCGGCTGGCCTTCTACTTCGTGGCCCAGGCCGACTTCTTCGAGGAGGTCGCCAAGTTCCGCGCCGCCCGCCGCATCTACGCGCGGCTCATGAAGGAGCGCTTCGGCGCCACGGTGCCTGCGTCCATGCGGCTCCGCTTCCACTGCCAGACGGCCGCCGCGACGCTCACCAAGGCCCAGCCCATGAACAACATCGTGCGCACCGCGCTGCAGGCGCTCTCGGCGGTGCTGGGGGGGGCCCAGTCGCTGCACACCAACGGCCTCGACGAGGCCTACGCCATCCCCTCCGAGGAGGCCATGAAGGTGGCGCTCCGCACCCAGCAGATCATCGCGCACGAGACGCGGATCCCGAACGTCATCGACCCGCTGGGCGGCTCGTACTACGTGGAGGCCCTCACCCGCGACATCGAGGCGCGCGTCGGCGAGATCCTGGCGAAGGTGGATGCCATGGGCGGCACCATCAAGGCCATCGAGGAGGGCTTCTTCCAGCGCGAGATCGCGGACTCGGCCTACGCCACGGCCCGGCAGCGCGCCACGGGCGAGCAGCCGCTCATCGGCGTGAACATGCTCGTCGAGCCGCCCCAGCCCGTGCCCGTGCCCATCCACAAGGTGGACGCCGCCGTCGAGACGCGCCAGATCCAGCGCCTGCGGCAGACGCGCCAGCGCCGCGACGGCGCTCGCGTCGCCCTCCTGCTGGACCGGCTCGAGCGTGAGGCGCGCGATCCCGCGGTGAACCTCATGCCCGTCACCATCGAGCTGGTGGAGGCCCGCGCCACGCTCGGCGAGATCGTCGCCCGGCTCCGCCAGCTCTTCGGCTCCTACGTCGAGCGCCCGGTGTTCTGATCCCCGCCCAATGAGCGCGCCCGCCCCTGTGCCCTTCACAGTCGCCGTCCCGGACGAGGTCCTTGCCGACCTGCGAGAGCGGCTCGCGCGGACGCGCTGGCCCGACGAGGCGCCGGGAAGCGGCTGGCGGTACGGCACGGACCTCGCGTACCTGCGGGAGCTGGTCACCTACTGGCGCGACCGTTACGACTGGCGCCGGCAGGAGACGGCGCTCAACCGCTTCCGCCACTTCACCGTTCCGCTGGCGGGCATCGACCTGCACTTCATCCACGAGGAGGGGCGCGGGCCGCGGCCCTTGCCGCTGCTGCTCTCCCACGGCTGGCCGGGCTCGGTCTTCGAGTTCCACCGGCTCATCCCGCTGCTCACCGATCCCGGCCGCCACGGCGGCGATCCGGCGGATGCCTTCACCGTCGTGGCGCCCTCGCTGCCGGGCTACGGCTTCTCCTTCCGCCCCGGCCAGCCGCGCTTCGGCGTCGTGGAGATCGCCGATGCCTTCGCGACGCTCATGACGAACGTGCTGGGCTACACGCGCTTCGCGGCGCACGGCGGCGACTGGGGATGCCTCGTCACGGCGCGGCTCGGGCGCGCCCACCCCGAGCGGCTCGCCGGCATCCACGTCACCAACGCCTTCATCGGCGTGCGGCGGGGAGGCGGCAGCGCGCTCGCCGAGGAGGAGCGCGCGTATCTCGAGGAGGCGCGGCGCTGGCAGCGGGAGGAGGCCGGCTACCAGTGGATCCAGGGCACCCGGCCCCAGACGCTGGCCTACGGGCTCACCGACTCGCCCGCGGGGCTGGCGGCGTGGATCGTGGAGAAGTTCCGCGCCTGGAGCGACTGCGGCGGGGAGGTGGAGCGCCGCTTCTCCAAGGACGATCTCCTGACGAACATCATGCTCTACTGGGTGACGGGCGCCATCAACGCGTCGTTCTGGCCCTACTGGGAGAACCGCCACACGCCGTGGCGGCCGACTCCGGACGATCCCATCACGGTGCCGACGGGCTACGCCGACTTCCCCCGGGAGCTGGTGCGCCCGCCGCGGGCCCTGGTGGAGCGCGCCTTCAACGTCCGCCGCTGGACCACGATGCAGGCGGGCGGCCACTTCGCGGCGCTGGAGGAGCCGGAAGCCCTCGTTGAAGACATCCGCGCCTTCTTCCGTGACCTGCGCTGAGGCGCCGGGGCCCCCCGCGCCGGCCTGTGCGGGGGACTACGCGGGGGCGGCGTCGAGGAGACGCACCGCGGCCTCCTCGCCGAAGCGCACGCAGTCGGAGATCCCGACTCCGCGATAGGCGCCCCCCACCAGGGCGAGGCCGGGATGGCGCCGCAGGCACTGCTCGATGGCCTCCACGCGGCCCAGGTGCCCCACCTGGTACTGCGGCATCGCCCTGGGGTAGCGGCAGAGCCGCACGAAGAGCGGCTCCCCTTTCACGCCGAGCAGCTCGGCCAGCTGGGCCCGGGCGATGGCCACGAGCTCCGCGTCGGAGCGCTCGAGCACGGCCTCGTTCATGGCCCCGCCCATGAAGACGCGGAGCAGCTCGTGGCCCCCGGGCGCGCGCCCCGGGTACTTCACGCTCGAGAATGTGCACGCGATGATGGGCCGGCCCTCCACCTGCGGCACGACGAAGCCGAAGCCGTCCAGCGCATGCCCGACGTCGGCGCGCCGGTGGGCGAAGGTCACCGTGGCCGACGAGGCGTAGGGGATCTCCTCGAGGAGATGCGCGAGGGCGGGATCCAGGTTCCGCAGCATCCGGGCGACCTGGTGCGCCTCCGGGGCGAGGATGACGGCATCGGCGCCCAGCGCCGATCCCGCGGCCGTCACCACGCGCCAGCCCGGGCCCTGGCGCGTCACCTCCGTCACGCGCTCCTTGAGACGGATGGACTCCGCCGGGAGCCGCGCCGCCAGCGTCTGGATCAAGTCCTCCATCCCGTCGGCGAAGGTCACGAAGAGCGACCAGCGCGCGCCGCTGGACGCGCCGGTGGCGGCCGGCGCCCGCCGCGCGGCGCGCCACATCGAGAGGACGATGCTCCGGTCCTTCCGCTCCAGCTCGAGGAAGCGCGGCATGGTGGCCGCGAGAGACAGCTCATCGGGATCGGCGGTGTAGATGCCGGCCACCATGGGCTGGGCGACCCGCTCCAGCGCCTCCTGGCCCAGCCGCCGCCTGACGAAGGCCCCGAGGCTCTCGTCCGGCCCGCCGCCACGCGGCAGCAGCAGGTCGAGCCCCATCCTGAGCTTCCCCCGCCACGAGAAAAGGCCGCTGCGCAGGAATGGCCCGAAGCGCGTGGGCGCGAGCAGCTGGAAGCCGTCAGGGAGCGGGTGGAGCCGCCCGCCGAACACGACGAAGTTGCGGCGCATGCGGTCGTTGGTGCCGACGAGCCGCCCCTCGACGCCGAGCCGCTTGCACAGCGCCAGGGCCCAGGGCTTTTCGGAGAGGAAGGAGTCGGGACCGCATTCCACGACGAAGCCGTCGTGCCGCTCGGTCTGGATGGTGCCGCCCAGGCGCGGGGCGGCCTCGAGGAGGGTCAGCGTGAGGGCGCGGCGGCGCTCCCGCGCGTACTCCACGGCGCGGTGCGCCGCGGCCAGCCCCGCGATCCCCCCTCCCACCACGACCAGTCTCATGAGGTCACGGGCCCGACTCTCCACCATCTGCGGGGGCCCAGAAATGGCCCCCGCCATGCCCACATTTCGCGCGAGGCCACGGGCCCGACTCTCCACCATCTGCGGGGGCCCAGAAATGGCCCCCGCACTCCCCCAGCCTGGTCGCATCCGGGGGCGGTCATGGTTCGGTGGGGGTGTTGAGGACGAGATCGGCGAGCATGGCGATGAAGGACGGGTGGTCCGAGGCCGTGCCGGCGCGCTGGAAGGTTATCCCAGCCTCTTCCGCCACCCGGCGCGCCTCCACGTCGAGATCGTACAGCACCTCCACGTGGTCGCAGACGAAGCCGAGCGGCACCACGACCACGTCGCGGGCCCCCTCCTCGCCGAGGGCCCGGAGGGCCTCGGGGAGGTCGGGCTCGAGCCACGGATCGCGCGGCGAGCCGCTCCGGCTCTGATAGGCCAGGGACCAGCGCGGGTGTCCGAGCCGCGCCGCCACGTCGCGGGCCGCGCCCTCGAACTGGGCAACGTAGGGGGAGCCGGCCGCCATCGCCGCCGGCACGCTGTGGGCCGTGAAGAGCAGGGCCGCGCGCCCCCGGCGCTCGGGCGCCACGCGGGCCAGCGCCTCGGCGGCGCGGTCAGCCATGGCCTCGACGAAGAGCGGGTGTTGGGCCCAGGGCGGCGCATAGGCGACCTCGGGCGCATCGGCGCCAACCTTGTCGCGCGCGGCGGCCACGTCCGCCACGTAGCGTCCCCACGAGGCCTCCGTCTGGAAGGCGGAGAGGATGATGCCGAGGGCCCGCCGGCACCTCCGGTCGCGCATCTCGGCCAGCGTCTCGTGGAGGAAGGGGTGCCAGTTCCGCATCCCGACGAACACGGGCTCACCGCGCCCTGCGCGCGCCAGCGCTCTGCGCAGCGCCTCGGCCTGGCGGCGGGTGTGCTCGGCGAGGGGCGAGCGGCCGCCCATCGCCTCGTAGTGGCGCGCCACCTCCTCGAGGCGCGCGGGCGGGATACGGCGGCCGGCTGCGACCGTGTCGAGGAACGGACGGATATCCTCCGGCCGCTCCGGCCCTCCGAAGGCGATGAGCAGTACCGAGTCTGTCCCGCTCATCGCCCCGACATCTCGTGGCGGCCGTCGACACACGCCTCGACCCCACCTCCATGTCGGCGCGAGGAGCGAGCCAGACGAGGCCCGAGGGAGCCAGCGACGCGAGGCGTACTCCCCGTACGTTGAGCGCCGCTGGCGACCGAGTAACGAAGTCTGGCGACGCTCATCGTGCCGACATGTCGTGGACCATGTCGACGAGCGCCCGGACATGATCCACCGGCGTCTCCTGGTGGACGCCGTGGCCGAGGTTGAAGATGTGGCCGGGCCGCCCCGCGGCGCCGGCGAGGATCTCCGCCGCCGCGCGCCGGATCTCGCCCACAGAGGTGAGGAGGATGCCCGGATCGAGATTGCCCTGCACCGCCACGTCGTACCCGAGCCGCTCCCAGGTCGGGCCCAGCTCCACGCGCCAGTCCAGCCCGAGGACATCGCCCCCGGCCTCCCGCATGAGGGGCAGAAGCCCGGCCGTCCCAGTGCCGAAGTGGATGACGGGCACTCCCGGCGCGATCGCCGCGATGACCGACCGGCTGTGGGGCAGCACGAACTCGCGGTAGTCGGAGGGGGAGAGCGTCCCGATCCACGAGTCGAAGAGCTGCACCGCCTGGGCGCCGGCGGCGATCTGGCCGTTCAGGTACTCGGCGGTGACGGTCGCGAGGCGCCCCATGAGAGCGTGCCAGGCGGAGCGCGCCTCCCGCATGAAGCGCTTGGTGTGGAGGAACTCGCGCGAGGCGCCGCCCTCGATGAGGTACGAGGCGAGCGTGAACGGCGCCCCCGCGAAGCCGATGAGGGGCAGCCGATCGCCCAGCGCCTGCCGCGCCAGGCGCACGGTCTCGAACACGAAGGGCACCGCCTGCTCGACCTCCACGGGCTTGAGCCGCTCGACATCGGCCGCGCTGCGCACGGGGCGGTGGATGCGCGGGCCGTCGCCGCGCGTGTACTCGAGTCCCACCCCGAGGGGCTCCAGGACGAGGAGGATGTCGGCGAAGAGGATGGCCGCATCCACCCCGAGGCGCTTCACGGGCTGGAGCGTGACCTCGGCGGCCGCCTCCGGCGTCTTGCACAGCTCGAGGAAGCCGTGCCGCGCGCGCATGGCGCGGTACTCGGGCATGTAGCGGCCGGCCTGGCGCATGAGCCACACCGGCGTATACGGTGTAGGCTCGCGGCGGCAGGCCTGCAGCAGCGGGAGCGGGCGGGGCGCCGACATCGCGCCTGAAGCGTAGCCTCCACCCCTGGCGGAGTCAAGGAAGCGGCTGTATCATCGCCCTCGGTGAACATCAGCTGACGCCGCGCGAGTGAGCGACCTCGCGCCGCATCGCGGCGGGGCTGGGCGTGGCGTCAGCCCGGGTGCCCAGCCCAGGTGAGGACGATCTATGCCATTTCTCTCCGGCAAGCAGGCGTTCCTGGAGATCCTCGTCCAGGAAGGCGTCGAGTGCATGTTCGGCAACCCCGGCACGACGGAGCTGCCGCTCATGGACGGCCTTGCGCGCGAGTCGCGCATTCGCTACATCCTGGCGCTCCAGGAGTCCGTCGCCGTCGCCATGGCAGACGGCTACGCCCAGGCCAGCGGCCGCCTCGCGGTGGTCAACGTGCACACCTCCCCGGGGCTCGGCAACGCCATGGGGATGCTGTACGACGCGCTGAAGGCGGGCTCTCCGCTCCTCCTCACCGCGGGCCAGCACGACCAGGCCATGAACCTCACCGAGCCCATTCTCTGGTCCGATCTGCCCCCCGTGGCCCGCCCGTACGTGAAGTGGTCCCACGAGATCACGCGCCTCGAGGACCTCCCCCGCGCCGTGCATCGCGCCGCGAAGACCGCCCTGGCCCATCCCTCGGGCCCCGTCTTCCTCTCCCTCCCGGTGGACGTCCTCAACGCCGAGCGCGAGCTGGACCTCCTGGCGCCCACGCGCATCGCGCCGGGCGTCCGCGGCGATGCCGCCGCTGTGGAGGCCGCCGCCGACCTCCTGGTGTCGGCGAAGCGCCCGATCCTGATCTCGGGCGACGCCGTGGCTCGCGGGGACGCATTGGCGGAGATGGCCGAGGTGGCCGAGCTGCTGGGGGCGCCGGTCTACACGGAGTGCGTGCCCTCGCTGTGCTCCTTCCCCTTCACGCACCCGCTCTACCGCGGCGCCTTCCCGCGGCTCGGCGTCCCCATCCGCACCCTCCTCATGCCCCACGACCTGATCTTCTCCGTGGGCGGGGATCTCTTCATGCTCTCGCTGCCGCCCGACGTCGAGCCCATGCCCGAGGGGCTGCCAGTGATCCATCTCGACACGAACCCGTGGGAGATCGGCAAGAACTACCCGGCGCGCGTCGGCATCCTCGGCGAGCCCAAGGCCACGCTCCCCGAGCTGGCCGAGGCGCTGCGCCGGCGGCTGTCGCCCGCGGCGCTCAGGGAGGCGCAGGCCCGCACCGAGGAGCAGCGCCGGGCCCGGCAAGCCGGGATCGACGATCTCCGTCAGCGGGCCGCAGCCGAGGCCGGCCGCAGCCCCATCACCCCGCTGGCCCTGATGGCCGCCGTGGCCGACGCCGTGCCGGAGGATGTCATCGTGGTGGAGGAAACCATCTCCTCGGGCCTCGGCCTGCGGACGCTGCTGCGCTGCAGCGACCCCAGGTCCTTCTTCGGCCTCCGCGGCGGCGGCATCGGGTGGGGGCTGCCGGCCGCGGTCGGCATCCGGCTCGCCCAGCCGGCGCGCCCCGTGGTGGCACTGGTCGGCGACGGCAGCGCCATGTACACGATCCAGTCGCTCTGGACCGCCGCTCACGACGGCATCGCGGTGGTCTTCGTCATCTGCAACAACGCCTCCTACCGCATCCTCAAGCAGCGGACGCTGGCGCTGAAGGGCTTCGCGGCCGAGGACGACCGCTACATCGCCATGGACCTGGTGAACCCGGCCCTCGACTTCGTGGGGCTGGCCCGCTCCCTCGGCGTCCCCGGCGAGACGGTGGAGAAGACCCCCGACATCGCCGCGGCGCTGGCGCGCGGGCTCGCCTCCGGCGGGCCCTACCTCGTGGACGTCCGCCTCGACGGGAACTTCAGGAGCTGACCGGGAGGGGCGCGGCGTGAGCGGCAGGCTCGCCGGCAAGGTCGCCATCGTCACGGGCGCGGGCTCGCGCGGTCCCGGGATCGGCAACGGCAAGGCCGCGGCGATCCTCTTCGCCCGCGAGGGCGCGCGCGTCCTCTGCGTGGACCGGGAGGCGCCGCGCGCGGAGGAGACGGTGGCGCTCATCGGCGCCGAGGGGGGTGAGGCCTCCGCCTTCGCGGCGGACGTCACGCGCGCCGAGGAGTGCCGCGGCATGGTGGCCGCGGCGCTCGACCGCTACGGAGCCCTCGACGTCCTCCACAACAATGTCGGCGTCGAGTCGCGGAAGGACCTCATGGAGACATCCGAGGAGGAGTGGGACCGCGTGATGGCCGTGGACCTCAAGTCCATGTTCCTGGCCACCCAGGCCGCGGTGCCGCCCATGGTCGAGCGCGGGCGCGGCGCCGTGGTCTGCGTGTCGTCGGTGGCCGCGCTCCGCGGGCATGGGCGCACGGCCTACGCCGCGGCCAAGGCCGGCATCATCGGCTTCGTCCGGAGCACGGCGGCCCAGCTCGGGCCCAAGGGCATCCGTGTCAATGCCATCGCGCCCGGCCAGGTCTGGACGCCCATGGTGGAGGCGCTCGGGCCCGAGGCGCGCGAGCGGCGCCGCCGGGCGAGTCCGCTGGGCACCGAGGGCTCCGGCTGGGACGTGGGGTGGGCCGCGGTCTATCTCGCCAGCGACGAGGCGCGCTGGGTCACCGGCCAGACGCTCGTGGTGGACGGCGGGCTCACGGTGACCACGCGCTGAGCGCGCCCGCTCGTCGTCACCTACATCGACCACAACGTCCACCGGGCGCCGGCCCCAGACAGCCCCGGACCGCCCCGCCCCAGCCCGACCACACCGCGGCCACCGAGTCACCCTCGCCCGAGCGGCCAGGCGGGCCTCTCAGAGGTCTCCCCGATCAACGGCGACGGCCGCCAGGGCAGCCGTCTGCCCCGCTCACGCGGCCCGACGCCCCCCCCCTGTCGCGGGAGCGGGATCCCCAGGATCACCGCGGGAGCCGGATCAGAGCCGGGCCGCGTCTGGCGCTCGGCCCAGGAGACCATGGGTCCCCGGAGGGGGGCCTGGATGCCCGCTGCACGGGTCGCGTGGCGGGAACTGGCGCTAATGTTTCCGATGCGCCCGGCTCACCGCTCCGGTGAAGCCGCCCCGCTCGTGACCGAAGAGTTCACTCCGGAGGCGGTCATGCGTGAAGTCGGCGCCTCTGGCCCTCACCCTTCGTCCACGAGGGCGAAGCGCGGGTCGGCCGCGCGGCATTCGGCTTCCGGCAGCCCCAGCTCCCGCC
>MGBV01000003.1:13071-14445 GCA_001788415.1 Candidatus Rokubacteria bacterium GWC2_70_16 | reverse complement strand
GCGCCGTGCGGTCCATGCCGGAGGAGAAGGCCCGCCCGGCCCCGCGCACCACCACCACCCAGACGTCCCGGTCGCGGGCGGCGGCCTCGGCGGCGTCGGCCAGCTCGGCCGCCAGCTCCGTGTGCAGCGCGTTGAGCACCTCCGGGCGGCTGAGCACGATGGTGCCCACGCCGTCCGTCACCCCGTAGACGACGCTCGTCCCCACCGGACCGTCCCTGTGCCTAGCCCAGGATCTCGCGCGCGATGACCATCCGCTGCACCTCGGAGGTGCCCTCGCCGATCTCGGTGAGCTTGGCGTCGCGGAAGATGCGCTCGATGGGGAACTCGGTGATGTAGCCGGCGCCGCCGTGGATCTGGAGCGACTTGGTGGCGGCCCGCATGGCAACCTCAGAGGCGAAGACCTTGGCCATGGAGGCCGCGAGCCTGGCGGGCCTGCCCGCATCCTTGAGCGCCGCCGCGCGCAGGGTGAGCAGGCGGGCCGCCTCGATCTCCGTCCCCATGTCTGCCACCATGCCCTGCAGGCCGTTGAACTCCGCCAGCGTCCGGCCGAAGGCGCTGCGCTGCTTCATGTAGGCCAGCGCCTGGTCCAGCGCGCCCTGGGCGAGCCCCACCGCCATCGCCGCCATGGCAATCCGGCCGCCCTCCAGCACCTGCATGCAGTTGACGAAGCCCTGGTGGAGCGCGCCGCAGAGCTGGGTTGCCGGGACCCGGACGTGGTCGAGGACGAGCTCGGCGGTGTCGGAGGCGTGCAGCCCGAGCTTCCGGTAGGGCGTGCCCGCACTGAAGCCCGGCATCCCCTTCTCGAGGATGAAGGCCGAGATGCCCTTGCTGCCGCGCGCGGGATCGGTCACCGCCATGACCACGGCGATGCGCCCCACGCCGGCATTGGTGATGAACGCCTTGGTGCCATCGAGGACGAAGTGGTCGCCGTCCCGCACGGCGCGGCTCTTCATGGCGGCGGCATCGGACCCCGACCCGGGCTCGGTGAGCCCCCACGCCCCCAGCGTCTCTCCCCGGGCCAGCTCGGGGAGGTACCTCGCCTTCTGCTCCGCCGAGCCGAACAGCGCGATGTGGTTGGTGCAGAGCGAGTTGTGAGCCCACATCGTGATGCCGACGGAGCCGTCCACGCGATTCAGCTCCTCGACCGCCAGCGCGTAAGAGACGTAGTCCAGCGCCGCTCCGCCGTACGCCTCCGGCACCAGCGCGCCGAGCAGGCCCGTGGCCCCGAGCTTGCGCAGGACCTCGTGCGGGAACTCCTGCCGCTCGTCGAAGGCGCGGCTCCCCGGCGCGACTTCCCGCTCGGCGAAGTCCCGCGCCATGGCGCGGATCTCCTTCTGCTCCGGTGTCAGCTCGAAATCCATGTCCGCCTCTCGG
>MGBV01000003.1:0-13060 GCA_001788415.1 Candidatus Rokubacteria bacterium GWC2_70_16 | reverse complement strand
TGTCCCGGACGAAGCGGATGATGTCCTGGGTCGAGGTGCCGGGCGTGAACAGCTCCCTGACGCCCAGGGCCTTGAGCCCGAGGATGTCCTCCTGCGGGATGATCCCGCCGCCGAACACCGCGATGTCGCCCGCCCCCTTCTCGCGCAAGAGCTCCAGCACCCGGGCGAACAGGAAGTTGTGGGCGCCCGAGAGCACGCTGAGGCCGATGGCGTCCACGTCCTCCTGGACGGCCGTGGCCACGATCTGCTCGGGCGTCTGGTGCAGCCCCGTGTAGATCACCTCGAACCCCGCGTCCCGCAGCGCGCGGGCCACGATCTTTGCCCCGCGGTCGTGCCCGTCGAGCCCCGGCTTCGCCACCAGCACCCGCACCTTCCGCTGGCTCATGCGTCCTCCCCCGCTACTTGAGCAGGCCCCGGAGCCGCTCGCCGATCTTCATGATGTGGTCCCGGTTGCCGGGCGTGAGCGGCCAGTCGAACCCCTTGCCGTCGCCGGTCCACCGGGGGATCACGTGGAGGTGGAAGTGGGGCACCGACTGGAAGGCCGCGGCGCCGTTGGCTTGCAGCAGGTTGAGCCCGTCCGGCTTGAGCCCCTGCTGGATGGCGAGCGCGACCTTCCTGGCGGCGACGATGACGGCCTGGAGATCCTCCGCGTCGGCCTCGAAGAGGCTGGGGGCATGGGCCTTGGTCACGACCAGGCAGTGGCCCGAGTTGAGCGGGTTGATGTCCATGATCGTCAGCGTGCGCTGGTCCTCGTGGATCTTCATCGCGGGAATCTGCCCGTCGCGGATCTTGCAGAAGATGCAGTCCATGGCCCCCCTCTAGCAGGCCGCTGAAAAAGGCCCATCTGCTTCGTTGGCGCCCTCAGCTGCACGCTCAACGTACAGAGAGTACGCCTCGCGTGCGGCCGTCGGGCGCCGCCTCGCATCTGGACCTTTTTGAGCAGCCTGCGGGCTTTTCAGCATCCTGCTAGACCTCGACGGTCCAGCCGTGGGGATCGGGCGCCTGCCCGTACTGGATGCCGACGATGGTGTCGTAGAGTCGCTGGGTGACTGGGCCCACCCGCCCGCCGTTGATGGCCATGCGATCGCCGCGGTAGGTCAGCTCGCCCACCGGGGAGATGACGGCTGCGGTGCCGGTGCCCCACGCCTCCGCGAGCGTGCCCGCCCGGTGAGCGCCCACCACCTCGTCGATGCTCACCTGCCGCTCGCTCACGGTGAGCCCCCACTGGCGCATGAGGGCGAGCGAGGAGTCGCGGGTGACCCCGGCGAGGATGGTGCCGGACAGGGGCGGCGTGATGATCTCGTTCCCGATCTTCACCATGAAGTTCATGGTGCCGACCTCATCCAGATACTTCCGGTGCACGCCGTCGAGCCACAGCACCTGGGTGTAGCCCCCGTGCTTGGCCTCCTCGCTGGCCAGCAGGCTGGCCGCGTAGTTGCCACCGGTCTTGGCCCCCCCCAGCCCCCCCTCGGAGGCCCGGACGTACCTGTCCTCGACCTTGATCTTCACCGGGGCCATCCCCTCCGGGTAGTACGCGCCCACGGGCGAGAGGATCACGAAGTAGATGTAGGACTTGGCGGGGCGCACGCCGAGGAAGGCCTCGCTGGCGATGATGGTGGGCCGGATGTAGAGCGAGGTGCCCACCTTGCGCGGCACCCAGTCGCGCTCGAGGCCGACCAGGGTCACCAGCGAGGCCAGCGACAGCTCGGGGTCGAGCGGCGGGATGCAGAGCCGCTGGGCCGAGAGGTTCAGGCGCTCCACGTGCTTCTGGGGCCGGAAGAGACGGATCTTGCCGTCCACGCCACGAAAGGCCTTGAGCCCGTCGAACACCGCCTGGGCGTAGTGGAGCACGGCCGCCGCCGGGTCGAGCGGGATCGGCGCGTAGGGCTCGACCCGCGGGTCGTACCAGCCCTTCTCCTCCTGGAAGTTGGCGACGAACATGTGGTCGGTGAAGATCTGCCCGAAGCCCAGCTCGGAGTCCTTGGGCTTGGGCCGCGGGATAGGCACCTTCGTGATCCTGATGGGCTCAGCCATCGTGTTGCCCCCTGGTGCAGCGGGTTGACTTCCCCGACCGTCGGGCGCGAAGGCGCCCCGACGGCAAATCAGAAGATGATCGGTTCCCTGTACAGGCCGAAGACTTGACGGTAGACGTCCGAGATCTCGCCCAGGGAGACATAGTCCTTCACGGCGTCCACCAGCACCGGCATCACGTTCCGCCCGCTTCGGCAGGTCTCGGCGAGCTGGGTGAGCCGGCGCTCGACCCTGGCGGCGTCGCGGCCGGCCTTCACCCGGCGCACGCGCTCCACCTGCTCCCGCTCGACGGCCTCGTCGATGCGGAGATAGGCGACCGGCTTCTCCTCGGGCAGCACGTACCGGTTCACGCCGACCACGACCTTCTCCCCGGCGTCGTCCATGAGCTGGTAGCGATAGGCGGCCTCGGCGATCTCCCGCTGCGGGTAGCCGTGGTCGATAGCGCGGATGATCCCGCCCAGCTCGTCGACCTTCCGGATGTAGGCCATGGCTCGGGCCTCCATCTGATCCGTCAGCGTCTCGAGGAAGTAGGACCCGCCCAGCGGGTCCACGGTGAGCGGCGCCCCCGTCTCCTCGGCGATGATCTGCTGGGTCCGGAGCGCCACCGTCACCGCCTCTTCCGTCGGCAGGGCCAGCACCTCGTCGTAGGAGTTGGTGTGCAGCGACTGGGCGCCCCCCAGCACCGCCGCCAGGGCCTGGATGGCCACGCGCGCGATGTTGTTGAGCGGCTGCTGCGCGGTGGCCGACACCCCCGCCGTCTGCGTGTGGGTGCGCAGCCGCATGGACTCGGCCTTCGTGGCGCCGAAGCGCTCGCGCATCACCGTGGCCCAGATGCGCCGGGCCGCGCGCAGCTTGGCGATCTCCTCGAAGAAGTCATTGTGCACGTCGAAGAAGAACGACAGCCGCGGCGCGAAGCTGTCCACGTCGAGCCCGCGCTTGACGCAGGCGTCCACGTAGCCGAAGCCATCGGCCAGGGTGAAGGCCAGCTCCTGCACCGCCGTGGCGCCGGCCTCGCGGATGTGGTAGCCCGAGATGGAGACGGGGTTGAAGCGCGGCGCGTGCCGCGCGCAGAACTCGATGGTGTCCACGACGATCCGGACGGCGGACTCGGGCGGCGAGATCCACTCCTTCTGGGCGATGAACTCCTTCAGCATGTCGTTCTGCATGGTGCCGCCGATGCGGTCCCACGACACGCCCTGCTTGTCGGCCAGCGCCAGATACATGGCCAGCGCCACCGACGCCGTGCAGTTGATCGTCATGGACGTGGTGACGCGGTCCAGCGGGATGTCGCGGAAGAGCACCTCGAAGTCCGCCAGGGTGGAGACCGACACGCCCTCCTTGCCCACCTCGCCGCGCGCCCGGGGATGGTCGGCGTCGTAGCCCATGAGGGCGGGCATGTCGAAGGCCGTGCTGAGCCCCGTCTGCCCCTGCGCGAGGAGGTACTTGAAGCGGGCGTTGGTGTCCTCCGGCCGCCCGAAGCCGGCGAACATGCGCATGGTCCAGAGTCGGCCGCGGTACATGGACGGGTACGGCCCCCTGGTGAAGGGGAATTCCCCAGGGTGGCCCAGCTTGTCGCCGTAGCGCCAGCCCTCGAGATCCACCGGCGTGTAGAGCGGCTTGACGGGAATTCCGGACAGCGTCTCGAAGCGCACCGGTCGCTCCGGCGCCCCGGCCACGAAGGGCCGGTACGTCTCGCGCTCCCAGCGCTCCCTCTCCTCGCGCTCGCTCGGGTCGGCCATGGGCTCCCCTCGCTCAGTGGGCCGGCGCCGGGCCGGCCAGCAGGTGACGGGCGATCACCAGCTTCTGGATCTGCGAGGTGCCCTCGTAGATCTGGGTGATCTTCGCGTCCCGGAAGTAGCGCTCCACCTGGTACTCCTTGATGTACCCGTAGCCGCCGTGGACCTGGATGGCGTCCGTGGTGACCCGCATGGCCATCTCCGAGGCGAAGAGCTTCGCCATGGCCGCCTCGGCGCCGAAGGGAGCTCCCGCGTCCTTGAGGGCGGCCGCCCGCCAGACGAGCAGCCGCGCGGCGTCGATGGCCGTGGCCATGTCGGCCAGCATCCACTGCACCATCTGGTGTCGGGCGATGGGGACGCCGAAGCTCTTCCGCTCCCGGGCGTAGGCCACCGACAGCTCGTAGGCCCCCGCGGCGATGCCGAGGGCCTGAGCCGCGATCCCGATCCGCCCGCCGTCGAGCGTCGCCATGGCGATCTTGAAGCCCTGCCCCTCCTCGCCCAGGCGGTGAGCGGCAGGCACCGGGCAGTCGTCGAAGACGAGCTCGGCGGTGTCCGAGGCGCGGATGCCCAGCTTGTCCTCGATCTTCGCCACGCTGAAGCCCGGCGTGCCCTTCTCCACCAGGAAGGCGCTGATCCCGTGATGCGCCCGGGCGCGATCCGTCTGGGCGAAGACCAGCGCCACGTGGGCCTCGCGGCCGTTGGTGACGAAGATCTTGCGGCCGCCGAGCCGGTAGCCATCGCCGTCCCGGACGGCCAGCACGTTCTGGTTGCGCGCGTCGGACCCGGCCTCGGGCTCCGTGAGGCAAAAGCAGCCGAGCTTCTGTCCCGAGGCGAAGGGGGTGAGGAAGCGCTCCTTCTGCTCCTCCGAGCCGCACTTCCAGACGGGGTCGCAGTACAGCGAGTTGTTCACCGACATGATGACGGCATGGGAGGCGCAGACCCTGGCGACCTCCTCGAGCGCCAGCGCATAGGCCACGGTGTCGCCGCCGCTGCCGCCATAGGCCTCGGGGATGGCGATGCCCATGAGCCCCAGCTCGCCCATCCGCCGCACCGTCTCGCGGGGGAAGCGGGCCTCGCGGTCGATGGCGCAGGCGATGGGGCGCACCTCCTTCTCCGCGAACTCGCGGGCCACCGCCTGGATCATCCGCTGCTCTTCGCTCAGCTCGATGTTCATGATTCTTCACCCGGCACGGGCACCCGGGCTGTCGCCCGCCCGCCGTGCCTGCTCCTCGCGCTACCCCGGACTACTCGCGAACGGAGTCCGGGGAGCCAGCGGGTGGCGCCGCGAGCGGGGCGCCCCGCTGGCTCCCCGGACGTGGATCGCCGGTTCATGCATGATGCGCGCTGGCGGCCACCTATTTCTCCAGGAGCTTCTTGAATTCCTGCGTGAGGAGCGGCGCGACCTCGAACAGGTCGGCCACGATGCCGTAGTCGGCGATCTTGAAGATTGGCGCCTCCGGATCCTTGTTGACGGCGCAGATCACCTTGGAGGTGCGCATCCCGGCCAGGTGCTGGATGGCGCCCGAGATGCCGAAGGCCAGGTAGAGCTTGGGCGACACGGTGCGCCCCGTCTGGCCCACCTGGAAGCGGTGCGGCCGCCAGCCGGCGTCCACCGCCGCGCGCGAGGCGCCCACCGCGGCGCCGATCACCCTGGCCAGCTCTTCGAGGATGACGAAGTTCTCGGGCCCCTTCATGCCCCGGCCCCCCGAGACGATGATCTCCGCCTCGGCCAGCTCCGGCAGCCCCGTCGAGGCCTCCTCGCGCCGCTCCACCAGCGTCATGCGCGCCGCCGGGAGGCTCACCGCCGGCCGCTCCACCGAGGGCGCCACTCCGGGCTGCGGCTCCTCCGCGCGGAAGACGTTGGGCCGGAGCGTGGCCAGCCATGGCGTCTTCGCCCACGTCACCTTCGCCAGGAGCTTGCCCGCATAGATGGGCCGCGTCGCGACCAGCTGCTCCCCGTCCAGGGCCAGGGCCGTCGTGTCGGCCGAGAGCCCCAGCCCCAGGCGAGCGGACAGGCGCGCCATCAGCTCGCGCTGCCGCGTGGTGACGGCGCCCAGGATGGCCTTCGGCGACTCCGTCCCCGCCAGCTCGGTCACCACAGGCGTCCAGACCTCGCCGCGGTACGGGGCGAAGGCGGCGTTCTCGAGCAGCCACACCCGCCTGGCACCCCACTCGCCGAGCAGCCTGATCCCCGACTCGCTCGCCTTGTCGGTGATCCAGATCGCCTCCGCCTGACTGCCTGCCTTCGCCGCCAGCCGCGAGGCCTCTCCCAGCACCTCGGCGGTCACCTTCTTCGGATTGCCCTGCCTGTCGTCCTCGACGATGCCCCAGAACGCACCCGCCATGTCTGTAGTCTCCTGGGAGTTAGATTGCCTTGGCTTCTTCGCGGAGGGCGCGCACCAGCTCGCGCGCGGCCTCGGCCGGCTCCCCGGGGATGACCCGCCCCGGCGGCCGCGGCGGCAGCGCCTCGAGCGCCACCACCGACAGGGCGGGCGGCTCGACGGCAAGCCCGAGGTCCGCAGCCTTCACGTCCTTCATCTCCTTCTTCTTCGCCCCCATGATGCCCTTCAGCGTCGGGTAGCGCGGCTCGTTGAGCCCCTTCTGCGCCGACACCACGGCGGGCAGCGGCAGGTCGAACACCTCGAGCCCGCCCTCCGCCTGGCGGCCGACGCGGATGGACGTCCCACCGCCGTCCACGGCCTCCTCGATGATCCACGAGGCGCATGGCCAGCCGAGCAGCTCGGCCACCTGTGCCCCCACGGAGCCCATGTCGTCGTCGATGGCCTGCCGCCCGCAGAGCACCAGTCCGGGCGCCTCCTGCTTGATGGCCGCCGCCAGCGCGCGGGCCGTGGCCAGCGTGTCGGCCCCGTCCCAGGCCGGGTCCACGAGGTGAATCGCCCGATCGGCGCCCATGGCGAGGCATGACCGCAGGGATTCTTTGACCCGGGCGGGCCCCAGCGACACCACCACCACCTCGCCCTGGCCGCGCTTCTCCTTGATGCGGAGTGCCTCCTCCAGCGCGAACTCGTCGTAGGGCGAGACGATCCACGTGATCCCGGCCGTGTCGATGGTCTTGGAATCGGCGCCGAGTTTCACCTGCGTCGCCGTGTCGGGCACCTGCTTCACGAGCACCAGTATCTTCATGCCTGTCTTTCTCCTTCTTCCTACTTGAACGTCGTTGACTTCGCGGGGCGGTTGGGCCTCTTCGCGCCTCCGGCGCTCATCGGGTCCTGGTGTCAGTCCGCGCGTGCCAGCTGGGCCTGTTCGTGACGGCGAGCGGTGTGCGCGGGGTCGTAGCGGAGCTGGCGCGTGATGCGAAAGCGGTCGCCCGGGATGAAGACGCGGTCGTACACCACCGGGGTGCCATCGGCGGCCAGCGAGACCCGGTCCGAGCGGAACGAGGGAATGCCCCGCCGGCACCCGAGCTCCCGGGCCGCCCGCCCCTCGAGTGGGACCGCGGACACCGTCTCGCGGGCCGTGGCGATGTCGATCCCGAGCTTGAAGGACAGCGCCTGGCGGAGCGGGGTCACCCGGAGGTCGGCCTTCGACAGCTCCTCGCCGAGCGCGGCGGTCACGTACGACGCCTGGAAGCTCACAGGTCGCCCGCCGACCAGGCGCAGGCGCTCGAGCACGAAGACGCGCTGCCCGGGCCGGCAGCCCAGCTCCCGGATCACGTCCCGGCCGGCGCGCGCGAAAGAGCTGCGCACGAAGCGCGTGACCACGTCCTCGCCCTGGGCGCTGAGGTCGCCCGCGAAGGTCTGGAGCTGGAGAATGTCGTAGTCCACGGAGGGCGAGGCGATGAAGGTCCCGAGGCCGTGGCGGCGAGCGATCAGACCGTCGCGCTCCAGCACGTCGAGCGCCTGCCTGAGCGTCATCAGGGTCACGCCGAACTCGCGGGCCAGCTGCCGCTGATTGTCCAGCCGATGGCCCGGGGTGAGCCGCCCGCCGAGGATCCGCTCCCTGAGGCTCTGAGCGATCTGGTGGTAGCGCGGCACCCGGCTCTTCACTTGGGCCCCTTCCTGAGGCTGGTGTTCTAGAACTGCGGCGGCCGCGCTGCGCCGTCGCCAGAGTTCAGCACGGGAATACCAGCGATCGGACGGGCAGTTGCGGCTACCGACGGTCCCTATCTTACTGTCAGGCGACGCCGGGGGTCAACCCCCATCGGCGCGGCGACCTCAGGCCGGGCGGGGGGCGGCCAGCTTCCGCGACAGCTCCACGAGCTCCGCCAGCTTGCGGGCGGCGGCCCCCGAGTCCACGGAGCGGGCGGCCAGCGCCACGCCGTCCTTGAGGTCGTGGGCCTTGCCGCCCACCAGGAGCGCGGCCGCCGCGTTCATCAGGACGATGTCGCGCCGCGGCCCCGTCTCGCCCCCGAGCACCTGGCGAATGATTTGGGCGTTCTCCTCGCGGTCGCCGCCCTGGAGGTCGCCGATGGTGGCGCGCGGCATCCCGAAGTCCTCCGGCCGCACCCGCGAGGAGCGCACCACCCCCTCGTGCACCTCGGAGAGATGGCTCTCGCCGGTGTTGGAGATCTCGTCGAGCCCGTCGGCGCCGTGCACGACCACGGCGCGGATCGTCCCGAGCTCGGCCAGGACCCGGGCCAGGGGCTCGGTGAGAGAGTCGGCGTAGACCCCGATCACCTGGGCGTTGGCCCCGGCGGGGTTCGTCAGGGGGCCCAGCATGTTGAACACCGTCCGGATCCCCATCTCCCGGCGCGCCGCCATCACGTGCTTCATGGCCGTGTGCAGGAGCGGCGCGTACAGGAAGCCGATGCCGACCTCGTCCAGGCAGCGGGCCACCTGCGCGGGGGTCAGCTCGATGTTGATGCCCAGCGTCTCGACCACGTCCGCCGAGCCGCAGAGGGAGGAGACGGAGCGATTCCCGTGCTTGGCCACCTTGAGGCCGGCCCCCGCCACCACGAACGCCGTGGCGGTGGAGACGTTGAAGCTGCCCGAGGCGTCCCCGCCGGTGCCGCAGGTGTCGATCAGCATCTCGCGGTCCGTCCCGGTGGCCGCCACGACCTCCCCGGCATGCGCGCGCACCTTCACGGCCTTCTGGCGCATGACCTGGGCGAAGCCGATCAGCTCCTCCACCGTCTCGCCCTTCATCCGGAGCGCCGTGAGGAAGGCGGCGATCTGCGCGTTGGTGGCGGCGCCGGACATGATGGCGTCCATGGCCGCCGCGGCCTCGATGCGGGTCAGGTCGCGTCGGTCCACGAGGGCGCGCACCGCCTCGGTGATGATGGGGCTCGTCATGGTCTGTTCTCCTTCACCTGGGCCAGATTGGCCAGGATGTCCTGGATCCTGAGCGGCTTCGGGAGCACCGCCTCCACGCCGCTGGCCTTCATCTCCGCGGCCGACACCTCCACCCCGAACCCGGTGACCAGGAACACCGGCACGCCCGGCGCCAGGCCCTTGATACGCCGCGCCACCTCCCACCCGCTGAGCCCGGGCATGGCCAGGTCGGTGAACACCACGTCGAATCGCTCGGCCTGGAACCGCTCGATGGCCTGGGCCCCGCCGCCCACCACCACGGCCATGTGCCCCGCGGAGGCGAGCACGTCGCCCAGCACCTCCGCGACCTCCGGCTCGTCGTCCACCACGAGACAGCGGAGCGAGCCCGCGGGCCGGGGAGGCGCGGCGTCCGTCCGCGGCTCCCCGGGGAGATCGCTGGCGGCAAAGCTCAGCCGGAAGCTGGTGCCCCGCCCCACCGCGCTCTCCACCGTCACGCGGGCGCCGTGGCGCGTGAGGATCCCATACGCCATGGCGAGCCCGAGGCCCGTGCCCTGGGGGCCCTTGGTCGTGAAGAACGGGTCGAAGATCCGCTCCCGGACATGGTCCGGCATGCCGACTCCGGTGTCGCTGACCAGGAGCTCGACCCGGCCGTCCGCCCTGCGCGTCGCCAGCGTGAGGGTGCCGCCCTGGGGCATGGCGTCCACGGCGTTGAGGATGAGGTTGGTGAGGACCTCGCGCAGCTCGGCGGCATCCCCGGCCACCAGCGGCAGGTCGGCAGCCAGCCGGGTCTTCACCTCCACGGCGACGCCCCGGCTGCGCGCCTCCTCCTGCCAGCGCATGGAGGTGGCGTCCAGGGACTCCTCCACCACCCGGTTCAAGCTCACGGCCACGAAGGGCTGATCGCGGCGGACGCGGCTGAACTCCTGGAGCCGCCGCACCGTCTTCGCCCCGTCGAGCCCCGAGCGCTCGATCACCTGCAGCCAGCGGCGGTGCCTGGCCTCCTGGACCTCGGCCAGCAGAAGCTGGGCGCGGCCGACGATGACGGCGAGCACGTTGTTGAAGTCGTGCGCCACGCCCGACGCCATCTCGCCCAGCGCCCGGAGCTTCTCGGCCCGCACCAGCTGATCCTGGGCCGCCGCCAGCTCCTCGTAGGCGCCCGTGCGCTCCTCGAAGAGCCGGGCGTTCCTGATGGCGGCGGCCGCCTGGGCCACGAAGCTGTCGAGGAGGCCCTGCTCGTCAGGTCCCAGATCGAAAGGCTCGGCGCCGCTCAGGCCGAGGACGCCGAACAGCGTGCCCTCCACGGTGATGGGCACGCCGAGATAGCTCTTGAGCCCGTGGGCCCGCCACCACTCGCGCCCGATGAACCGCTCGTCGGCGAAGACGTCCGGGACCTCGAGCCGCTCCTTCCGCGTCGCGACCCAGCCGACGGCGCCATCGTCGAAGCTCGCCCGGAGCACCGGGAAGTCGGCGGCCAGGCGCGGGTCGGAGAAGGCCCGTGGCGTGAGCGTCCGCGCGCCCTCGTCGGCCACCCAGAGCAGCACCGCCGGCGCGCTCATCAGCTCGGCGGCCGCCCGGGCGATGGCCCCGAGCACCTCGTCCGTGTCCAGGGACGACGAGACGATGTGGCCGAGCCGCGCCAGGACCCGGAGCCGTGCCGCCCGCACCTCGGCGGCCTCGAAGAGACGCGCGTTGTCCAGGGCGATGGCCGCCTGACCGGCCAGCGCGCCCAGCACCTCGATCTCGACGGCGGTGGGCTCATGTGCCTCCCACCAGTACGCGGCCAGGACCCCGTAGGCGCGGCCCTTGATCACGATGGGGACGGACAGCGTGGCCCGGTATCCTTCCCGGGCGACGAGGGCGCGAGTGGTCTCGTCCAGCGAGATGCCGAGGTCGCCGAGCATGTCCGAGGACCAGGCGGGCGCCCCCTGGGCGAAGGCCCGCCCCGTCGTCCCCTCGCCGGGGCGGATCCTGACCGCCCGGACGAACTCGGGAGACAGCCCCACGCCACGCTCGTAGACGAGGCGGCCCTGGGACTCGTCCAGCCTGAAGATCCCGGCCGCGCGCACGCCCATCAGCGCCCGGGCCCGCTCGGCGATCAGGTCCAGGACCCGCTCCACATGGAGCGTCGACCCGATCAGCGTCCCGACCTCGAAGAGCGCCCGGTACTCGGCCGCCCGCTGCTGGGCCTCGGCGAGGAGGCGGGCGTTGCGGATGGCGACGGCCGCCTGTCTGGCGAAGTCGCCCAGCGTGGCGAGATCCTCGTCGCTGAAGGCCGCCATGCCGGCCTCGCGACTGATCGTGAGCACACCCACCACGGCCTCGCCCAGGAGGAGCGGCTGCGCCATGACCCGGGCGAGGACGGCGGCGAGCGCCGGGAGAGCCCGCCCCGAACCGGCGTAGTCGTTCTCCACGATGCCCCGGCGCCCGGCCGCGGCCGTTCCGCTGACGCCGGCGCCGACGGGGATGCGAGCCTCGTCGAAGGCGGCGCCGGCCGGGTGCCAGGCCTTCGGCACCAGGGTGTCTCCCTCGCTCAGGTACAGCACGGCCCGGCGCCCGCCTATCAGCTCCAGCGAGGAGCAGGCGATGAGCGCCAGCAGCTCCCCCACGTCGAGCTGGGCCGAGATGTGGCCCTCGATCTCCCGGAGCGCTTCGAGCCGCCGGAGCCGCGCAGCGGCCGTCTCGAGGAGCGAGGCCCGCTCCACGGCGACGCCGACCTGGCGGGCCACCGACTCGAGCAGGCCGAGCTCGTCGGGATCGAGCTCCCGCTCCTCGTCGCTGAGGAGCGCGATCACCCCCCAGATCTCCCCCTTGACCGGAATGGGGATGGCGATCTGCATCCGGCGCCGATGCCGCTTCGCAAGCTCCCGCAGCCGAGGATCCCGGGGCGAGCGCTCTCCCATCCGGTTGACTGCAGGGCGCCCGCTGCGCGCGACCTCGGCGATGTAGCTGCCTGCCAGGGGGCGCTCGCGGAGGAGGGATATCTCCTCAGGGGCGAGCCCGCGGTGGGCAACCATCACGAGGCTGCCAGGGTCGCGGTCGATCCGGTAGACAGCCCCGGCGCCCGTGCGGGTCAGGAGGCACACAGCGCCCAGCGTCTCCTCGGCCGTGGTCACGAGGTCGGCGCCGCGGCCGATGGTTGCAGCCACGGCGTTCAGCGCCTCCAGCTCGCGGTTCCGCCGCGCGATGTCCTCGGGCAGGGACCCGGACGGGGTCATGGGGGTCATTGTCGACCGGCCGGGCCGCGTTTGCACGGGTTTCCCTGAGCGCCGATCAGTGCACCCCTCTTCGCTCGCCGCGCCAGTGGGGCTCGCGCAGCCGGACCTTCTGAACCTTGCCGCTGGGGGTGCGCGGCAGGGCGTCGCGGAACTCGACGGAGCGCGGGATCTTGAATCCGCCGAGGAAAGCCCGGCAGTGCTGGGCGAGCTCCTCTGGCGAGGCGTTCCGCCCGGGCGCCAGCACCACCACGGCGTGCACACATTCCCCCCAGGTGTCGTCAGGGACGGCGATCACCGCCGCTTCGAGCACGGCCGGATGGCTCGAGAGAGCGTTCTCCACCTCGACCGAGTAGACGTTCTCGCCCCCACTGATGATCATGTCCTTCTTGCGGTCGAGGATGTAGAGGAAGCCGTCCGCGTCCACCGTGGCGAGGTCCCCCGTGTGGAGCCATCCGCCGCGCAGCGCGGCGGCGGTCTCGGCCGGCCGCTTCCAGTAGCCCTTCATGACGGTGGGCCCGCGGGCGATCACCTCGCCGGTCTCGCCCGGGCGGAGGGCACGATGGTCGGCGTCGGCCACCCGCGCCTCGACCCCAGGGACGAAGCGGCCGCAGGCCCGGAGCCGTTCCGGACGGCTCGCCGCGCTCCTGTGCTCCTCGGGGGTCATGACGCAGATGGACTGCGTGGCCTCGGTCTGGCCATAGCCCTGGAAGAGGCCGCAGGGCAGGAGTCCCAGCGCGCGGTGGAGCGTGTCCTCGGCGATGGGCGAGCCGCCGTAGTGGAGCAGCCGCCAGGAGCCGAGGTCGTGCGAGCCGCCGTAGTGGAGCAGCCGCCAGGAGCCGAGGTCGTG
>MGBV01000002.1:4403-14414 GCA_001788415.1 Candidatus Rokubacteria bacterium GWC2_70_16 | reverse complement strand
CCCGGCAGGAGCTTCTCCAGCGTGTCCGCGGTGGACTTGCCGAAGAGGCCGTCCTCGTGGATCAGCACCACGCGCTTGAGCCCGAGACGCATCTCGCGGGTGAGCCCGCCCAGGTACTCCACGGTGGTCCGGGCGCCCATGCCGGCGTTCGGCCCGAGGCGGAAGGTGTACTTGAAGCCGCGCTCGGTGATGCCGTCGGCGACGGCCACATCCAGGACATGGGGGATGCGGTACTTCTCCGCCTCCTGCGTCGTCACGAAGGCCAGCCCCGAGGCGTAGGGGCCCAGGACGGCCACCGCGCCCGCGTCCTTGAAGCGCTCCATGGTGGAGATGGCCACGGGGGGCTTGGACTCGTTGTCGAGGACCATGAGCCTGAGCCTGGCCCCGCCCATGGACTTGATACCGCCCCCGGCGTTGATCTCGTTGACGGCCAGCTCGATGCCTTGCTTGCCGAGATTGCCCTCGCGCGCCAGCCCGCCCGTGAGCGGGTGGGTCTCGCCGACGAGGATCTCCCGCGGCTGCGCCCGCAGCACGCGTGGGAAGCCCAGCGCGCCGGCCGCCGCGCCGGCCCCCGCCGCCGTCCTGAGGAATCCCCTGCGAGTCGTCATGGCTGTCATCTCCTTGGTGGTGGTGGTGGTGACGAGAACGCAGGCCGCATCTGCCCGCTAGTTAGAACGCTTCAGACGCCTCTGTCAATAGCCCCAGGCCCGCCGTCCCGCCCGCCGGCCCCGGCGGGGCGCATGGTAGCATGGGGCGTCATGCGCCGGCGGGCCGCCGCGGCGCCCGAGAGAGAGGAGCCCCCCATGGCCGGAAAGCTGTTCGAGGAGCTCGTGCCGGGCCAGGTGTTCCGGCACCAGCCCGGGCGCACCATCACCGAGGCGGACAACGTCTGGTTCTCCTGCATGACCATGAATCCGCAGCCGCTCCACGTGGACTTCCACGCGGCCCAGCAGGCGGAGTTCGGCAAGCCGCTGGTGAACAGCCTGCTCACCCTCGGCATCGCGGTGGGCCTGAGCGTGGGGGAGACGACGCTCGGCACCACGGTGGGCAACCTCGGCTTCGAGAAGGTGGAGTTCCCGAAGCCGGTCTTCCACGGCGACACGATCTACTCGGAGACCGAGGTCGTCGAGAAGCGGGAGTCGAAGTCGCGGCCCCAGTGGGGCGTCGTGATCTTCGAGCACCGGGCGCGGAACCAGCATGGGGATCTCGTCATGCGCTGCCGGCGCGCGGCCATGATGCGGCGCCGGGCGGGCTAGGGCATGCGCCGCTCGGTCCACTTCGTCCCCGGCGGCAACGAGAAGATGATGCAGAAGTCGCTCACGCTGCCGGCCGACGGGCTCATCCTCGATCTGGAGGACTCCGTGCCGCCACAGCGTAAGACGGCCACGCGCCCCATCGTGCGGGGCTGGCTCGAGCGGCTCGACTTCGGCGGCCGCGAGCGCTGGGTCCGGATGAACCCGGTGTTCTCCGAGTACGCCGAGGGCGATCTCGAGGAGACCATCGCCGGGCGGCCCCACGGCTACATGATGCCCAAGCCCCGCACCGCCGCGGATGTGCGCCGGGTCGCGGCGATGCTCGACCGCCTCGAGGAGCGTCACGGGATCCCGTTCGGGTCCACCCGGCTCCTCCTCATCGCCACGGAGACGCCCGAGGGGCTGCTGAACATCAAGGAGACGGCCGCCGCCAGCCCGCGCGTCTGCGCCATCTCCTGGGGCATCGAGGACCTGTCGGCCGCCATGGGGCTGCCCCGGACCCGGGACACGCAGGGCCGCTTCCTGGACATCCCGCGCCATGCCCGTGTCATGTGCGCCGTGGCCGCCTCGGCGGCGGGGGTGGAGGCCATCGACACGGTCTACACCGACATCCACGACCTCGAGGGGCTGCGCCGCGAGTGCGAGGAGGCGGTGTGGATGGGTTTCTCCGGGAAGACCTCCATCCATCCCGGGCAGCTGGCCGTGATCAACGAGGTCTTCACGCCCTCCAGGGAGGAAGCCGAGGAGGCGGTGGCCCTCATCGCGGCCTTCGAGACGCAGGCCAGCCGGGGCGCCGGAGCCTTCGCCTGGAAGGGGCAGATGATGGACATGCCTCACCTCACCCGCGCCCGGAAGATCGCCGAGCGCGCCCGCCGCGCCGGCGTCCTGTGACCTCCCGGCGCCCGCGAACCTTGACAGCCCCGGCCCGGTTTGGTAGAAACAAGGCCCACTTCCCGCGGGCCACCCCCCGCAGCGGCCCGCCCTCAAGAAGGAGGACGATCATGGCGATCATGTCCTGGAGACTTCCGGCCACCCTCGCCGTCGCCGCGGTACTGTGCGGCGCCCTCCCGGCCCTGGCCCAGGCGCCCATCAGGATCGGCGCCTCCCTGTCGCTGACGGGAACCTACGCCAAGCTCGGGAGCTACCAGAAGGAGGGGTACGAGCTCTGCGCCGAGGACCTCAACAGGAAGGGCGGGCTCCTGGGGCGGAAGGTCGAGTTCGCCGTGTACGACGACCAGTCCACGCCGGCCACCGGGGTGCGCCTCTACGAGAAGCTGATCACCGAGGACAAGGTGGACGCGGTGATGGGGCCCTACTCCTCGCCCATCACCGAGGCCGCCGCCAACGTCACCGAGAAGTACAAGAAGGTCATGGTCTCGCCGCTGGCCGCCACCACCTCCATCTTCAAGAAGGGACGGAAGTACATCTTCATGGTGATCTCTCCCGCGGAGGTGTACCTGGAGGGGCTCGTGGACATGGCGGCCAAGCGCGGGCTCAAGACCGTGGCCATCGTCAACGAGGACACCCTCTTCACGAAGTCCGCGGCCATCGGGACCGCCGAGGTGGCCAGGAAGCTGGGCATGCAGGTGGTGCTCCAGGAGGCCTACCCGAAGGGGCACACGGACTTCTCTGGGCTCCTCACCAAGATCAAGGCGATGAACCCCGATGTGATCGCGGCGGCCACCTACTTCGACGACGCAGTGGCCATCACCCGCCAGATGAAGGAATTGAACGTCAACCCGAAGATGCTCGGTGTCACCGTCGGAGGGGATCTGCCCGAGTTCTACGACCTGCTCAAGCAGAACGCCGAGTACATCTATGGCGCCACCCAGTGGGAGGGGGCCCTGCCGTACCCGGGCCAGCGGGAGTTCCTGGAGGCGTACAAGCGCAAGTTCAATCGGGAGCCGGTCTATCACTCCGCCTCAGGCTACGCGGGCTGCCTGATCTATGCCGAGGGAGTGAAGCGGGCGGGGACGCTGGAGGCCGACAAGGTGCGGGAGCAATTGCTCAAGCTGGAGATGAAGACGGCCTTCGGCGACTACAAGGTGGATGCGGACGGCTTCCAGATCGCCCACAAGATGGTGATCCTCCAGTGGCAGGACGGCAAGAAGGTCACCGTGTGGCCCGACGAGGTGGCCAGCGGCAAGGCGCGCTTCCCCACCCCCGCGTGGAACCAGCGGTAGCCGGGTGAGCCGCTGAGGTCTAAGGCAGAGGGCGCCCGCCGGCTCCCCGGCGGGCGCTCGCGCGTTCAGGAGAGCCCATGAGCCTCGTCATCACCCCCGCCATGCTGGGCCAGGTCATCGTCTCCGGCCTCCTGGCCGGCTCGCTCTACGCCATGGTGGCTCTCGGGCTCGGGCTCATCTTCGGCGTGATGCGCGTGCTCAACGTCGCCCACGGCCCCCTCCTCATGCTGGGGGCCTACGTGACCTTCTGGCTCTTCAGCACGGTGGGGCTCAACCCCTATCTGTCGCTGCTGGTCTCCATGCCGCTCCTCTACCTCCTCGGGATGCTCCTGCAGCGCTTCCTCGTGTACCGCGTGGTGGATGCCCCCGAGCTGTCCTCGCTGCTCCTGACCTTCGGCGTGTCCATCGCGGTCGTGAACCTGGCCCAGCTCGCCTTCACCTCCGACCTCCGGGCCGTGGAGTACCTGACGGGCGCCTTCGTGCTGGGCCCGATCGCCTTCTCCAAGTCGCGCCTGATCGCCTGCGCCATCGCGGTGGCGATCACCGCCGCGGCCTTCCTGTTCCTGCAGAAGACGCGGCTCGGCAAGGCGATCCGCGCCGTCTCCCAGAGCCGGGAAGTGGCCCAGGTCTGCGGCATCAACGTCGGGAGGATCCACGGCATCGCCTTCGGCCTGGCCTCGGCCCTGGCCGCGGCCGGGGGCTCCCTCGTGGCGGTGATGGTGGCGATCCAGCCGGAGATGGGACAGGTCTACACCTTCAAGTCGTTCCTCGTGATCGTGCTGGGCGGGGCGGGGAACTACCCGGGCGCCCTCCTGGGCGGGGTCCTGCTGGGGCTCATCGAGCAGCTGTCCTCCCTGTTCCTCACGACCCAGGTCAACGAGGCGGTGGCCTACATCCTGCTCGTCGTCGTGCTGCTGGTGCGGCCCACGGGCCTCCTCGGGGGGCGGGCGTCGTGAGGCGCGCGAGCCTCACCGGGCTCGCGGCGCTGCTGCTCCTCGGGCTCCTGCTCTACCCCCTCGAGGGGACTGGCTACGGCGTCCGCCTCATGCTGCAGCTCTTCATGTGGATCGCGCTGGCTCAGTCGTGGAACCTCATCTCGGGGCTCACCGGCTACGTCTCCTTCGGCCATGTGGCGTTCTACGGCACGGGGGCCTACGCCACGGGCATCGTCATCACGAAGCTGGGCTGGCCGTGGCTCGCGGCCGCGCTCCTGGGCGGGCTCATGGCCGCCGTGGTGGCGCTGGTGATCGGCTGGCCGTGTCTCCGGCTCAAGGGCCCGTACTTCGCCATCGCCATGCTGGGCCTCAACGAGGTGCTGCGCGTGGCCGCCTCGTACTTCGAGGGGCTCACGGGCGGGGGGCTCGGGCTCTCGCTGCCGACGCTGCACGCCAGCGTGCCCATCTACTACGCCATGGGGCTCACGGCCGCGGGGGTGACGCTGCTCGCCTACGTGATCCTCACCTCGCGCTTCGGCCTGCGTCTCATGACGATCCGCGAGGACGAGGTGGCGGCCGAGGCCATGGGGATCGACACCTTCCGCTACAAGCTCTACGCCTTCCTGCTCTCGGCGGTGGGGCCGGGCATCGTCGGCGGGCTGTCGGCCCGGGACCAGGGCTACATCGAGCCCATCAGCGTCTTCCCCCTCCTCATGACCATCACCATGATCGTGATGGCGCTCTTCGGGGGCAAGGGGACCATCTGGGGGCCGGTGCTGGGCGCCGTCCTGCTCTTCGCCTTCCAGGAGGTGGTCTGGGCGCGCTTCATCTACCTCCACCAGCTCCTCTTCGGCGCCATCATCGTCACCGTCGTGCTCGTGATGCCGCGCGGGATCCTGGGCGTGCTGCAGCAGAAGTACAACCTGCCTCGCACGATCTAGTGCCGGCCCAATGAACTTCGCCATACGTCGTTCTCGGTCGGCGCGGGCGCTCAACGTACACCCACGTACGCCTCGCGCCCGCGCCTCCCTCGGGCCTCGTCTGGCTCGTTCCTTGGTCCGGCACGGTGCGGTCGCGCGCGTCGAATAGGCGAGACTCGTTGGAGGCGCACTGATGCCGCCGATCCTCGAGATCAGGGACGTCACCAAGCGCTTCGGCGGCGTCACCGCCGTGAACCGCGTCTCGCTCTCCCTCGACGCGGGCAGGATCTACGGGCTCATCGGCCCCAACGGCTCCGGCAAGACGACGCTGTTCAACTGCATCACCGGCGTCGAGCCGCGGGATAGCGGGGAGATCCGGTTCAAGCGGGGGCGGATCGACGGCCTCAAGCCCCACCAGGTCTTCCACCGCGGCCTCGGCCGCACCTTCCAGGTGATCCGGGTTTTCCCCGAGCTGACCGCGCTCGAGAACCTCATGGTGGTCACCTCTGGCGACTACCGGCGGGCCCGCCGGCGCGCGGAGGAGCTCCTGCGGCTGGTGAAGATCGAGGCCCTCGCCGGCGAGTATGCGGGCAACCTCTCCTACGGCCAGCAGAAGCTCGTGGAGTTCGTCCGCGTGCTCATGACGGACCCGGAGCTGATCCTGCTGGACGAGCCGGCGGCGGGCGTCAACCGCACCCTGCTCAACGAGCTGCTGGACGCCGTCCGGGCGCTCCGGGACCGCGGGAAGACCATCTTCCTGGTCGAGCACGACATGAAGGTCGTCATGGGACTGTGCGAGACGGTGTTCGTCCTCGATCACGGCGAGAAGCTGGCTGAGGGCCCCCCGGGCGTGATCCAGTCCGACGAGCGGGTCATTGAAGCCTATTTTGGCCGCTAGCGGGCTGAGCGTGGCGTACCTGGGCTGGCGGTCGCTGGGCTGGCCGCTCATCCACGACGCCCCGCTGTTCCACTACATCGGCTGGCTCCTGACCCAGGGGGCGGTGCCGTACCGCGACATCTTCGACGTGAACATGCCCGGCGTCTATCTCCTGCACTGGGCGCTCGTCGCGACCGTGGGGGCGAGCGACGTGGTGTGGCGGCTCTTCGATTTGGCCTGGCTCGCCGGCACCTGCGCGCTGGTGGTCGGCTACCTGCGCCCTGTGGCGGGATGGCCGGCGGCCGCGGCAGGGGCGCTCCTCTTCGCCCTCCACCACCTGGCCGGCGGGGCCTGGCGCGCCGGGCAGCGCGACTTCCTGCTCTGCCTCCTGCTGCTGTCGGGGGCCTCGGGCGTGGCCCGGGCCTGGGAGGGCCGCGGCGCGCTCCAGCCGCTCTGGTGGAGCGGGCTGGCGCTTGGCGCGGGCATGATGATCAAGCCTCTCGCCGGGCTCTTCTGGCTCGGCTGCGCGGTGGCTGGGGCGCTGGCGGCGCGGCGGGCCGGGCGGTCGCCCCTGGCCGGAGCGGGCGCAGTCCTCGCCTCGGGCCTCGTCGTGCCGGCCGCCGTGCTGGGGTGGCTCGGCTGGCGCGGTGGCCTGGGGCCATTCCTCTGGGTGCTCACCGGCTATGTCCTGCCGCTCTACGGTCACGTGGGCCGGGTCTCCGTCTGGCAGGCCATCGGCTGGCATCGCTACGGCTGGGCCATCCTGGGGCTCCTCGCAGCGCTGGGCGCCGCGGGTCTCGCTGCCCGCCTCCGGCCCGGCTTCGAGATCAGGCGCGCCCTGGCGGCGATGGGAGTGCTGTACGGCGTCGTCCACCTGGCCGTCCAGGGGAAGGGGTGGGAGTACCATCAGTACCCGCTCATGTTCTTTCTCTGCGTCCTCGCGGCGACGGCGCTGGGGCCGGAGGCCTTCGCGGCGTGGCGCTGGCCCCGGGTCCTGCCCGCGCCCGGCCGGGTCGCCGCCCTCGGCCTCCTCGCCGCCCTCGTGGTCGTGCTGGACGCCAAGGGGCTCGACGCCATGGACCCGCGGTGGATCGGCGAGAAGGAGCGGCGCGTGTCGGCCGTGGTGCGCGACCTCGGGCCGATCCTGCGTGATCCGCGCGCCGGCGTCGCCGCGGGGCGCCCCGTCACCGTCCAGGTGATGGACCTCACCGAGGGGGGCATCCATGCCCTCCTGAGGCTCGGCGTGAGGCAGCCGACCCGCTTCATCTACGACTTCCACTTCTCCCACGACGCGACCGACCCGCGCATCCGGGCGCTGCGCGCGGAGTTCGTCGCCGGGCTCGAGGCCGTCCCCCCGGCCGCCATCGTCGTCTTCCCGTATGCCTGGATCACGACGGGCTACGAGCGCCTCGCCGCGCTGCCCGAGATCCGCGCGCTGCTCGAGCGCGCCTATACCCTCGCGGTCGAGGGGGACGGCTACCGGATCTATGCGAAGCGAGCCGGTTCTTAGCGTCATCCGGGCCTATGACGACTGGATCGTCCGCGGCTACTGCTGGGGGCGCTTCTGGATCCTGCGCCAGCGCTTCCTGGACGAGATCGGGCAGTACCTGCCCGAGCGGGGCCGCGTGCTGGACGTGGGGTGCGGCTTCGGCCTGTTCTCGCTCTACTATGCCTCGATCCGCCCGGAGCTGCGGATCGCGGGGCTCGACCGCAACGCGCGGCGCATCGCCATGGCGCGCGCGGCGGCCCGGCGCCTCGGCCTCGCCAACGTGCGCTACGAAGTCGGAGACGCCACCGAGTTCCGGGGCGGGGAGATCTTCGACGCGGCCTACATGCTGGACATCGTGCATCACGTCCCGGAGGAGGCCGTGCGCCCGCTCCTCGAGCAGCTGGCGAAGGCGCTGCCGCCCGGCGGCAGGCTCCTCATCAAGGACGTGGACCGCCGCCCCGCCTACAAGCGCTGGTTCACGTATGCGCTGGACCGGGCCATGGACCCGAGGAGCCCGGTGCGCTACTGGGCCGCCGAGGAGCTCCAGGACCTGCTCGAGCGCATCGGCTTCCGCGTCCACCGGCACCTGATGGTGGACGTCCTGCCCTACCCGCATGTGCTCTACATCTGCGAGCGGCTGCCGTGATCTCCACCCTGCTCCGCGCCGAGGCCATCACGGCCGGCTACGGCAAGATGGCGATCCTCCACGAGGTGAGCCTCGTCGTCTCGCCCGGGGAGATGGTGACCGTCATCGGTCCCAACGGCGCGGGCAAGTCCACCGCCTTCAAGGTGATCGTGGGCTTCCTGCGCCCGACCAGCGGTCGGGTGATCTTCGACGGCGAGGACATCACCGGGCTCCGTCCCGATCAGGTGCTCCCTCGCGGGCTGGCCTACGTGCCCCAGGGGCGCATCGTGCTCCCCCAGATGACCGTGCTCGAGAACCTGGAGATGGGCGCCTACATCGAGCGCAGCCAGCCGAAGATCCGCGAGGCCCTCGACCGGGTCTTCACGCTCTTCCCGATCCTGGCGGAGCGGCAGACCCAGAAGGCCGGCACCATGTCAGGCGGGGAGCAGCAGATGGTGGCCATCGCCCGGGGGCTCATGACCATCCCCAAGCTCGTCCTCCTCGACGAGCCCTCGCTGGGGCTGTCGCCCAAGTTCGTGGCGCTCATCTTCGACAAGCTCGTGGAGATGAAGCGCTCGGGCTACACCCTCATGGTGGTGGAGCAGAACGCCGCCCGGGCCCTGGCCGTCGCGGACCGGGGATACGTGCTCGAGCTGGGGCGGAACCGGTTCGAGGGCACTGGGCCGTCGCTGCTGGCCGACCCCGAGGTCAAGCGGCTTTACCTCGGCGGCTGAGATGAGTAGAATCGGCGTCATGCGTCTCGGGCGCCCCGCCATCGTCCTCCTGCTCCTCGCCGCCGGCCTCGCGGGCGGCGTGCTCCTCGGCTCCCGAGCGTCCACCGCGCGGACAGCCCCCGGCGTCACCGTGCAGCGCGGCCAGCAGGTGTACGCCATGTACTGCGCCAACTGCCACGGTCAGGCCGGCAAGGGCGACGGCCTCTCCGGCCAGAGCCTGCCCATCAAGCCGCAGGACCTGACCGACGGGCGGGTGCTCAACCCGCTGCCCGACCACTTCCTCTTCACCATCATCAGCCAGGGCGCCCAGGCCGTCGGGCTGTCGCCGCTCATGCCGCCCTTCAAGCCGCAGCTGTCCGACACCCAGATCCAGGACGTGATCGCCTACGTGCGGACGCTGGCCCAGCCCGCCTTCGACCCCAGGGCCGCGCTGCCCATTCCCCTCAAGCGCGAGGGGCCCGTGCAGCCCATCTTCTTCAGCCATGCGATCCACGCGGGCTCGTACCAGATCGACTGCCAGTACTGCCACGCCTCCGCCCGAAGAAGCAGCCCGGCGGGGCTGCCCTCGGTGGAGCGCTGCATGGGCTGCCACAGGGTCATCGCGGCGCAGGGCAATCCAGAGGTCCAGAAGCTCCTGGGCTACTGGGAGCGGAAGGAGCCGATCCCGTGGGTCCGGGTCTTCAGGGTGCCGGAGTACGTGAAGTTCACCCACAAGAACCACGTGCAGGCGGGGCTGTCCTGCCAGACATGCCACGGGAGCGTCGAGGCCATGGAGCAGGTGACGGCCGGGCTCACCGGCCAGGGCCTGGTCAACGATCTCCAGAACCTGGCGGGGATGGCTCCGGTCCCGAACCGGCTCACGATGGGCTGGTGCGTGGAGTGTCACCGCGCGGCGAATGCCAAGGATCTGGGACGCCTGGCGTGGATCGGCTCACCTCCGCCGAGGCTCACCCGCGCCGAGCCCAAGGCCCCGCTCGACTGCGTGAACTGTCATC
>MGBV01000002.1:0-4132 GCA_001788415.1 Candidatus Rokubacteria bacterium GWC2_70_16 | reverse complement strand
GCCCCGCCGGATGCGCACGCTGCGCGACTGTCCTCACGCGATCTGAGTTGGCGTCGACCGTGGGCTGGGCACCCGGGCTTCGCCACGCCCGCGCCCGCCGGATTCCCGCGCGGAGCGACTGACCTCATCTCGCCGCCTGAGTTGCCCTGTTGGGCTCCCCCGTCCCCCGGCGGCGCAAGTCATGCCTGTCCCGGCACTTCACTTGGGCGCCTGTCCAGCACTTCCCGCACCTTGGCAGCGAGCGCCTCGGCCGTGAAAGGCTTCTGGAGCAGAGCAACTCCGGGCGCCAGCGCCCCCCGCGGCCCCAGGGCATCCGCCGTGTAGCCTGAGACGAACAACACGCGGAGCCCAGGCCGCTCGACGGTGAGCCGAGCGGCGAGCTGCGGCCCACTCATCTCGGGCATCACGACGTCCGTGAGGAGCAGGTGGATCGGCCCCGGATGCGCCGCCAGCACCCCTACCGCCTCAGCCGGGCGCCCCGCTTCCAGCACCCGGTAGCCGAGCGCCGTGAGAATCTCGTGAGCGATCTGGCGCACCTCGGCCTCGTCCTCCACCAGGAGGATCGTCTCCGAACCGCCCGCCGCGGAGCGGCCGCCAGCGTCCGGTTCCAGGGGCTCGGCCGGGGCCTCGGTGCGCGGGAGGTAGACCCGGAAGGTCGCCCCCCGGCCGGGAGCGCTCTCGATCTCGATGTACCCGTCGTGCTGCTTGACGATCCCGTACACGGTGGACAGGCCGAGCCCCGTCCCCTTGCCGGGTTCCTTGGTGGTGAAGAAGGGCTCGAAGACCCGGGCCCGGATGGCCTCGTCCATCCCGCCCCCCGTGTCGCTCACGGCCAGCTGCACGTGCGGCCCGGCCGTCGCGCCGGGGCGCTGCCGGGCGAAGGCCTCGTCCAGCTCCGCGTTGGCCGTCTCCACGCGCAGGCGGCCCCCGTGCGGCATGGCGTCGCGCGCGTTGATGGCCAGGTTCATCACCACCTGCTCCAGCTGATGCGGGTCGGCCTTCACGAGCCAGAGCCCGGCCCCGAGGGCGGCGTCGAGCGCGATGTCCTCGCCGATCAGCCGCCGCAGCATCTGCGCCATGCCGCCCACCACCTCGTTGAGATCCACCACCCGGGGAGCGATCGCCTGGAGGCGGCTGAAGGCCAGCAGCTGCCTGGTCAGGCCCGCAGCGCGCTCCGCCGTCTGGTGGATCAGCTTGACGTGACGGTGCGGGGGGCCCTCGGCCGGGACCAGCTGCCCCAGCAGCTCGCTGCGTCCCAGGATCACCGTGAGCAGGTTGTTGAAGTCGTGGGCGATGCCCCCCGTCAGCTGCCCGACGGCGTCCATCTTCTGGGCCTGGCGCAGCTGCGCCTCGACCGCGAGGCGCTCGCCGATGTCCTTGGAGATGGCGATGAAGTGGGTGATCGAGCCGGCTGCGTCCCGCACCGGGGCGATGGTGTGCTCCACCTCGTACAGGCTCCCGTCCTTGCGCCGGTTGGTCATCTCCCCGCGCCACACCTGCCCCTGGGTGATGGTCCCCCACAGCCGCTCATAGAAGGCATTGTCGTGCTTGCCCGACTTGAGCACCCTCGGGGTGCGCCCGAGGACGTCGGCCGCCGAGTAACTGCTGACTCGCTCGAACGCGGAATTCACGTACACGATTGTTCCATCCGCAGCCGTGATCACGACCGCCTCGCCGACCTGCTGCAGCGCCTCCGCGAGCCGGGTATGCTCGTCCTCGAGCCGCTTCTGGGTGAAGAGCGGGCCGACGCTCGCGAACGCCGCGTTGACCAGCGGGATCAGTCGCGGGTCCCGAGCGGCGGGCTCGCTTGTGAACAGGACGCTCACGCCCACCGTCTCGCCTCCCGACACGATCGGGATGCCCATGCCGGCCTTGAACCCGGCCTCGGCTGCGGCGCGGGCTCGAACGAACCCTGGAGCCAGCGAGACATCCGGGATCCACTCGGGCCGTCCGGAGGCCCACACGCGCCCGGGCAGGTCCTGGCCGCGAGGGAAGGTCAGGCCGTCGCTCGCGGCCCTGAACTGCTCGCCCGCCGGCACCCGAGTGTGCCACGGTGAAAGCAGTCGGAGAGACGCGCCGTCCGTCGCGATGCCCCAGATCTCGCCGTAGACCCACCCGGTGACGCGACACACCTCCTCGAGCACGGCGAGCAGCCCGGACGGGAGGTCCCGAGCCGTGCTGATCTGCAGCGCGAGCGCCCATGAGAGACGGTGTCGCTCCTCCTCGTCGGCCCTGGCGAGGGCGGCGCCCAGCATGTCGGCGACGTGTCGCAGGAAGTGAGCCTCGTCGGCCGAGAATCGTCGGGGCCGGGGCGTGTGGATGCCGAGGACGCCGAAGGGGCGCTCGCCGCCCGGGATGACGGCGCTCATTCCGGCAACGATCCCGTGGTCCCGCAGCAGCGCAGGAAGAGCGAACCGGCCCTCGGTGCGGACATCCTCGACCACGACGGTGTCGTGCCGGAGCAGGGTGTAGCCGGCCTGCGACGCCGCCTCGGGCGGCACGGTGGCGCGACCCACCAACCCCGGACGCCATCCCACGCCGGCCTGAAGCAGCAAGTCCCCTCCCTGGGGGAGCAACTCCAGGACCTTCGAGAACTCGACGTCAAGTGTCCGGGCCACGAGGGTGACTGCTTCATCCATCAGCATGGCGCGGCCACTGGCCGCCATGGCGTGCCGGGCGAACTCGGCCTCCGCCGTGCACAGACGCTCCCGGTGACCGAGATCGTCAGCGTTCACTCGCGTGTCGCCTCCCGTGAGGGGCCGGGTTCCGTCACGTCGGACCACCTGATGGCTCCCGTCCATGCGCGTAAACCTAAGATTCTCGACGGGCGCCGCTCTGCGGCTATGACGCAGATCATATGGGCCAAGGCGGCGAGGGGAACGCCTGTCTGCTCCGTGACCACGACCCCGCGGGGGCGCCGAATGACTCGGCGCCTGGGGGCGATCACGCCGCTCCGGCTCACCGGTACCCGGAGCAACGCGCGCTCCTTGCGAGCAGGTTGGCGCTGGCGGGCGGCATATCAGGCGAGCGTTCGCGGCGGAGGGGACTGACGACGACATCCTTGGCGGCGAGCCCATCAGGGTCGGCACGCGCGTCCCGGTGCGCGCGGTCGTGGAGTTCTGGCGCCTCGGCGTCGCTCCCGAGGGGATTCCCACCCTCCTCTCGCAGCGCACGCTGGCCCAGGTGTGTGACGACCCGGGCTGTCGCCCGCCCGCGCCCGCCGGAACGCGACGCTGCTCGGCCTTCCTCACTTGATCTCAGCCGCCGTCCCCTCGGGGCGCGGTGGAAGGCCTTGGTTCCGCCGGTATTCCACCATGCACTCGGGGCACCACGTGTGGCTGAGGCGCGCGGGGGAGTGTCGCTGCACATAGGACTCCAGCTTGTCCCAGTGGCCATGGCCGCGCTCGACCCCGGTATCGTCCCGGATGCGTCCGCAGACGCAGCAGGTCGGGAGGATGGCTTCGTAGAGGGCCAGGCGCTGGCGCTGGCGGAGGTCGCGCACCACCGCGACCAGCAGCCCCTCCTTCCGGAGCGTCGGGGCACTGAGGGTGAGCTCGACCGGGATACGCTGGCCGTCCTTCGCGCGCGCCTCCATCTGTACCGGCCCGTGCCCCACGACGCGGGCTTCGCCGGTCTCGAGGTAGCGCCGCATGCCCTCGACGTGTCGCGCGCGGAGCGCCTCGGGTACGAGCAGGGCGATCTCGGCCCCGTCCAGCTCCCCGGCCGAGAAGCCCAGCAGCGCCAGGGCGGCAGGGTTGGCAAAACGGATTCGACCGCTCCGGTCTCCGATGAGGATCGCATCGCTCGCCGCCTCGACCACGCCGCGAAAGCGGGCATCGGCGGTGGCGGCCGCGAGCTGAGCGGCCAGGCGAGTCACCGGGCGCAGGACCACGAGATAGAGGCCCGGCAGGACAAGAAGGGCGAGCAGCGCCGCGTCCATCAGCCCGACGACGACGCCGCCGTGCCAGTCCAGGACATCGAACAGCACCATGACGAACAGCTCGGCGAGGAAGAGGCCGGCGAGGGTGGCTGGCACGATCCGGCGCCACAGCGCCCGCACAGCCTGGCGTTCGCTGTCGCGCGCTTGAGACTCACTCGTGAGAGCCGATGGCATTGTCGACCTCCTTGACCT
>MGBV01000001.1 GCA_001788415.1 Candidatus Rokubacteria bacterium GWC2_70_16 | reverse complement strand
GGTTTCGCCGGATGGTGGCCGAGTACTCGCGCATCGACCCGCTGCCCACGCTCGAGGTCCTGAGCCGCAACAAGCAGATCCCGCTCGGTGCGCTCGCGCGATTCATCCTCGCCCGGTACGCCACCTCCGGCAGCGATGCCCTCCTCGAGATCGGCCCGCGGGTGGTGCGGCAGATGGGTGAGATCGTCCGGGAGGCCGAGGCCGCGGGTTCGGACGATGCCCGGCTGCGGGGGTACGCCGCCCTCAAGGCGATCATCGCCTGGCTGCAGGTGCCCCTCGACGATCCGCACTGGCGGCCGGGTGGGCGGGTGGCGCAAGCGCCTTAGGCTCCGCAGATGGGACAGGGAACGATGATGGTCGATTCGCCCATGGGACGGCGTCCGGTGGACCGGGATGGCCCGCCGCTGGGGGTGGTCCGGATGGATCCCCGGCGATCCTATGCGGGCATCGGGGCCCTGCTCCAGCGGTACCTCAACGACTCCGATGGGCGGGCCTGGGAGGCGATCAAGGCCAGGATCGACTACACGTTCGAGATGGCCGATCTCGCCCTGGCCCCCCTGGCGGCGGCGACGCGCCTCCGGGAGGAACTCGTCTCTCGCGTCGCGAAGGGGCAGAAGCTCCTGTTCAAGCCCAACCTCGTCTGGCCCACCGTCATCGACCCGCAGACCCGGGGTCCGGACAGGGGAAGCACCGTCTGCACCGAATGGGCCTTCGTGGCCGCGCTGATGCGGTGGTTCCACGACAGGCTCGGGATCCGCTACCCCCAGATGGCGGTGGGAGAGGCCGCCACCGCCATTCCCTCGGTCGCGGCCCAGTACACCGCGCTCCATGGCGGCTCAGGCCCCATCACTCCCGAGGCGGTGATCGAGGGGCGGTCCGGGGACTTCTACGGCGGGTGGGGCTTCTACTTCGCCCGGAAGTACCTCGCGGAGTCGGGCGGTGCTGCGCCCGGGGACGATCCCATGGCCGGGCATGCGGAGAGCGTCGCGGGCATCCATATCCCGCCCGGCCACGCCCACGACAGGCTCATGGTCTACGACCTGAACCGGATCTTCGACGATCCGGGCAAGGGGCGGAGGGTCCCGGTGCCCGACGGCGTGAACTTCCCGTCCATCACCCTCCACAAGGCCATCGTGGGCGGGGCTCCCGGGGACGCCGGGGACCTCAGCGCCTACCCGGGCTGTGTGCTGGTCAATGTCCCCAAGCTCAAGGTCCACGCGATCGCGCTCTTCACCAACGCCATCAAGAACCTGGGCATCGGGCTCTACCCGATGCAGGCCTCGGAGCGCGGCCACCCCGAGTGGGAGTACAGCACCCCGCACAACGACACGCCCGGGATGAAGGCGGGCGTCCCCCACGCGATCTGGGTTGCCGACAGCGAGCTCGGCACAGGCCTGCCCAGACGGGACCGGCACGGCACGTACGTCGCCAGGAGGACGGGCGGGCTCACCGCGACGATGATCGACATCATCCAGGCCGTGAAGAGCCAGGGGATCTTCATGGTGCATGTGGTGGATGGCATCGAGGCCATCAACCTGGAGCATACCGGCCTCCTGCCGGGGACGAAGGAGCCGGAGGGGCTGGTGGTGGCCGGCCTCGACCCCGTGGCCACGGATCTTCTCTGCGCGCGGTACCTGTTCAGCAATGTGTCGCTCGAGGAGGCGATGGCCTCGGGTGTCGAGGACGGGCACGGGGGATGCTTCCCCCAGCGGGTCCCGCTCCCCACGGTGAAGGGGGGCGCCATCGTGACCGAGGCCGCGTACGACTGCCCGCTGGCCCGGGACGCCTCGCTCAGGCAGGCGGAGGAGAGAGGCCTGGGCGAGCGGCGGTACCACGTCCTGGGCCGGGACGCGGTGGGGCAGAGCCCTCTGGTGTCTCTCGACGGGCACCTGGGCACGGCCCGGGACGGCAGGTTCGCCGATCTCGTGACCAGCACGCTGTACTTCGACGCCTTCAAGATGCCCTGGGACATGCAGCGGACGGCCTTCGGGTATCTCGAGTCCGTGGACGCGCTCGCAGGCTCGTCGCTCAGGAAGCAATTCCTCGAGACCTTCGATGAGGACGGCGACGGCGTCGTGACCTACGACGAGTTCGGGAAGACCGGGATCCTTGGCCCGCTGCTCCACCTGGGCGGAGAGGCGCTGTCCAGGACGGGGACGGAGCCGTTCGGGTATCTCTCCGGCCCCTTCCAGGCCGGCACGACGATGCTCCGGTGCACCGAGGCCGCATGGAACCGGAGCGGGCATGACCTGCTGCGGGATTACTTCCGCGGCCGGGCGATCTTGGTCGCGTACCGGATGTCGCAGCTGGACGCCGAGTCGCCGGACGGGCTGCTCCCCGGTCTGGTCTGGGGCCGGGGGAAGTGGCCGAGCTTCCAGCTCGCCTGGCACATGTACCTGGGCCTCACGCTGTACGGGCTCCGGTTCCCCGGCGCGGTCGACTTCCCCAGCCTGTACGGGCTGGCCTTCCGCTACGCCGACCTGAGCCAGAACGGCGGGCGGCACACGGGCGGGATCCGCAGCCGGCCGGATCCCGGGTCCCTGGATCGCTACGTGGCGGCTGTCCTCGCGAGGCGCGAGGAGGCGCTGGACTTCACCGTTCATGTGCCGACCGGGTACGAACGGATCGGAGGCCGCCCGGTCCCCAATGTCCAGGCGACCGCGGACGCGGGGCAGATCTGGACGGCCAGCTTCCTGGGCGGCCGGGAGAGATGGGGCGTGGCGATCTGACGCCCGGGGGGGGGCGCGGGCGCCGTCCCCCTAAAGGAGGAGCGAGATGGCCAGAGGGTACATGGGCAAGATCCTGACCGTGGATCTCACCAGCGGCACGCTGCGCGACGAGGCGCTGGACGAATCGCTGTGCCGGAACTTCCTCGGGGGCTATGGGCTGGGCGCCAAGCTCCTGTACGACCGGATGAAGCCCGGCGTGGACGCGCTCGGCCCGGACAACCTGCTGGGCTTCTTCACGGGGCCGCTCACGGGCTCGCCCAGCATCGAGGGCAACCGGTTCGTGGTGGTGTGCAAGTCTCCGCTCACCGACACCTGGGGCGATGCCAACTGCGGCGGCACCTTCGGCCCACACCTGAAGTTCGCCGGATACGACGGCATCCTCGTCAGCGGGGCGGCGGCGCGGCCCGTCTGCCTCTGCATCGAGGACGGCAAGGCCGAGCTGCGCGACGCGGCCGCCCTCTGGGGCAAGGACACCAACGAGACCGAGGACATCCTCAAGGAGACCCTGGGCGAGCGGAAGGGGCGCGGCGGCAAGCAGGTCGAGGTCGCCTGCATCGGCCAGGCCGGCGAGAAGCTCAGTCTGCTGGCAGCGGTCGTCAACGACAAGGGCAGGGCCGCCGGCCGCTCCGGCGTGGGCGCGGTCATGGGCTCCAAGCGGCTCAAGGCCATCGCGGTCTCGGGCAAGGCCCGGGTGCCGCTGTTCGACGCGGGGAAGGTTGAGGCGCTGCGCAAGGAGTACATGAAGCGGAGCGGCGGCTTCCACGACATCCTGGTCAAGTACGGCACGGTCGGCATCACGGGCGACTCGGCCATGAGTGGCGACTCGCCGGTGAAGAACTGGGGGGGCGTCGGGCCGGTGGACTTCCCCAGCGGGTCCACCCGGTTCCAGCAGGACACGGTCATCGCGTACCAGGACAAGAAATACGGCTGCTGGCGGTGCACCATGTCGTGCGGCGGCCACATGTCGGTGAAGGAGGACGGGCCGTTCAAGGGGGTGTCCCACCACAAGGTCGAGTACGAGACGGCGGCCGCCTGGGGCACGATGACGCTGATGGACAAGTTCCCGGCCCTGATCAAGCTGAACGAGCTGTGCAACCGGTACGGGTTCGACACTATCGGCGCGGGGTGCACCGCGGCCTTCGCCGTCGAATGCTACGAGAACGGCATCCTGACCGCGGCGGACACGGGGGGGCTCGAGCTCCGGTGGGGCAATGACCAGGCGCTGGTGGCTCTGCTCGAGAAGATGGCCGCCCGCGAGGGGATCGGCGACATCCTGGCCGACGGCACGCGCAAGGCCGCGGCGCGGATCGGCAAGGGCGCCGGCGCGTACGCCATGCACGTGCAGGGCGCCGAGGTGCCCATGCACGATCCCAAGTTCCAGCCCGGGCTGGCCACGACCTACAAGATGGACGCCACCCCGGCCCGCCACACCCAGGGCCACGAGGACATGCCGCCGATGCTCGCGGGCTGGCCCGCGCATGACAAGTACATCTATACGGGCAAGGGGGAGCTGCACAGGAAGTGCGCGGAGATGATCCACGTGGTCAATGCGGCCGGGGTCTGCATGTTCGCGTACCTGGCCTACGACTGGAACTTCGTCCCGGACTTCCTCAGCGCCGTCACCGGCTGGGCGATCGACACGGACGAGTGTTCCCGCATCGGCGAGCGGATCGCCGACATCCGGCACGCGTTCAACCTGCGCGAGGGGCTGAACCCGCTCCGGTTCGAGATGCCCGGGCGGCTCCTCGGCGCCCCGCCCCAGACCGCGGGGAACGTGCGCAACATCACCGTGGACATCGACACCCAGGTCCGCGAGTACTGTGCCGCCATGGGCTGGGACCCGGCCACGGCCGTGCCGAGCAAGGAGCGCTTACTCGCGCTCGGGCTGGCGGAGGTGGCTCGCGACCTGCACGGGTAGCGCCGGGCCGGAGCCCGTCGCGCGACAGCCAGGCGCCCGGGGAGCTCCGGGGTCAGCCCCGCGCGTCGTCGCCGATGGGAAGCTCCCGCTGCACCTGCTCGACGTCAACGGCATCGGCGCCGGGCACGCCGACCGTCACGTCATTTGCGTGTACGTTCGGGAGGCCGGTCGCCAAGGAGATGGGCTCAGAGCGGGCGCCCCTTGACCGCGCGGCGCCCGAGCGGGCAGTATCGCTCGCGGTGGACGTGGCTGCATGTGCCCCGTGGGGGCGCTGGCCGGAGGCGCTCGACGGTCGGGCGCGACCGGAGCGGGGGATGCGATGGCCGTGACGTTTGCCGAGGTGCGTCGCACCTTTCGCTGGGAGGACGTCGTGGGGCGGCTCGACTGGGATCCCGCGCGCCGGCTCAACCGGGCGCACGAGGCGTGCGACCGGTGGGCGCGCGAGCGAAGCCGCGTGGCCCTCGTCTGGGTCGGGGCGGGGGGCGAGTCGCGCACCTTCACCTACTTCGACCTCGCGCGGCTGGCCGGCCGCCTGGCGAATGCGCTGCGCCGGCTCGGCATCGGCCGGGGCGACCGGGTGGCCGCACTGATGCCGCGTGTGCCCGAGGCCTACGTGGCCTCGCTCGCGGTGTGGAAGCTGGGCGCCGTCTTCGTGCCGCTCTTCACGGGGTTCGGGCCCGAGGCCCCGCGCGAGATCGAGTTCGTCCCGTCCCTGCCGCGGACGGAGAGCGGGAAGATCCAGCGCGCGCTCCTGAGGCGGCAGGCGGCGGCGTCCAGCGCCCAGGCGTGAGGGCTCGACGAGGAGGGCAACCATGGCACTCAGGACTGCGAACGACTACCGGGCGGGGCTGCGCGACGGCCGGCGCGTGTGGGCCGCCGGCCGCCGCATCGAGGACGTGACGGCCGACCCGATGCTGCGGGTCACTGTCGACCACTCCGCCGAGGTCTTCGCCCTGGCCGAGCAGCCGGCGCTCCGGCCGCTCTTCGTGTACGACGACCCCGAGCTGGGCGAGCCGGCGAGCGCGTACTTCCGCATCCCGCGCACGGCGGCCGAGCTCAGGGCGCGGGGAGACCTGATCGAAGAGAACACGCGGCAGCAGCGCTCGACGTTCAACATCACCAAGGCGGTGGGCACGGACGTGCTCCTCGGCCTGCTCGTCGTGGCCGGTGAGGTGGACCGCGCGCTCGGCACGACCTACCTCGACCGGGTGCGGCGCTACCGGAACGGCTGCGCGCGGCGCGACGTGACGATGGCGCTCGCCCAGACGGATGTCAAGGGCGACCGGAGCCTGCGGCCCTCGCAGCAGGCGGACCCCGACCTCTACGTCCGCGTCGTCCGACGCACGGCGGACGGCATCGTCGTGCGCGGCGCCAAGGCCCACACCACGGCGGGCCCGGTCGCGGACGAGCTGATCGTCATCCCGACCCGCGCGTTCGCCGAGGAGGACCGGGACTGGGCGGTGGCCTTCTCGACGCCGCTCGCCGCCCCCGGCCTCACGATGATCTGCCGCCCCATCATCACCGAGACGGCCTCCGCCTTCGACAACCCCGTGAGTCGGCGCAACATCGAGATCGAGTGTCTCACCGTCTTCGAGGACGTGTTTGTCCCCTGGGAGCGCGTCTTCCTCTGCGGCGAGTGGCAGTTCGCCGGCCGCCTCGCCACGGCCTTCGCCACCTTCCATCGCTACACCGCGGTGAGCTACAAGCCGCCGATCGGCGAGATGTTCTGCGGGGCCGCCGCGCTGGCCGCCGAGTACCACGGCCTCGAGCGGGCGGGCGCCATCCGCAGCAAGGTGGCCCGCCTGGCCATGTACACCGCGCTCACGCGCGCGGCGCGGTTGGCCGCGGCGTCCGAGTGCCGCTTCGCCGACGGCATCGCCGTTCCCAACGGCGCCTACAGCAACGCCGGCAAGCACTACTTCGCCAGCGAGTTCCACGACGTCGTGGCCGTGCTGCAGGACGTCGCCGGCGGCCTCGTCATCACCGCGCCGACCGAGGCCGACCTGGCGAACGCCGAGACCGGCCCGCTGATCGAGAAGTACCTGGCCGGCGCCAAGGGCATCGGTGGACGGCGGCGGCTGGCCCTCATGCACCTGATCCGCGACCTGACCGCCTCCGACTTCGGCGGGTACAACATGCTGGTGACGCTGCACGGCGAAGGATCGCTCGAGGCCCAGCTCCTGGGCGCCTACCGCGACGCGGACATCGACGGCATGAAGGCCCTGGTGGTGCGCGCGCTCGCGCCGTGAGCGCGCCGAGCTCAGCCAGCCACCGGCACGCCCCGTGTCGCTCCGGCGCCGGCCCCCCCCCGGCACAGGGGGAACCACTCGCGCGTCCCCGTCTGGTGAATGAACTGGTGCTCGTCGCCTCGTGGGGCAGCTCCTCAAGGAGGGCCCCCGATGGACGAACCGGGCCGCGGGCTGTGGTACCGTTGCCGCCGGAGTCGGCCCCGCATCCCATACTCACGACATGCCGATGGAGGTGCGCGCGATGGCTCTCGATCCTGCTGGCGATGACGGTCGACTACGTGTGCTACGGCGGGATGATCCACGGCTTCGCGGGGATGGGCAAGCTGATCGACACGGCGCACCGCGCGGTCTCGCTCATCGGCGACTCGCTGCGCCAGGCGCTCCGCTGATTCGGGGACCTGACGCGCCTCTGTCGGGCCGGGAGAACGGCCACACCGCGACGCGAGGTGCGAGAGCGCGTCCGGACGGGATCACGCAGATGTGCGCACGGCGAGTCAACCCACTGCGAGGAGGTTTGCATGAAGATCGGCGTCGTGCTGCCACAGACCGAGATCGGGAACGACCCGGCCGCCATCAAGGCCTATGCCGAGGCCGTCGAGGACATGGGGTTCACGCACATCCTGGTTTTCGACCACGTGCTCGGGGTCAATCCCGATCGCCCGGGCGGCTGGAAGGGGCCCTACACGTATCGCCACGGCTTCCATGAGCCGTTCGTGCTCTTTGGATTCCTGGCCGCCGCCACGCGCCGGGTCGAGCTGGTGACGGGCATCATCATCCTGCCGCAGCGTCAGACCGCGCTGGTCGCCAAGCAGGCCGCGGCCGTGGACGTGCTCTCGGGCGGGCGGCTGCGGCTCGGCGTGGCCGTGGGCTGGAACCCCGTCGAGTTCGAGGCGCTCGGCGAGGAGTTCGCGACGCGCGGCCGGCGGATCGAAGAGCAGATCGAGGTGATGCGCGCGCTCTGGACGCGGGAGCTGGTGACGTTCGCGGGGACGCGCCATCGCATCTCCGACGCCGGCCTCAACCCGCTCCCGGTGCAGCGACCGATCCCGGTGTGGATGGGCGGCGAGAGCGAGGTCGTGCGGCAGCGGATGGCCCGTATCGCCGACGGATGGCTGCCCCACTTCCGGCCCGGCGCGCCGGCGCAGGCCGCCGTCGATCGGCTCCACGGGATGATCCGTGAGGCCGGCCGCGAGCCGAAGGCGTTCGGGATCGAGGGCCGCATGACGCTTCCCCAGCTCCCGCCGGCGGACTGGCGCAAGGAGCTGGAGGCGTGGCGCGCGATGCGCGGGATCAGCCACCTCTGCATCCACACCTCCGGGATGGGGCTGGCGACGCCGGCCGATCACGTCGAGACGCTGCGCCGCTTCCGGGAGACCGTCGGGCTGACGTAGCGGAACCATACTCTGGCCGCGCAGCCACCGCCCTGCCATCGAACTCGCCGGCGGCCACTGCCTGCACACACGGGGACGGCTGATCATCGTGCGCGATCCTGACGTCAGGCAGAGCCCGTGGCGCGCGGTCGCGGCCGCCACCGCACTCAATACCCCGCTCGGCTCGCTCTATGCGTTCAGCGTGTTCTTGACGCCGCTGGAAACTCTGCTCGGGCTGAGCCGAGCCGATCTCGCGCTCGTCTTCGCCCTGGCAACGGCCGGATTTGGCGCCGGCATGAACCTGGCGCCCCACGTCTACGGCCTGGCGTCGACCCCGATCCTGGTGCTGGCCTGCGCGACCGCGAGCGCCCTGGGCATCGCGCTTGCCGCCACGGCCGGCGGGCTGGCCCAGCTGGCCCTCGGATACGGTGTGCTCTTCGGCGTCGGGGGCGGCGCTGGCTACATCCTCGTGCAGCAGGCGGTGAACCTGGCGGTGACGCGACGCCACGGCCTGATGAACGGCTATCTCGTCGGCCTGTATCCGGCCGGCGCCATGATCGCCGCGCCCCTCTTCGGGTGGTCCGTCCGCGAGTTCGGCGTGCGCGCCACGCTCGGGGGGCTCGCCACTGTCCTGGCCGTCACCGGGGTGATCAGCGCGTGGCTCATCGCGCGCTCGGGTCTCACGCTCGCGGCGGCGACCGCGGCCGTCGAGCCCGACGCCCAAGAGCGTCGCCGGCCCCTGTTCTGGCGGTTGTGGCTCGTCTTCTTCCTGGCGGCGTCCGCCGGGCTCATGGTGCTCAGCCAGGCCGCGGGCATCATCGCCTCCTACGGCGGCGCCGTCGCGCTCGCCGTCTACGGCACGACGTTCATCACCGGCAGCATCGCGGCCGCGCGCATGGGGGGCGGCTGGATGGTCGACTGGCTCGCGATTCCCACGGTGGCAGCCGGCGCCCACGCCGTCGCGCTCGCCGGCAACG